>NZ_KI260296.1:855-27511 GCF_000468015.1 Ruminococcus callidus ATCC 27760 | reverse complement strand
AAAGAGCGTCTGGCGACTTTGCACGGTATTGCCATAAGACAGCATTGGTTTGACTATTTGGTACATTTGCTGTAATTTTTACATCGTTTTTCGTTTGATTTTCACAAAATGATAGAATTTCGATTTCGCAGAAAATTCTGAAAAAAATGATTGCCACCCCGCTTTTTTCGTGGTATAATAGAATACGGTAACACCGCACAAAGAGCGTCTGACGACTTTGCACGCCATCTGCTTGCAAATTTCCCGTCATATTTCACAAAAATTTGACGACGCATCTGTCACACAATCTTTGTGCGGTATTGCCTGAAATTTCAAAAGCAGTATTCATAAAAAGAAACAAGTATACATATTTATGAATACAGATTCTTCACTGCACCGGTCTTCGGCGGCAGTGTTCTCTTTTCTCCGGAAAGAGGCGAATTGGCAGGCTTTTTTACCACGGGGCAAGATGCGGCTGGACACGCATCAAAAGGAGCACACAATGTTTACAAAAGATATTGGTATTGATCTTGGAACAGCAAACACCCTTGTCTACCTGCGTGGCAAGGGGATTATTATCAGAGAGCCGTCTGTCGTGGCAGTCAATACCCACACAGACCGTGCAAAATATGTCGGCAAAGAGGCAAAGGAAGTCATCGGACGCACCCCCGGCTCGATCGTTGCCGTTCGTCCGCTGAAAGACGGTGTCATTGCGGACTTTGAAACCACAACCATTTTATTGCAGGAATTTATCCGGAAAGCCATGCGGGGCAAAATGTTCGCCCGTGCCAGAGTGATCATCTGCATTCCCTCCGGTGTCACGGCAGTGGAACGCCGTGCAGTGCGGGAAGCCGCAGATCAGGCTGGGGCGAAACCGGTTCTGATCGTAGAAGAACCGATGGCGGCGGCGATCGGTGCAGGACTGCCTACCACCGAGCCTATCGGCTGTATGGTGGTGGACATCGGCGGCGGCACTTCTGAAGTGGCTGTCATTGCACTGGGCGGTATTGTCGTTTCCCAGAGCGTCCGCTGTGCCGGCGATGAGTTTGATGCAGCGATCATCAACTTTATCAAAAAGCGGTACAACCTGCTCATCGGCGAGCGGACTGCCGAAAGCATCAAGATGCAGATCGGTTCCGCGTATCCTGTTGACCGTGACGAGATCATGCAGATCAAGGGACGGAATCTGATGAGCGGACTGCCGGAAAATGTCAACATTTCTTCGAAAGAAGTGCGGGAGGCTCTCTCTGAACCCCTTTCCCGCATTGTCGATGCGATCAAGTGCACACTGGAACAGACACCGCCGGAACTGGCTGCGGACATCATCGACCACGGTATTACCCTGACCGGCGGCGGAGCACTGCTCCGCGGACTGGATCAGCTGATCCACAAGGAAACCGGCATGCCTGTGTTTATCGCAGAATATCCTTTGGACTGCGTGGCAGAGGGCACGGGAAAAATTCTCGAAAATCTGGACAAATACCGCGATGCCGTTTCGGACGATCCCAGAGGATTTGAGTAATCGGTTGACAAAGGAGGCTGATAGCTATGGGCGGCTTTTTCCGCAGCAAAAAATTTCGCATCATTCTCTGCATCATTGCCCTGCTGATCGGCATGATGCTCTATGCTGTCACACAGGACGGCTATACGCTGCCGACTACCGGATTTCTGGGCAGGATCCTGAACCCGATCCGTTCGGCATCCAACAGCATTTCCACCAGTGTGCAGGACACGCTGGACGTATTCACCAAATCCAAAGCGTACCAGACTGAAAATGAGGAACTTCGTCAGCGTGTGGCAGAACTGGAAAGCCAGATGGTGGACTATGACAAGACCAAACAGGACTTGGCAGACCTGTCGGAATTCATGGGCATCAAGGAAGACCACCCCGACAACCAGTTCTCCGACCCCTGCACCATTATCGGCTATGTGGAAAACGATCCGTTCCACGGGTTTTACATCGACCGCGGCAGTGACGACGGGCTTTCCGTCTATGATCCGGTGGTCACGGCAGAAGGGCTTGTGGGCATTATTTCCGAGATCTCTGACACCTATGCCACAGTAGAAACCATCTGCTCTCCGAATCTTTCCATTGGTGCAAAGGCTTCGGACAAGTCGGAGTCCGGCATTGTGGAGGGCGATGTGACGCTGTCCTCCAACTACCGCTGCCGCATGATCTATCTGGAAAAGGATACCACCCTGAAAAGCGGCGACCTGATCACCACGTCCAACTCTGTGGGCATTTTCCCGCAGGGCTATCTCATCGGCTCTGTGGAATCCATTGAGCCAATGGACAACGGCTTGAGTTATTGTGCCGTGATCCGTCCGTCTGTCGATCTGGAAAATCTGAAAAATGTTATCGTCATCAAGGATTTCGCCGGAAAGGAGCAGCAGGATGCGGCAAAGTAAGCGAAAGTTTCTCACCCAGAAACCAGTCCGCCGTCCGAAGCTGCGGAATGCCATACGCTGGGGCTTGTATGCAGTCTGCATTTTTCTGGCTTTTGTGACCGCAAACGGCGGTGATTTTACAAAGCCGCTGCTGCTGATTCCCATTGCCCTGTGCATTTCTTCGGTTTCCGGTGCAGTCGTTTCCGGCGGTATCGGCATTCTGTGCGGGCTGCTGCTGGATATTTCCTGCGGCACGCTGGCAGGCTATCACGGTATCTTATTGTTCCTGATCTGTCTGGCAGTTTCCTGTATGTACGACCGTCTGCTGCTGCAGCGGTTCTGGAATCTGATCTGGCTGACTGCAGTGGCTGCCTTTGTGGTGACCGGTTTCGACTTCGTCTTTCAGTATGCGATCTGGGGCTATCACCAGGTTTCCCAGCTATATCTGCACCACACGCTCCCCTGTCTGGCGTATACCGTCATCAGCAGCATGATCTGCTATCCAGTCTTTTCTCTGATTCACCGTTTCCTGCTGCCAAAGCGGCGGCGTACCATTGAGAAGAAACTGAAACCCATGGAAGAAACCGCATGATCGCACAGGCATTCTCTCCGGAAAGGAGCATTTTTCTATGAAACACACGGCATTCAGCTATGTCAAGCTCACCCTCGCCAGCATGCTGGTTCTTCTGGCAGGCTGTGCCTGTGCATGGCGGCTGATGAAAATCCAGATCGTGGAAAGCGACACCTATACGGCAAAGCGTATCTCCACCCAGAAATACACCCAGACGATCAGTGCCACCCGCGGCGAGATCGTGGATTCTTCCGGCAAAGCCATTATCGAAAACAAGGTTGGCTACAATGTCATTATTGAGCCGGACACCTTTCCCGAGGACAACGCCAAGGGCAATCAGGTACTGCTCTCGCTGACCAGTATTTTAGACGAAAACAGCGTGGAGTGGAGCACTTCCCTGCCGATTTCCGATACCCAGCCGTACACATTCACCGACGATGAAAACGCCGTCAGCAAGCTGAAAGAAAATCTGAAAATGAACGTCTATGCCACCGCAGACAACTGCATGGACAAGCTGAAATCGGACTACGACATTGATGACAGCTACACGCCGGAACAGCAGCGGATCCTCGCCGGAATCCGGTATGAAATGCAGCTGCGGGGCTTCTCTCTCAGCAATCGTTTTACACTGGCAGAAGACGTGCCGCTGAATGTAGTCACAGAACTGAAAGAACGTGGTGTTACGCTCCCCGGCATGGACATCGTCGAGGAAGCACTTCGTTCCGTTGCACAGGGCGATGTGGTGCCCCACGAGATCGGTACGGTTGGACCGATCTATGCGGAGGAATACGAAAAGCTGAAATCCGAGGGCTACGCTCTGGACGACACCGTGGGCAAAAGCGGTATCGAACGTGCCATGGAAAGCACGCTCCGCGGTACAGACGGTATCAAGGAGATCACCGTGGAAAACGGTGTAGTGGTTTCCTCGGATATGAAAACACCGGTGGAAGCCGGAAAAACCGTACAGCTGACTGTCAACAGCGATTACCAGCGGGAATTGCAGAACATTCTGGACGGCTTTATCAACAACTTTGACAGCCTGCGGGATTCCAAAACCGAACAGCTGGGGCTGAAAAAGATTTCCTGCGGGGCAATCGTAGTGCTGGACGCGAAAACTGCCGGCGTGCTGGGCATGGTAACTGCTCCCACCTATAATCTGGAAGACTATAAGGTGGACTATGAAGCCATTCTCAATGCGGAAAACACGCCGCTGGTCAACCGTGCCACAGACGGTCTGTACCGTCCGGGTTCCACGTTCAAGACCATTACTGCAACGGCAGGTCTGAACGAACAGATCATCACCGGAAACAGCACCTATTTCTGCGGTCATACCTATCATTTCAAGGATCATGACTACAACTGTACCGGTTCTCACGGCGACATTGCCGTGACACAGGCACTACGGGTTTCCTGCAATATCTTCTTCTATAAGTTGTCTGAAGAACTGACCATTGACCGCATCTCCGAATATGCCACCAAGTTTGGTCTGGGACAGTCCACCGGACTGGAAACCGGCGATGCTACCGGTCATCTGTCCAATCAGGAAACCTTTGCAGAACTGGGTGCCGACTGGACTATCGGTCAGGTGTTGCAGAGTGCGATCGGTCAGGGCGAATGGGCAGTCACACCTCTGCAAATGGCAAATGTGGCATGCACCATTGCCAACAACGGTACCCGCTATGAACCGCATCTGGTAGACAGCATCTGGGACTACAGCCACACCACTAAGCTGGAACAGAAAGAACCGGTAGTTGCCGATCAGATCACGCCGGTAAACGATGACGTGTTCCAGTATGTGGAAAACGGTATGATCGCCGCTTCCACCAACAATTTCCCGACACGGTATTCCCTGTCTGATCTGGGCTTTGATGTGGCAGTCAAGACCGGTACGCCGCAGGTCAGCAACCGTGTACAGGATTCATTCTTCATCGGCTATGCACCGGCAGACGATCCGGAAATCGCCTTTGCCGGTGTCATTGAAGGCGGCGAATACTCCAAGTATATGATCCGCTCTGTCATTCAGGCATACGAAAAAACTGTCAGGGGCGAACAGGTCAGCGTAGATGCTGTCGGAGCACAGACAACTGTTTCTACAGATACTACCGGCACGGAAACCACCACTTCTGCAACCAGCACGTCTACACATTAAACCGCATTCGAATTTGTTTCGTCATATTGCACAAGAAAAAACGTGGGAAGCACCATACAATTCACAATTTTATATTTTTCGGCAGAAACTCTTTGACAAATTTGCCGATATGGTGTATAATTGATATAGTAGTCTTATTATCTGATAATTATGAAATCACAGAATGAGATCTTTGTATTTTCATTTTCGATATGATAAACAATGTAGAAAGGAATGGTTATCCTATATGACAATTGCTCTGATTGCACACGACGCAAAAAAAGAACTGATGATTCAATTCTGTATCGCTTACTGCGGTATTCTCTCTCGACATACCCTATGTGCGACGGGAACTACCGGCAAGCAGGTTGCAGAGGCGACTGGTCTGCGGATCCAGCGGTATCTCAGCGGCTCTCAAGGCGGCGATCAGCAGATTGCTGCACGGATCTCCTGCAATGAGATCGATGTGCTGCTGTTCTTCCGTGACCCGATCAACCGCAAGGCTTCGGAGCCCAACGAAATGAATCTGCTCCGTCTTTGCGACGTGCACAATGTTCCGGTCGCTACCAACATCGCCACCGCAGAAGCCCTCATCATGGCACTGGAACGCGGTGACTTAGACTGGCGTGAGATCGGAAATCCGTCGATCTGACCCTGAATGCCTGAAAGAGATGTCCTAGTCTGTCCACGGCGGACAGACACTTACAGTACAGTTCTCCCCTTTTTCGGAAGGGGAAATTTTTTGCAGTCCGGTCTTCGGAATGCGAGGAGGTTTTTCATACATGGAAATCAAAATCACACGCCCGCAGGGCACAGAAGATGTCACCCCGAAGCAGATCTACAAGTGGCACACGGTGGAACGCATTGCACGGGAAACCGCAGAAAGCTTCGGCTTCCACGAAACGCGGATCCCCACTTTTGAAAACACCAATCTGTTCCTGCGGTCCGTGGGCGAGACCACTGACGTGGTACAGAAAGAAATGTACACCGTCACCGCAAAGGAAACCCAGTTTACCCTGCGTCCGGAGGGCACAGCCGGCACCATTCGTTCCATGCTGCAAAACGGCTTGCTGAATGATGCCCTGCCCCAGAAGGTGTTCTATATCCTGTCCTGCTTCCGCCACGAACGTCCGCAAAAGGGACGGCTGCGGGAATTCCACCAGTTCGGTGTGGAAATGGCAGGCAGTCAGGGACCGGCTTCTGATGCGGAGATCATTTCTCTGGCAAAAACCATTCTCGACCGTGCCGGCTTACAGAATATTGCCCTCAACATCAACTCCATCGGCTGCCCTGTCTGCCGTGCGGAGTATCACAAGGCTCTGAAAGCTTACTTCGAACCGAAAAAAGAGGAACTCTGCGAAACCTGCCAGACCCGTCTGGAAAAGAACCCCATGCGGATTTTGGACTGCAAGAGCCCGATCTGTGCCGGAATCGCCAAAGATGCTCCGGTCATTCTGGACTATCTCTGCGACGACTGCCGCACACACTTTGAAAAATTGCAGGAATATCTGAAAGCCCTGCACATCGACTACAGCATCAACCCGAAGATCGTCCGCGGTCTGGATTATTACACCAAGACTGTTTTCGAATTCATCACCACTGACATCGGTGCACAGGGCACTGTCTGCGGCGGCGGCCGGTATGACGGTCTGATCGAACAAATGGGCGGCAAGCCGACTCCGGCAATGGGATTTGCCATGGGTCTGGAACGGCTCATCATGACAATGGAACAGCAGGGCTGTGCCTTTGAGGAACCCAAGGGCTGCGATCTCTACATTGCCCCCATGGACGAAAGTGCTGTGCCTACAACAATGCAGCTGGGACAACAGCTGCGGGTTTCCGGCTATCAGGTGGAATATGATGTGATGCAGCGTGGTCTGAAGGCACAGATGAAGTATGCCAACAAGATCGGTGCCGCTTTTGTCATGGTTCTGGGCGAAAACGAACTACAGGACAAAAAGGCAAAGCTGAAGAATATGGAAACCGGCGAACAGATCGAAATTGCTCTGGACGAAACATTCGAGGACAAGTTCGACGATATTGCCGTGCAGTATATGTTCCACGACATTGTGGAAGATTTTGAAAAGGAGTGTCAGTGATCATGGATTTGATGCAGGATTTACGCCGCACCTGTTACTGCGGTGAAGTGACAAAAGCAGGAGAAACCGTCGTTGTGGGCGGATTCGTACAGAAGGTGCGGAACCTCGGCAACCTGATTTTTATCGATCTCCGCGACAGAACCGGTATTGTACAGCTGGCGTTCAACGACCAGACCGACCGTGCCATTTTTGAAAAGGCTGCGTCCTGCCACAGCGAATACGTGCTGCTGGCAAAGGGCGTTGTGGCAGAACGTTCCAGCATCAACAAGGACATGAAAACCGGTGCTGTGGAAGTGCTGGTAGATGACCTGCGTGTGCTGTCCAAGGCACAGACACCGCCTTTCGCGATCACAGACGAAACCAAGACCAACGAGGAACTGCGTCTGAAATACCGCTATCTGGATCTCCGTCGTGCTCCGCTGCAGCACAACCTGATGATGCGGCACAAAATTGCACTGGCTGCCAGAGAGTATTTCTATGCCAACAACTTCATTGAGATCGAAACCCCGATGATGATGAAGTCTACGCCGGAGGGTGCCCGTGACTATCTGATCCCCTCCCGCGTACACAACGGCAAGTTCTATGCTCTGCCCCAGTCCCCGCAGATCTACAAGCAGCTGCTGATGGTTGCCGGCATGGACCGGTATATCCAGATCGCCCGCTGCTTCCGCGACGAAGATCTCCGTGCAGACCGTCAGCCGGAATTTACCCAGATCGACCTGGAAATGTCCTTTGTGGACGTAGAAGATATTCTCCAGCTGACAGAGGGCTTTGTGAAGTATCTGTTCCAGAAAGTCCTGCACATGGATATTACCACACCCCTGCCTCGCATGACCTATCAGGAAGCCATGGAACGCTACGGTTCAGACAAGCCGGATACCCGCTTCGGCATGGAATTGCAGGATCTGTCTGACACAGTCAAGGACGTAGACTTTATGGTATTCCGTTCGGCACTGGAAGCCGGCGGCAGCGTTCGGGCAATCGTGGCAAAAAATGCAGCTTCCGTGCTGACACGAAAGGAAATCGACAAGCTGACCGAAAAGGCAAAGGGCATCGGTGCAAAGGGACTGGCATTCATTCGCTGGAACGATGAGAAGCCCACCTGCTCTTTCGCAAAGTTCCTGCCGGAGGGCAAGCTGGACGAGATCCTGTCCCGTCTGGACTGTGCCAAGGGCGACGTGGTTCTCATTGTGGCAGATAAGAACAAGGTGACCCTGCCGGTACTGGGAGCACTCCGTCTGGAAGTGGCAAAGAAGCTGGATCTGATTCCGGAGGGCAAGTTCAACTTCCTGTGGATCACCCAGTTCCCGTTCTTCGAATGGAACGAGGACACCCAGCACTGGGACGCAATGCACCACCCGTTCACCATGCCCATGGACGAGTGCCTGCCCTATCTGGACAGCGATCCGGCACGTGTCACTGCAAAGGCATTTGATTTGGTGCTGAACGGTACAGAACTGTCCTCCGGTTCCATTCGTATCACCGATTACGAGTTGCAGGAAAAGATGTTCCAGGCACTGGGACTGACCGACGAGGAAATCGAAGCCAAGTTCGGCTTCTTGGTAGAGGCGTACCACTACGGTGCACCGCCTCACGGTGGTCTTGGCATTGGTCTGGATCGTCTGGCAATGGTAATGTTACAGGCGGAAAGTCTGCGTGACGTGGTGGCATTCCCGAAGGTGCAGAACGCAAGCGAACTGATGAGTGCCTGCCCTGCTCCGGTAGATGCCGAAAGTCTGGACGTACTGGGCATTCAGGTAACGCACAGCGAAGACGACGAATAAAGACAACGCTGCATAAAAATAAAGTCAGCCCGTGGGAGATTTCCCGTGGGCTGGCTTTTTTTATCCTATGAACGTCTTTTCAAAAGTGTATCCATTGCCGCAAATGCTTCATGCTCCGGCAGAATTTCTCCGTACCGCAAGGCAGTATAGGCTTCTGTCACCGTGTTCCACTGAGGCAGCGTTTCCTGTTCCCCACCGGTGGACAGATGGTTCAGAATTTCCGCCGGACTGGCTGCCGGCAGGGCAACTTCTTCCGGCAGCCGTGCCAGCAGCAACGCGTACCCCAGCCGGAAGCGTTCCGCCTGTTCCGGCAAACGTTGATACCGGCGGTAAGCCTTTTTCCAGTCACGGCGGCGGTACAGGGCTGCCGCAGACGGAGCCGGCTGTTCAGCAGTCAGCAAGTCCTCCACATAGTCGCAGTACGCCTCGTGCCGGTCGTTCCGCTGCTCCGCGTGGTTTTTCCGCAGATGCCGCTGTATCCAGTGCCGCAGGCTGTACCACGCGGAAAGCAGTGCATCGCCAATTTCGCGGCGTTTCCAGATGACCAGCACCAGCACTGCCACCAGCAGAACCAGTTCGATCACCAGCCGAATCCAGCCGGCAGCACCGTTTTGCTGTAGCTGCATCACCTGTTCCGATGTGTCCTCCGGCAGTTCCGCAGTCTGTTCCTGACTGCCGCGGGAGAGCAGCCAACGCAGAGCGTACCACACTGCCGTGTACAGCAGCCGCCACGCCCAACGCATGACTTTTGCCAGCGGTCGGCTGCACAGCACCAGAAGCAGCCCTATGCCGCAGAGCACGCCCATCAGCTTTCCGTTGGACTTCCGGATCTCCGTCGGCAGTTCCCATGTGTCCCCGTCCCGACCGGAAAGCATGCGTTCCATAGCGTCCCGATTGTGGATCAGGGCAAACAGTGCCGCATTCGCCGCAAACAGCAGCATCACCGGCACAAAGGGCAGCTTGGCATGGCTAAGATATAACAGGAATCCGGTGAAGCAGTCCCACAGGCACAGCCCCACAAATACATTCGGGTGTGCCAGATGCTCCAGCGGGTGAAACACCAGCCGTGCACTGCCGAAAAAGCAGCCGCCTGCCAGAATTCCCCACAGCACCTGTGCCAGCCTTGCCGGATAGGGGGCGAACAGACAGCCTGCCATGCAAAGCAGCAGCGTGATTGCCCAGACACCGCCGTTGATCCACTTGGGGTGTCTGGCGTACTGCCGCCGCAGCAACAGGATATACAGCATGCCCAGCCATGCACAGCCTGCAAGGGCTGCCGTCATCACCGGAGCCGTCCACTGTTCCCCATTGCTCCACACGCGAAGCAGCACCGGAAAGGGATAGAGAGCCGCAGCCAGTGCCGTTACCAGCAGCCAGTGCAGCCAAAAGCGGATATTTTTCATAATGCCGCCTCCCCGTTTCGCAGATACTCCGGTGCAGGAACGACGGCATCCGCACAGTTTCCGCTGTCATGGGCATGTCCCGTCACCAGCACCAACCCGCCGGACTGTTGCTTCCAGCGTGCCACACGCCGGTCTGTATAGGGCGTGATCAGCAGCACGGTTTCCTGTGTCATGCGGCTGGCAGACAGTGAGAGCAGCCGGGGCATGGACAGCACGTCCTGCAACTGCAACTCCGCCAGCTGCTGCAAAAGCCGGTGATACATGGTATTGCCGGCACCGTAGGGCGTGGCAATGGGGTTGCCCTTGGCATTGCGTTCCCCTACGCACAGCCGCACCTGCCAGCCGTTGCTGCAAAATTCCCAGAGGCACTGGGCACACACCCGAATGGTGTGCTCCAACAATTCGCTGTCCGGTGTCATCTGTCCGGCATCGGGGCGGTGGGATTCCAGTGCCAGCAGCACCGTTGCCGTCTGCCGAGCCGTCCGTTCCTCCTGCCGCATCAGCAGCGTTCCGGCATGTGCAGAAGCTTTCCAGTGCATGCGGTGTATCGGATCACCAGTCACATATTCCCGCACACCGGCAGACAGGCAGGGATCTGTCAGCAGGCTGTACCGCACCGCCTGTTCCCCGTACTGCTGCCGCAGCAGCTTCGGCAGAAGCAGCCCCGCTTCGGTCAGCCGCTTCGGCAGTACGGTCAGCTTTTCGCCGTGGTCTGCGGCATGGAGAGAGAGCCGCACGATACCCAGCAAATCCGACGTTACCAGCACGATATGTTCCATTTCATATACCCCGCGTTTTTCGCAGGTGATCTCCCAGACGCGGCTGACACGGGAACGGCTGCGGACGGAGAAAAAGCTGCTGACAAACCGGTTTTCTCCGGTGACAGCAGAATTCGCCTCCGGAAAGTCCAGCCAGCGGGACGTGGTCAGTTCTGCCTTGAGCCACGGCACCGGCAGTGTTTTGTCATTGGTAACAGTTTCCACAAATTGCAGAGATTCGCCCTCGGTGCGTTCTGTTTCCGAAAAGTGACAGTAATAGGACAGCCCTTCCAGTCCCCGCCGGCGGTACAGTCCCACCTCTCCGAACAGCACCAGCAGCACCAGCAAAATTACTGCGATCAGTTCCATAGCGATTCCTTTGGCACGGGAACTGTTTGCAGCAGTTCTTCGGCAATGCTGCGGCAGGTTTCCTGATTCTCCTCCCACATGCTGCCCCGTGCGGTCATGCGGTGTGCCATGCAGTCGGCGGCGATCCACTTGATGTCATCGGGTGTCACGTAGGTTCTGCCATGCATCGCTGCTGCTGCCCTGGAAACTTCCAGCAGCGACAGCATGCCGCGGGTGCTGAGCCCCAGCTGTATCCCGCGGTGCTCACGGGAGGCGTGAGCCAGTTCCACCAGATATTCCTGCACAGCGGCAGAAACGGTCACCTGTGCCAGCTCCTGCCGTGCTGCCAGCAGCTGTGCCGCAGTTGCCACCGGCTTGCTCTCCGGCACTGCCGCAGGACGGGACAGCAGGGCAAGTTCCTGTTCCTTTTCCGGATACCCCAGCGACAGACAGAGCAGAAAGCGGTCCAGCTGTGCCTCCGGCAGCGGAAATGTCCCCTGCATCTCCACAGGGTTCTGGGTGGCGATCACGAAAAACGGCTCCTCCAGCGGATACGTTACGCCGTCCGCAGTGACCTGCCGTTCTTCCATGCACTCCAGCAGTGCCGACTGGGTGCGGGGCGTGGCACGGTTGATCTCGTCCGCCAGCAAAATCTGGGTGAACACCGCCCCTTTCCGGAACGTAAACGCACCGGTTTTCGGCTCCGGAATGCTCACGCCGATCAGGTCGGTAGGCAGCAGGTCTGGTGTAAACTGGATACGGTGAAAGTCCGCGTCCAGTGCTCCGGCAAGGGTGCGGGCAAGGGTGGTTTTTCCGGTTCCCGGAATATCGTTCAGCAGCACGTGTCCCCCGCAGTACAGGGCGGCAAGCACCTTTTCGATCACATCTTCTTTGCCGTAAATGCGGGCAGAGATCGCATCACGGAGAGTTTGGGTAAGGGTAGTAATTTCAGACATAGACGATTCCTTTCGTTTGAAGTGCAAAACAAGTACATGCTCTATTATAACACAGTTTCGGCTGAAAAACAAGGGAAACACTGCATAAGAGCCTGCTCCCGGACAAACCGAAAGCAGGCTCTTACAATTACAAGGGCTGTATCGCCCAGATGCATTTAAAGGAAAATATACTTCAGCACGAACAGCACCGCCAGAACATACATCAGCGGTTTCACCTGCTTGCCCTTGCCGCAAACCAGATGCAGTACTACATAGGAGATGATCCCGATGGAAATGCCCTCCGAGATGCTGTAGAACAGCGGCATTGCCACGATGCACAGGTATGCCGGAATGGCTTCCAGAAAGCTTTCTTCGGAGAATTTGATGTCCGGAATGGTGGTGAACATCAGGAAGCCGACGATGACCAGAGCCGGAGCCGTCGCAAAGGACGGAATGGCAATGAAGATCGGGGCAAACAGCATGGAGATCAGGAACAGCACCGCAGTGACTACCGCAGTCAGACCGGTTCTGCCGCCCTCTGCCACGCCGGCGGAGGATTCTACAAATGTGGTAGTGGTGGAAGTACCCAGAACTGCACCTGCGGAGGTGGCAACTGCATCTGCCATCAGTGCCGGCTTGATCTGGGGCAGCTTGCCGTCCTTGTCCAGCATATTGCCCTTGTTGCACACGCCGATCAGCGTGCCCAGTGTGTCGAAAATATCCACGAACAGGAACGAGAAGATAACCACGATAAAGTTCACAATGCTGACACCGTCAAAGTCGAATTTGAAGCACTGCCCGAACGTATCGCCCAGTGCAGAGAAGTCGGTCATGGAAAATGCCGGCAGCAGGCTGTTATAGCCAGCCTCCGGATCTACAACGTACAAACCGGTCAGCTGGCAGAGAATGCCCAGCACCCATGTTGCCAGAATGCCGATCAGAATCGAGCCCTTCACCCGCTTGATGTACAGGAACGCGGTAAACAGGGTACCTATAATTGCCAGCAGGGCACAGATGCCGCCGGTACGGAAGTTGTCCGTAAAGGAAACGACTGTTACCAGCGTGGAATCACTGTTGACAACAACACCGGCGTTCTGCAAGCCGATAAAGGCGATGTACACGCCGATACCAACGGAAACCGCTTTTTTCAGAGAAAGCGGAATGACGTTGAACAATGCTTCCCGCACATTCGTCAGGGACAGCACAATAAAGACGATACCCTCCACGAACACGGCAAGCAGTGCCACCTGCCACGGATAGCCCATGTTACCGCAGACGGTATAGGCGAAAAAGGCGTTCAGTCCCATGCCGGCAGACAGGGCAAAGGGCAGATTTGCCATCATGCCCATACACATGGTGCCGAAGAATGATGCCAGACAGGTTGCCAGCAGTACGGCAGTGGGATTCATGCCGGTCGAACTCAAAATGCTGGGGTTGACTGCCAGAATGTACGCCATTGTCATGAATGTAGTAACGCCGGCAATACACTCCGTCCTGACATTGGTGTTATGCTCTTTCAGGTGAAAAATCTTTTCAAACATTATACTTCTTCTCCTTCATCATATTCCGCAATATACGGCAGATTGCGATAGATCTCGCCGCAGTCCAGTCCATAGCCGATCACAAAATGATCCGGAATGGTAAACAGGGAAATGTCTGCGTCCAGCTTTACCAGACGGCGTTCCGGCTTGTCCAGCAGGGTGATGACTTTCAGCGAAAGCGGGTTTCTCGCTTTCAGCAGCTTCAGCACGTCGTTCAGGGTTCTGCCGGTGTCGATGATGTCCTCGGCAATGATGACATGATAGCCGCTGATGTCCTGCATCAGATCCATGGTGATCTTGACGATGCCGGAAGAAGATGTGCCGTTGTAATAGCTCTTGGCACACATGAAAGCCGTTTCACAGGGAATGGTAATAGCACGGCACAGGTCTGCCATAAACACGAATGCCCCGTTGAGGATACTCACCAGCAGCAGCGGCTTGCCCTCGTATTCCCGACTGATCTGTGCACCCACTTCCTGAATTTTGTCCTGTATCTCCTGTTCTGTGATCAGGACGCGTTTGATCTTCTTCTGAAATTCCTGTGTTGTCATAACAAAACTCCTTTACTACTCTGTCCGTACAGCTTTCATGGCACGTTTATTTTCATACATACGCTTATCTGCCAGTTTATAAAGATCCTTATAGGAACGGCTGCCCACCTCTTTCACAAAGGCATAGCCCACCGCTGTTCCCAGCTGCCATACACCGTGTTCGTTTTCCTGATTGAATACAGTGATCTGTTCCCACATATCTGCAATGATCTTTTTTACCCGTTCTTCATCAGTATTATAGATAATGCTGATAAACTCGTCGCCGCCGCTTCTGCCGATAAAATTGCCTGCGGGAATGCTGTTTCGCAGCACTTCGGCGAACTTTGCGATCATCTGATCGCCGGCATCATGTCCGCAATTGTCGTTGGTTTTTTTCAAACCGTTCAGGTCGAACATCATAAAGCACAGCCGGTCATCCGGTGCGATTCCCATATGGATCAGTTCGTTGCACTTGTTCCGATTATACAGACCAGTCGCTTTGTCACGGAACAGCTTGTCCTGTGCATTACGAAGCGTAAGAATTCCAATTACCACGATGTACACGACAATGCCGATCATGGTGAAAAACATCAAATTGGAAGAATGCCATATCAAAAAGCAAAGCACATCCAGCGAGATCGACAGCATCAGGCAAATTACCGAAGCCATAAACAGCTTGTGCCGCATGTCGTTTCTGTGCCGGGGATAAATGACGAACTCCAATACGATCATAAAAATTGCTTCTGCCAGAATCAGATAGACAAAGAGGCCCTGTGATTCCCGCAGTGCCACGATCCGCAGCAGGTGCAGCAGACCCGCTATCGCCGCCAGCACAGCATTGCCGATCATCAGCCCGTACATTGCCCTCTGAATGGTGCTGTGCGGTCGGGCAGAAATATTGATGTACATGGCCACGAAAAATGGCAGCAGCAGTATGGCGATGCTGCTTAAATAAGAAAAAAACCGCACATGTGCCGGCAACAGCCATGTGATCAGACAGGTGTCTGAAATTTTCCAGCACCCCACCAGCACGGAAACCATGCCCAATGACGAAAGATTCAGACGGATCCGCATTTTGACACGATAGTAGAACGCAATGCCCAGATAGATAATACCGAATAAAATCAGAAATATCCCGAAAAAGCAAAAAACTGCATCCTGTTTCAAAATCTTCCAGAACAGCGGATACTGGCTGCCCTCATAAAACGTCACAGCACGTTTGACAGTTGCGGCATACAGCGGCTGCAGCTCTACGGTGACTTCCTTTCCGTTGTCTGCACGAAGCAGTGTCAGATTGACCCAATAACAGCCCGTGGCACTGACTTTGTTGGTTTCGATGCGATGCTTGTCAAAGACCAGTTCTCCGTTGATATAGACCTTGGTATTGCTGTTGATAACATAAAACATCAGCTGCTTTTCCGTCAGATTGTTGTCCAGCGTAAAGTGAAACTCTCTGGTCACGCCCTGCGGAGCCGCTACATCAGAGCGGGTTTCTTCTGCCACTTCCTGTACCTCTTTACAGGTCGGCATGGCACGCTGTTCTGCAATCAGTCCGCCATTAGGGTTTTCCAAAAAAAAGCCCAGACAGAGCAGGATCATTGCTGCCAAAAACAAAGCAATATGTACCAGATACGTATACTTTTTTGTCATTGCACCACCTCCTGTGAAACAAAACCAGATACTGCACAGGCTCTTATGCCTTTTTCTTTTTCTGTTCGGTCACCTTTTCTGCCTCCATATTTTTCGGCAGCACCAGATTCAGCAGGATCGACACCAGAAATACCACGGCAACACAGTTCTGTGCAAAGACATTCTGCACCATCCGGGGGAAAATCGCAAACAGATCTGCACATTCGGTAAAGCCCAGACCGATGCTCAGGGACAGTGCGGCAATAATCATATTCCGCTGGGTAAAGCCGCACTTGCTGATCATCTGCAAGCCGCTGACTACAATGGTGCCAAACATCATAATGGTACAGCCGCCCAGCACTGCGTCCGGCAGCGTTGCCAGCAGTGCTCCGAAGAACGGGAAAATGCCGGCAAGGATCATGATCACGGCTCCGATGGCAATGGTGAACCGGTTTACCACTTTGGTCATTGCCACCAGTCCCACGTTCTGGCTGAACGAAGTGATCGGCATGCAGCCGAACACGGAGGAAAGGGAGCTGACAAAGCCGTCACAGGCAATCGAACCGGAGGTTTCCTGCGGGGTCACGTCACGATCCAGACCAGAGGCAGCCAGTGCCGAGGTATCCCCAATGGTTTCCGTGGCAGACACCAGGAAGATCAGCACCACCGACACAATGGCATCAGCGTGGAACTCCATGCGGAACGGCATCAGGTGTGGAACCGCAATGACCGAGGTTTCCCGCAGGGCGGAGAAATCGACCTTTCCCATAAACACCGCGAGAATATAGCCCACTACCAGACCAAACAGCACGGACAGCTGCTTGAAGTAGGACTTCGCGAAAATGTGGAACAGGATACAGCAGAGCAGCGTTACAGAGCCGAGGATCCAGTTTTCCGCAGAGCCGAAATCTGCACTGCCGCTGCCGCCGCCGAAAGAGGTTGCTCCGACTGTCAGCAGCGAAAAGCCGATTGCCGTGACCACGCTGGCGGACACGATCGGGGCAATGACCCTGATCCAGAACTTCGCAAAAAGCCCCAGTATGCCCTCCACAATGCCGCCGATGAGCACGGCTCCCATAATCGCTCCATAGCCGTATTGGGCACCGATAAAGCACAGCACCGACACAAAGGTGAAGCTGATGCCCATGACGATCGGCAGTCCGGAACCAATTTTATGGAAAATCGGGAACAGCTGCACCAGCGTGCCGATACCGGCAATCAGCATGGCACTCTGGATCAGCATTGCCATATCAGAAGCCGCCAGTCCGCAGGCTCCGCCTACGATCAGGATCGGGGCAATATTTGCCACGAACATGGCGAGGATATGCTGCAAGCCAAAGGGAATCGCCTTATGCACCGGCACCATGCCGTTCAGCTGGTACAGGTTCGTAATGGAAGCTTCCCCCATCGCCTGTTTCACGCGGGCTGAAAATTTTTGTTTTTCCATTTGTCCGCCGCCTTTCAGTTCTGTTCCCGAAAGACAATGGTGCCGGTGGAAGCGTCCATACTGTCTACGATTGCCAGAGATTCCAGCGGATAGCCCAGATTCCGGATAATGCGTCCGCCCTGCTGGAAGCCCTTTTCTACAGCAATGCCGATGCCCTCAACGGTTGCACCCGCCTGTGCCACAATGGAGATCAGTCCTTGCAGGGCACAGCCGTTTGCCAGAAAATCATCGATGATCAGCACCTTGTCCTCGGGGTGCAGAAACTTTTTCGAAACGATCACCTGATTTTTGCACTTGTGGGTGAACGATTCCACCTCTGCCACGTAGACCGCACCGTCAATGTTGACGCTCTTGGACTTCTTGGCGAACACCACCGGCACGTGGAAACAGCTTGCCACGATACAGGCGATACCGATACCGGAAGCCTCAATGGTCAGGATCTTGTTGATCTCCTTGTCTGCAAAGCGGCGTTTGAACTCCTCCCCCATTTGCTGGAACAGGGTCACGTCCATCTGGTGATTCAGAAAGCTGTCCACTTTCAGAATGTTGCCTTCCTTGACGATACCGTCCTTTACGATTCTTTCCTCTAAAAAATTCATGTCACTCGTTCCTTCCTCGGCATTTTGTCAGCATCTGTGCAGAGGCAGCACCGCACAAAACTTATGCAAAATCGGTGCTTTCCAAACAGACACAGACGATAAATATATGTAGCTTATTATACCATTCTCTGCCGGAAAAGTCAATTCGAAATCCGGCGGATTTCGCAGAAGTTTTTGGATTCTTTACGGTTTTTCTGTTTTTCAGGGAGAAACACCGAATAAAGCTTGTGCGTAAGATGCGTCGTCAGATTTCTGGGCAATATGACGAAAAATCTGCACGCAGATTGCGTGCAAAGCCGTCAGGCGGGCTTTATGCAGTGCTTCCTGAATTCACAAAAAGCTTCTCTATCCCCTCGGGTATGAAATGGCTGAAACAAATTTCCGCTTGCAAGCCTTTCACTGATTTATCGTTCTGATTTTGTGCATCGTGACGATTTCGAGAAATGCTGCCTACTTTTGCTTGACACTTACGCTGGATATTTTATGCTGGATATTTTTTGTAGAGTATGGTATAATGAAAGTGATTCAATCAAGAAAAACCACTGTTCTAAGGTGCTGATACCTGTTATTTATGGAGAGGGTGGTTGTGTTGATTGTATAATAAAATTTTAATAATTAAAAAGGAAATACTATTATGAATATTCCTCACAATAGTTTAATGGAGAAAATCAAAGAACTTGTGTGCTTATGCGAACAGATTGCATCTGATTATGGTGACGATGCTTCATGGTTCAAACAACCTGCATCAGATGAAATGATTTCTAATTGGGAAAATAAACACAATGTTTTTATTCCTGAAACATATAAAGAATGGTTAAGTTTCACGAATGAAGCACAAATTAGAAACTCATTGGCACATTTTTATGGGCCGGACAAGTTTGTTATGAACTCTGGAGACTTACCAGAAGACTTGATTGTAATTGCAGATTTAATAGGTGATGGTGAACAATTATGTTTTTCAAAAATAACAAGGAATTTTGTTTGGGTTGACCATGGTGAGTTAGAAATAATAGATGATTTTGGTGCCGTTTTAAGTGAAATAATTAGAATGCTTAAGCCCAAAAGCTGCTTATCTCCTGAAATGAAAGAATTATTAATGAATATGGTTAAAAATAATAGCCAGGATAAAAAGAGAAATAATGGCAATGAAAGAAATAACAGATGATTTTAATAGTTTATTCTTAGATGCTCGTAAAGAGTATTTGGAAGCATTAAAGGCAGAATCTAAAACACAATACGATAAGTTTATTAAAGACTTGGAGAAACACTGAATAAAGCTTGTGCGTAAGATGCGTCGTCAGATTTCTGGGCAATATGACGAAAAATCTGCAAGCAGATTGCGTGCAAAGCCGTCAGGCAGGCTTTATGCAGTGCTTCCATAGGGTAACAATAAAATAAAACGACCGCAAGCCGGAAAGCCGCGGTCGTCTGGGGATCTTCTGTGGTGAATGGAGTCCATTTTTTGAAATGGTCTACTCATTCCGATAATCGTCCAGAAAGCTATGCACCACGTGATCTTTCTGGTACGAAATGATTTTGTTCAGGTTGATATTCTCCACGCTGCGGAAAATGTTCTTTTCGATCTGCGGATTTTCCTCTGCCAGCTTGGCGATCAGCTGCTTCACCACCATACGCTTGGAAACCGTCCGTTCGTCAGGATCACAGGTAGTGCAGGTGTCCGTGAAGTGGCAGGCACACTGGATAAACTGCAAGTCGTGATACCGACACCAGTGCTTGATGTCGGCTTCCCGAATCAGGTACATGGGGCGAATCAGCTGCATGCCCTCGAAATTGGCACTGTGCAGCTTCGGCATCATGGTTTCCACCTGTCCGCCGTAGATCATGCTCATGAGAATCGTTTCAATGACATCGTCAAAATGGTGTCCCAGAGCGATCTTATTACAGCCCAGTTCCTTTGCCTTGTTATACAAATGTCCACGCCGCATACGGGCACAGAGATAGCAGGGGTTATTCTGCACGTGATACACCGAATCAAAAATATTGGTTTCGAACACGGTAATGGGAATTTGCAGCAGCTTGGCGTTGGATTCGATGATCTGCCGGTTCTCGGCACTATAGCCGGGATCCATGACCAGAAAGACCAGTTCAAAGGGAAATTTCCCGTGCCGCTGAATCTCCTGAAACAGCTTCGCCATGAGCATCGAGTCCTTGCCGCCGGAAATACACACGGCAATGCGGTCGTTGGGCTGAATCAGGTCATAGGTCTTGATTGCCTTGGCAAACCGGCTGAAGATCACCCGATGAAACTTTTTCCGCAGTCCCTGTTCCACTTCGGCAGCCTTTTCGTTTTTGGTTTCCCGCCGGATCTTCTCCTGAAGCCACTTGACATAGCCGCCCACCAGATTCACTGCCGCGTAGCCTTCTTCCCGCAGCTGTTCCGCCACATCAGCACTCAGGATACCGCTGCGGCAGTAGATCACCAGTGTTTTATCCTTGGGCAGATTCTCGTGAGAGGCTTCCAGTTCCTTTTGCGGGATCAGCACTGCCCCGTCGATATGCCCCAGAGCAAACGCCGTACTGTCCCGCATGTCGATGATCTGACAGGCAGACGGCTCCATGGCTGCCAGTTCCTGTATTGTGATTTCTTCTATCATGTACTTACCTCACCAAACCGCGGTGATACGCGGCGTTTCATTCTGAAATTTCTTTTTCTCCGTCGATATACGGCTGGAAATAGCTGTCCACCAGACCGCCGCCCAGATTGTCACAGCCGTTGCAGAATTCACAGGTCTGTCCGCAGACCTGCAGCGACTGATTCACAATACGGATTCGTTCTTCCCGTGTGGTATCTTTGATCAATATGGATTGCATGATGATTCCTCCCATAGAAAAACCTGCTTTCAGTGGCATTCCACGAAAACAGGTTCTCAGACAGCACCTATGCATACGCTCTACGCTTCGCTGTCCAGCTTTTCAATGGCTTCCCGCAGGGTACGCCAGCCCAGCACGGCACACTTTACCCGTGCCGGCATATGGGAAATATCCTGTAGTGCAGAAGCTTCTTCCAGCTCCTCCACTTCCGCATCAGTTGCCGTGCCCTTGATCATTTTCAGGAACAGGTCTGACAGATGCAGTGCCTCTGCCTTGGTCTTGCCGATGATCATGCCGATCATAATATCCGCAGATGCCTGCGAAATGGCACAGCCGTCCCCGTTGAAAGATGCGTCCTGAATCACGCCGTCCTTCATGACCAGATTCAGCCAGATGTCATCGCCGCAGTTGGGGTTGACACCCTCCAGCTGAATGGTCGGACATTCCAGATCATATTTGAATTCCGGACGGACGTTGTGTTCCGTCAGGATCTCGTTATAAAAATTATTCATTGCCAAAGCCCATCCTTCTCCGAATATTGGAAACGCTCTCTAAGAACCGGTCGATCTCCTCTTTGGTGTTATAGAACATCAGGCTTGCACGGGCAGTGGAATGGATTCCCAGATGATCGTGCAGCGGCTGTGCACAGTGGTGACCGGCACGAATATCCATGCCGTCGCTGCTGAGCACTTCGCTGATGTCGTGCGGGTGCACCTGATCGACGGTAAAGGAAACGATACCGGTATGGTTGTCCTCCCGCTGTGACCCCAGCACATGTACATGGGGAATGGCATTCATGCCGCGGAACAGATAGGCTGTCAGTTCCTGCTCCACAGCATGGAGAGTGTCCATACCGTAGGATTCCAGATAATCGATTGCCGCAGCCAGTCCCACGGCTCCGCCGGCATTGACCGTGCCGGCTTCGAATTTGTGGGGCAGTTCCGCATAGACTGCATCGTAGCGGGAAACGGTTTCGATCATTTCCCCGCCGGTGAGGAACGGCGGCATTTTTTCCAGCAGTTCCTGCTTGCCGTACAGCACGCCGATCCCCATGGGAGCCAGCATCTTATGACCGGAAAATGCCACAAAATCCACGTCCAGTTTCTGCACGTCAATGGGCATATGAGGGGCACTCTGTGCCGCGTCCATCAGGATTACTGCACCGCAGGCTCTGGCACGCTTCACCAGTTCCGGAATATCGTTGACACAGCCCAGCACGTTGGAAACCTGTGTCACTGCCACCAGCTTGGTGTGTTCCGAGAAAGCCTCGTCCATTTTTTCCTTGGGGATGGTGCCGTCCGGCTCGCATTCCAGAAAGACCAGCTTGGCACCGGTGGCACGGGAAACCATCTGCCACGGCAGAATATTGCTGTGGTGTTCCAGAATGGAAACCAGAATCTCGTCACCGGCTTTCAGGTTTGCCATGCCGTAGCTGTACGCCACCAGATTCATGCTCTCTGTAGCATTTCGGGTGAAGATGATCTCCTCAGGACAGGCAGCATGTATAAACCGCTGCACGGTTTTTCTGGCGTTTTCATAGCGTTCCGTAGCTTCTACGCTCAAGGGGTACAGTCCGCGGAGCACATTGGCGTTATACTTTTCATAGAATTCCTGCACCGCATCGATCACACACTTCGGCTTCTGGGAAGTCGCCGCGTTGTCAAAATAGACCCGATCGGTGTTCTGGAGCAGCACAAAGTCCTGCCGCACGTTTTCCGGATTCCACGCTGTCATGTCAGATCACCTCCTCGATTTTCCGGTGCATATACTCTGCTGCTTTCTCGTCAGCAGTTTCCTGACAAAGCTTTTCCAACCGAGCCTTTGCCACGATCTTTTCCGCTTCGCTCTTGCTGATGCCGCGGGCTTCAAAGTAGAACAGCATGCCCTGTTCCAGTTCGCCGATAGAAGCACCGTGGCTGCCCTTGACATCTTCTTCGGTGCAAAGGATCAGCGGAATGGTCTTATTGACAACGTCATCTCCCAGCAGGAGCACGTTTTCTTCTTCCTTACCCTCCGAGCCGGCACAGCCACGCTTCAGGTCAATGGTGCCGCGGAATGCCTTTTCGGCTCCGTCGTACAAGGTGCCGTCTGCCTGAATGTCACTCTGGGTGTTCTTGCCGATATGGTTGGCAATCACGTTCATATCCAGCTTTTTGGACGGCTTTACCAGATAGCCGGATTTGCAGGTGAAACTGCTGCCGTTTCCTGCCAGATCGGTACGGATACCGGAAATCACATTGCCCTGTGCCAGATACAGCCGGATCACCTCAAAAGAAGTCTTTTCGCCGGTGACACAGCCCACATCATTGATGCACTCTGCACTGGCATCGGCAAGGATCTGCACCAGCCGAACAGTTGCTCCGGCCTCTGCACGAATCACAGTCCGCAGTGCCGCATGGGAAGCGTCTGCTTTCCAGATCTGCACCAGTGTCAGTTCGCTGCCGGCTTCTGCCTGTACATGGACAAATGCCGCACAGTCGCCGCCGTCCTCGCTGCCGATTTCCATACGCAGGGTGTCGCTGCCGTTTTCCGGAACGGTCACGGTCATGCCCCACTGAAACAGGTTGTCCACATTCCTGCCCACGCCGGTTTCCACGGCACTGCAGTCGGTGCAGGGCTCCAGTGCGGAAACTGCTGCAACACCGTTTTCGGAAACGGTCTGCACGGTGCAGGGCTTCACCGGTGTATAGGGTTCTGTTTTGCAGGCATTGACATGCAGTCTGTGCCATGTCAGTGTCGGAAGTGCATTTACTCGAATTGTATTATTTTCCATCATGCTCACCTCACCCAATGCTGCCTTTCATTTCCAGACGAATCAGATTGTTCATTTCGATCGCATATTCCAGCGGCAGTTCCTTGGAAACGTTGTCTGCAAAGCCGCTGACGATGCATGCCCGGGCATCTTCTTCGCTCAGACCTCTGGACATCAGGTAGAAAATTGCTTCGTTGCTGATCTTGCCGATCTGTGCTTCGTGTCCCACGTCTGCCTTGCGGGTGCGGACATCGATTGCCGGAATGGTATCCGACTGGGACTGTGCGTCCAGCATCAGGGATTCGCAGGAAACCGAGGACTTCGAGCCCTCTGCGTCCTTATTGACCACAACGGAACTGCGGAACGTGCTGATACCGCCGTCCTTGGAAATCGACTTGGTGTTGATATAGGAACTGGTGTCTGGAGCCGCATGAACGACCTTGGCACCGGTATCCAGATTCTGTCCCTTTCCGGCAAAAGTAATGCCGGTGAACTCCATTTTTGCCCCCTTGCCCTTGAGGATACTCATGGGGTACAGATAGGACACATGAGAACCGAACGAACCGGAAACCCATTCCACCTTGCCGCCCTCTTCGACCAGTGCACGCTTGGTATTCAGGTTGTACATGTTCTTCGACCAGTTTTCAATGGTGGAGTACCGCAGTGTGGCATTCTTGCCCACGAACAGTTCGACACAGCCGGCGTGGAGATTTGCCACATTGTATTTCGGGGCGGAGCAGCCCTCGATAAAG
The DNA here is from genome assembly GCF_000468015.1 of Ruminococcus callidus ATCC 27760. GTDB lineage: Bacteria > Bacillota > Clostridia > Oscillospirales > Ruminococcaceae > Ruminococcus_C > Ruminococcus_C callidus. Next base: position 3,036 of record NZ_KI260296.1, on the reverse strand, counting down.
TGCAGGTATGCTCCCTCTTCCACGATGATCAGCGTATGTTCAAACTGTCCTGCTCCCGGTGCATTCAGACGGAAATAGGATTGCAGCGGAATCTCCACGGACACGCCCTTCGGCACGTACACAAAGGAACCGCCGGACCAGACTGCACCGTGCAGAGCCGCAAACTTATGGTCTGTCGGCGGCACCAGCTTCATGAAGTGCTTGCGGATCATGTCCGCATATTCGCCGTGCATGGCACTTTCCAGATCGGTATACACTACGCCCAGATCGGCAACTTCCTGCCGCACATTGTGATACACCAGTTCGGAGTCATACTGTGCTCCCACACCGGCAAGGGACTTTCGCTCTGCCTGCGGAATGCCCAGACGTTCGAAGGTATTCTTGATGTCCTCCGGCACGTCGGACCACTTGGTTTTCATATTGGTATTGGGGCGGACATAGGTGACAATGTTGTCCATGTTCAGCCCGTCGATAGACGGACCCCAGTCCGGCACCTGCAATTCGTTGTAGATCTGGAGGGAGTGCAGACGGAACTGCTGCATCCAGACCGGATCGTTCTTTTCTTTGGAGATCTGTTCTACCAGTGCCGGTGTCAAGCCGGCATCAATCTTATAGGCATCGGTTTCTGTATCTTTAATATCGTAGACACTTCTGTCAATATCTGCGATCTGCTGTTTTTCTTTCACGCGTTTTCACCCTTTCGGTATTCCTGCAACACTTGAGAAACGCTGCATAAAGTTCGCCTGACGGCTCTGCACACAATCTGCGTACAGTCTTCTTTATCCAGTGTGATTACTCTGCATTTTCATAAGCGGCAAAGCCGTTTTCGTTGACTTCTTCAATCAGGGAACTGTCGGAGGTCTTGACGATCTTACCGTTCACCATGATGTGCGTATAGTCTACCGGCAGTGCTTCCAGAATCTTGGTGCTGTGGGTAATGACCAACAGACTGCCCCTGGACTGCTTGCGGTATGCTTCGATGCCCTTGGAAACGGTGCGGACAGCATCAACGTCCAGACCGGAGTCGGTTTCGTCCAGAATGACAAATTCCGGATTCAGCATCAGCATCTGGAGGATCTCAGTCTTTTTCTTTTCGCCGCCGGAGAAGCCCACGTTCAGGTCACGCTCTGCATAGGACGGATCCATCTGGAGCAGTGCCATTTTTTCTTCCAGTTCCTTTTTGAAGCTGAACAGACGGACACGCTTGCCGGTCTTGGCTTCCAGTGCACTGCGGATAAACGCACTGACGGTGATGCCCGGAATCTCAATGGGGTTCTGGAACGACAGGAAAATGCCGTTCTTGGCACGTTCGTTATCCGGCATTTCGTTGATATTCTGTCCCTTATAGATGATGTCGCCGCCGGTAACGGTGTAAGCAGGATTGCCCATGAGTGCAGCACCCAGTGTGGACTTACCGGTGCCGTTCGGTCCCATCAGGACGTGTACTTCATTCTCGTGAATGTCCAGATCGATGCCGTGAAGAATTTCTTTTTCTCCGGCACATACTTTCAAATTCTGAATACGCAGCAGATCATTATGACTCATGTTACATCTTCTCCTTCATCTTTATAATTTACCGCATCGGCAAGGGTAATGGAATTCAAATAGTTATTGATCAGTGCAGAAAGCCCTTTCCAGATCGGCAGTGTGGAACAGGAATCCGCAGTTTCACAGATCGGCGTTCCGTTTTCAATGCACTTTACCGGTTCGATGGATTCTTCCACCGCCCGCAGAATTTCTCCCACGCTGTATTGCTCCGGCGGACGGGACAGGCGATAGCCGCCGCCCTTTCCGCTTGCCGCTTCCACAAACTTTTTCTTGGAGAGCATCGAGGTGATGTTTTCCAGATATTTGAGAGAGATATTTTGCTGGGCAGAGATGACTTTCAGCGGTGTATACGCTTGGTCGTCCACCTGTGCCAGACACATCATCAGCTTCAGGGCATTTCGCCCTTTTGTGGACACAATCATAGTTACCACTTTCCTTTGCTCTGTTTGATTTCATTATACACCTACTAACCTAGTATGTCAATGGGACAGGCGGCAGGTTTACAAAAACTTCATGGAGAATTTTCATGATGCTATGCGGAAAATTCTTGGGCAATACCACACAAAGCTTGTACATAAGATACATCGTCAGATTTTTCGGCAGATGGCGTACAAAGTCGCCAGACGCTCTTTG
>NZ_KI260296.1:0-755 GCF_000468015.1 Ruminococcus callidus ATCC 27760 | reverse complement strand
TCGCCAGACGCTCTTTGTGCGGTATTGCCTTAACGATTTCTTGCCTTAGCTTTGGCAGGTTTTATGCCATTTATACCATAACTGCACCGAATGCAGCGGCAACGGCATATGTCCGGCAGTTTATGCCCGTGGTCGGGGCATGAAAAAAGCACCTCGGGTGAGATGCTTTTTGTGATATTCGGTTTTACTTCTCAAAATGTGCGGTATTTTGAGAAGCTTTTTAGTTCATGTGCAAACGGTCAGTCTGTTTCAACTCTGCTTTTTTTCTTTTCTTCGTCTACTTGCTTTTTAAATTTTTGAAAAATCTTCTTCTGTTCCTCTGTTACTTCACCGACCAGATAAACAGACCCGTTGTGAATTCTGATATTCCTCATAATTTCTTTTGGTGGAAAAAGCATTGACATTTTACAGCCCCATTTCTTTGATAATAATCGTTTTACTTCATTCACTAAAACATTATTATTCGTACTTGAAAATGCTTCGGCAATAAATTCGGCAGGGTTGTCACAAGCATACCCACCTAAATAATTTTGGATTACAGTATCATTTTCATCTAATCCACAATTCAACAATGCAGTGTGCATAATTTGTTTTGCTAATTCAAATTCATCTTCGGTAGCCTTTTCAAACGTCTTTGCTGCCATTGGTCGTTCTGCTTCTATTATACCACTATCCGCCCCAGAAGTCAACAATTTCCAGCCGATTTCCCAGGGCAACAGCATTTAGGAAACACTGCATAAAGCCCGCCTGACGGC
>NZ_KI260295.1:35422-56286 GCF_000468015.1 Ruminococcus callidus ATCC 27760 | reverse complement strand
CACCCCGTGGGGAGTCACCCTTTTCAAGGGAGGCAGTTGCAAGTTGCTTAAAGGATTTGTTATGGAAAAAGATTATCATTTTACTGGCTACAATAAAAAATTGTGCGATACTGCTCGAATGCTTCGAAAAAACATGACAAAACAGGAACGACATTTGTGGTATGACTATTTGAGAAAAAGTTCTCCTACATGGCTTCGGCAACGCGTGATAGACCAGTACATTGTTGATTTCTATTGCAGTAAGGCAAAGCTGATAATCGAATTGGACGGCTCTCAACATTATACCGTGGAGGGTGAGGAATATGACAGCGTTCGAACGGAAGTGCTGGAGCAGTACGGGCTGGAAGTTATCCGATTTTCAAATGATGAGATTGACAGACACTTTGATGATTCGTGCCGGTATATCGAAGAAAAAATAAAGGAACGAACCGGCGAATATCCTGTGTATCGTTGAAGAAAGTAAAAAGGCTCCCTTGAAAAGGCACCCGCAGGCTGACTGAGGGATTATCTCGTGGAATCTGAAACAAAAGGGAAAGATTTCAGTAGAATCCCTCCACCGCCTGCGGCGGTCCCCCTCCCTTTTCAAGGGAGGCAGAATTCAAGGTGCAGAAAAGGCTCCCTTGAAAAGGCACCCGTAGGGCGTGCCTTGTGCTGAGCTGGCAGCCGCAGGCTGACTGAGGGATTATCTCGTGGAATCTGAAACAAAAGGAAAAGATTTCAGTGAAATCCCTCCACCGCCTGCGACGTTTTCCCCTTTTCTTTTCAAGGAAGGCAAAAAAACCACACCAAAAAGAGGTGAATACAGTGCCAAATTACAAATATCGTGCCACAGCCATGAGCGGAAAAATGGTGCGTGGGACGCTTGCTGCTTCCGATCCGGAGGCACTGCTGAACGAACTGAAAAAGAAAGATCTGTTCTTGCTGGACTACACCCAGACCAGCAAGACTTCGTTCGGCTCCAAGCTGAAAGCCAAGGAACTGACGGACTTTTGCCGCCAGCTGGGCAGCCTGCTGGACGCGGGCGTTTCGGTGATCCAGTCGTTCAATATTATTTCCAATCGTGCCAGCATTTCCAAGTTTGCGAGAAAATGCTTCTCTGACATCACCACCGACCTGAAACACGGCAAGGCGTTGTCCGATGCAATGGCAGATCAGGGCAAGGTGTTCCCCGAACTGCTCATCAGCATGGTGCGTGCCGGCGAAGCAAGCGGTAAGATCGGGGATACGTTTATCAACATGGGCGAGCATTTCCAGAAACAGCAGCGTATCAAATCGCAGGTCAAGGGTGCTCTGGCGTATCCGCTGGTGCTGGTCATTCTGCTGGTGCTGGTCATTATTGTAATGTTTACGTTTATTCTCCCCATGTTCGGCGATATGTTCACCGATATGGAACTGCCGCTGATGACACGGATCCTCATGGGCATGAGCGATTTCCTTACCCATTATTGGTATGTGGCGATCGGCGTGGTGGCGGCAATTGTGGTTGTCTTTGTCATGCTGATGCGAACGCCGGCTTCCCGTCTGGTGATCGACCGCATGATCGTGCACCTGCCAAAAATCGGCAATCTGGTGCGTATCGTCTATACGGCAAGCTTTTCCAGAACGCTGGCTTCGCTGTATACCAGCGGACTTTCCATTTTGAACGCCCTGCAGATCTCGCGGGACACCGTGAACAACAGCTATCTCCGTTCCCAGTTTGACGACTGTATCAAGAGCATCCGCGTGGGCAACGCCCTGTCGGAATCCATTATGGCAATGGACGGCTTCGACAGCAAGCTGGGCGATACCATTAAAGTCGGCGAAGAAACCGGTAAGCTGGACGCAATGCTGCTTTCCACCGCGGACGACTACGAATATGAATCCAGTGCCGCGATCAAGTCCATGATGTCCATTATCGAACCGCTGATGATCGTCATTCTGGGTGTTGTCGTTGCCGGCGTTATGGTTTCCGTTCTCGTTCCCATGTACTCCATGTACGGCAATATCGACGAAAACACCGGTGCGGTCTTCTCGTGGCTCGCACAGACCGCAGGACGATTCCTGAACCGGTTCTAAGAGAAAAAGAGGTGAATTTCCGTGAAGAAAAAAGATGTTTCTGCACACGTGTATATTACCAACAGTAAAATACAGGTGCTGATGGGCAGCTGTGTGAAAAATAAATTGCAGGTGGTAAACTGCTATGAAGAACCGCTGGAGGAAGGCTGTATCCTGAACGGCATTATCATGAACAACTACTCTCTCCAGAATACCCTGACGGAAATGTGGCAGAAGTACAACCTGCCTGCAAAGGGCGTGACGCTGGTGGTAAACGGCAGTTCCATTACCGTAAAGCCTCTGAAAGTTCCGCAGATCGCTCCGAAAAATGTGCCCGGTTTTATTCGCGGGGAACTGCGGGATATTGAGGGAATTCAGAATATGCTGGTGGATTATTCCGTGGTGACCCCGAAAAATCCGGACGGCTCCTGTAGTATTCTGGCGGTGGCTTCCACCAGGGAGTTCATCACCAGCTATATCAGCCTGTTCAAAGAGGCGAAGATCGAACTGGAAGTCATTGATCTGGTGCAGAACTGTCTGATCAAAATGATGAAGCGGCTGAAATCTTTACAGGGAAAAACCTATGCCGTGTTCATTCTGGATAAGAATATGCTGATGCAGTGTCTGTTTTCCAATGACAACTTCGTCATGACCCGCCGCAGCCGGATTCTGGCAGACCCTACCGATGAGGGCTTCGAACGGGAAGTGGGGCAGAATATCAACAGCATTATCCAGTTCAACAAGTCGGAACAGACCGGCTCTGATATTACGGACGTTTATCTGAGCGGCTTTCCGGAAGATGCTGTGCAGATCTTCCCGCACTTCGCGGAAAATTTCGGTGTAAATGTGCGGGCATTTCCGGAGTTTCTCCCTACGGAACTGACTGTTCCGCCGGAGATGAATCCCAGCGAGTACACGGTGCTGCTGGGCAGTATGATACGTTATTCGGACTAAATCGGACAGGAGGAATCCAAAATGGCAAAACTACCAAAAAAGGATATTAACCTGTATCCTCTTGTCGTGGCACCGAAAAAGAACACCATGAAAAAAGGTGTTCTTTTCGGCATACTGGGGACAGTGGCAGTGCTGCTGCTGGGCGGCAGTTATGCCGGTGCACGGATCTACGTCCACACCCAAGAGAATCTGGTTTCAGAAATGGAAACCAAGGCAAACGATACCGCATTGATGGAAAAGATCAACAACGCCAACGCTGTGGCGAATGACATCAGCACACTGCGGACTGCCGGTGATGTTTATACTGAGGTGCGGGCTACCATTGACGGGACACAGGAGATCTGCGACAACTTTTCCGAAGATCTGGTGCATAAGCTGGTTGGCTGTGAGAAAACGGTCAGCCCCGACAGAGGAGAAATTCAGGTGGCAGAGATCACTGGACTTTCCTATGACGGCAGCACCCTTTCCATTGCGGCAAGTTCGACGGACAGCCAGTATGTTTCCACATTTGTGACGAATCTGACACGGCTGGACTTGTTCTCCTCGATCACCTATGACGGCTATTCGCTTTCGGACAGCGTGTATACTTATACAGTGAACGCTGTATTCAAGTCGGCGGAAACTACTGCAACAGATGCCGACGGCAATCCTGTGGAAACAACAACGGAGGTGGTACAATGACAACGGAAATTACCCGAAAGCAGGCAGTTCTGCTTTCTGTGCTGGGTGTCGTATTGGTCGTTGTACTGTTTGTACAGCTTCTGATCCGTCCGCTGATGACGAAAGTCTCGGCAGCAAAGGAACAGCTGGAGGTTCTGAACCAGCAGTATTCCGACCTGTTGCTGCAAAGTCAGAGTTATGACCAGAATATTGCCTCACTAAAGGATTGGAAAGAGAAAAATGGCGAGGAAACCAAGAAGCTGTTTCCGCTGAGCGATGCGGAACGGATCGACCGTTTTCTTACCTTTGTGATGAATGAAGCGGGTGTCACTGTCGATGGCTTGAACATCGGGCAGACCATGCAGTATTATATTGACGGTGAGGGCAATCTGGTGACTGCTTCGCCGGACGAGGTAGCCGGTACCACAGACAGTTCTGCCTCCGGAACAGATGCTTCGGACGGCAGCACAGGTGACGGCAGCGGTGCTGCATATACCGCCACTGGTGAATACTGCTGCGACTTTACCTATACGATGGAAGGCACCTATCAGAACATGAAACAAATGTTGGACTTTGTCAATCGGGTGTCGTTTCTGGGCGTTACTGCGTATTCTTTCAACAGTGTGGAAAAGCCGGCAGCACAGGAACAGGCTGCGGCAAACGGTGATGCGGCAAATGCGGATAAATTTCAGGATTGGTATAATTTTACCATGACGATTACCGCGTACATGTATCAGAGTCCGCTGGAAACAGACTATGCAGATGATGTGGATTCCGACGAAACCACCGAAGAAGCGGCGGAAAAAGCCATGCAGTCGGCAACAGCAGACATTGCGGCGGAAGAAATGACAACGACCACGATCATAACCACAGCAGCAGATGCTGCATAAACAGGGTGATGCCAATATGAAACGGAAAACAGCACAGCGAAACGGTGCAGCGATTTTGTGGGCGGTGCTGGTCATGCTGATGATCTCACTGATCTCGGCGGGGATCATTCTTGTAGACCGTATGTATTACATGCGGGAGCAGGAGGAAAACAACCGCGTACAGGCAAAGTTCTATGCAGAATCCGCGATCACTTTGGTACAGCAGGACATTCTGAAAGAGGGTACGGTGACGGACGAAACCACCGGGGCAACCTATCAGAGCATTTTCGTCAGCGACGGCAACACCGCGGAAACCTTTACGATCTCACTCCCCGATGCGGGGAACTGGAAATGTACGGTAACGGTGAATCACTCTGTGGTCAACGACAGCGAAACCGATGCCAACAAAAGGCGGCTGTCCGGTGAGATCTATCTCACGGCAAAGGTGACGCGGAACACTGCTGGCAGCGGGGAAAAGGAATTGTCAGAAGTTTGTGGAAAGCTGTCAGTTCCCGCGAATGCGACCCAGTGGCGGTGGGACGGCTACTATCAATTGTAAAGGGAGGCGTGACAAAATGCGGAAACTGCGAAAAGGAACCACTGTTGTGGAAGTGGTGATTGCATTTGCCATGATCTCCATGTCCTTTGCAATCGGCATGATCGGGATCGCTTCCGGCTCGAATTTTCTGAACTCCGGTGCGAAGCTGAAGAACCAGCAGCGGAAAAATGCCGCTGTGGATCTGGCGGGAGCTGCTGCGGAAACTTCTGATACTACGATTACAGTAACATATCGGGACCGCACAAGCGGGGACGAAAAGACCAAAACTTTTGATGTGCAGAGGCGTTCTGCGGACAATTTCATTCAGTATCAACCGAAACCGTAAGGGAGGAAAGCAGATGCGGAAACTTGTGAAAAACCGAAAAGGTTTTACGCTGGCAGAAGAAGTGGTTACCGTTCTGCTGATCGGCATTCTGGTGGCTTCTGCTTCGGGAATCCTGCTGAATGCCATGCGGATCTTCTGCCAGAATGTCATCATGTTCAATGCCCAGTCCAAGGGAATCGCGGTCATGGAACAGCTGGAAAGTCATCTGGCGTATGCCAAGACCATCGGACAGCAGGAAACAGAAACGATCGCTGCTGATGACGGCTGTGCCCATCAGGTCGTACTGTATGTGGACACACAAAACGGAAAGAGCGAACTGAAAGAAAAAGGGACAATTTACTATTCAGACACCGACAGTGCTGGAACAACGGTCGATCAGGTGCTCTGTAAGCTGGGGACTTATCAGGCAAAGATCCTTGTCCAAAAAGTCGATGATGTAACAGTGACAGTAGATGTGCGGATCTCGCGGAACGATACTGTGTACTACTCGGAAACCAGAATGGTCAAGCTGCAAAATCGGGCAACGGTAAAGGCAACGCTGAATGCCTCCGACATATACGACAGTTCTGTGGCAGCTTCGCGGTATTTATACATCGGCAGTCTGGAATAAAACATAGGTCAATGCCGCACAAAGATTGTGCGACAGATGCGTCGTCAAATTTTTTGTCAGATGGAGCAAAAAGCAGAGTGAATACTTGATGTATTCACGAGCATTTTTGTGAAATATGACGGAAAATTTGCAAGCAGATGGCGTGCAAAGTCGCCAGATGCTCTTTGTGCGGTATTGCCATAGGGCAGCACCGCACAAAGCCCGCCTGACGGCTTTGTACGGTGTCGCTATAGAAACAATAGAAAAAGGTGAGAACATTGCAGAATTTACCCATTGGTGAAGTGCTGAAAGAATATGGCTATATCACACAGGAACAGATCGATCAGGCACTGCAATTCCAGAAGACACAAAGCGGCAAGAAGGTGCGTTTCGGCACACTGCTGCAGGAAATGGGATTTGTCACAGAAACACAGGTTCTGGAGGCACTGGGGAAAAAACTGGATCTCCAGATGGTCAATCTGGAGGAGTATGAGGTCAATGTAGACGTGGTTGCCAAGGTGCCCAAGCAGCTTGCGGAAAAATACAATGTCATTGCCCTGTCGGAAAACGACAGCCGTCTACAGCTCGCCATGTCTGACCCGCTGAATTTCTACGCACAGGAAGATATTCGGCAGATCGTGGATATGCCGCTGGAAGTGCTGCTCAGTGAAAGTCCGAAAATCAAAAAGGCGATCGAGTATTACTATGCCGAGATCAGTACCAAGCAGGCAGCCAAAAAGGCGAATATTTCCGCAGAAGATATTGAGGTGCCCCAGCTGACGGCAGACGATGCGGACGACGATGTGCCGATCATCAAGCTGATCAACTCGCTGCTGGTACGGGGATACAGCACCAACGCCAGCGATATTCACATTGAACCGTTTAAGGATTTCACACAGGTGCGTATGCGTATCGACGGTCAGATGGTCAGCTATCTGACACTGGAAAAGGCACTGCACAACTCCATTGTTGCCCGTATCAAGATCATGAGCAACCTGAACATTGCGGAAAAACGTATCCCGCAGGACGGCAACTTCCACGCTGTGCTGGAGGGAATCGACATCAGTATGCGTATTTCCGTTCTGCCGACGACACACGGCGAGAAGATCGTTATGCGTTATCTGGTGTCGGATACCAAGATCGACCACGCCGGTCACTTCGGCATGAACGAGTATTCCTATAACATGCTGATGAAGATGATGTCCGCCCCCAACGGCATCATCTATATTACGGGGCCGACTGGTTCCGGTAAAACGACCACGCTGTATATGGTATTGCAGCATCTGTCCCAGCGACCGGTAAATATTTCTACCATTGAGGACCCTGTGGAAAAAGATTTGCCCAATATCACGCAGACTTCCGTTAATGTGACTGCCGGCATGACCTTTGCAGTGGGACTGCGTGCCCTGCTGCGACAGGATCCGGATATTATCATGATCGGTGAAACCCGTGACGCAGAAACGGCTGAAATTTCCGTGCGTTCTGCAATCACCGGACACCTGGTAGTTTCCACCCTGCATACCAACGATGCCATTTCGTCCATTGTCCGTCTGGCGGATATGGGCGTGGCACCGTATCTGATCTCCAACTCTGTGGTAGGTATCGTGGCACAGCGTCTGGTGCGTAAGGTCTGCCAGTTCTGTAAATACGAAGAACCGGCGACAGCAGATGACATCGCCATTGTCGGGGACGGCATTCCCATGATCACCCGCGGCAAGGGCTGTAAGGTCTGCAACAACACGGGCTATAAAGGGCGTATTTCCATTCACGAAATGGTATATATAGACAAAACGCTGAAACGTATGATCGCCAAAAGTGCAGACAGTCAGGAAATGCTGGAGTATGCCAAGAAAACACAGGGCATGCGGAGTCTGCTGGACAGTGCCATTGACTTGGTAAAAGAGGGCGTGACCACGCCGGAAGAAGTTATGAAGATCGCATATTATTCCGACTAATGATTGCAGAAAGGACGGTATACCGCCATGACCATGAATGAACTTATTATGAAAGCACGGGAGAAGAAATGCTCTGATATTCACATCAGCGAGGGCATGCCGGTTTCGTTCCGTATCCACGGGCAGCTGCTGGACAGCGGCTTTTCATTTCCGGCAGCAGAAACACGGGAAATGATCCTGTCCATGCTGAGTGATGAACAGCGGGAACAGCTGGAAAACGGCGACGACGTGGACTTTGCCATTGAAACGCCGGACTATTGCCGCCAGCGTGTCAATGTTTTCCGGCAGATGAAAAAGGTGGCAGCCACGATTCGTCTGCTGAACAACACCATTCCCACACTGGAACAGCTGCAAATGCCGAAAGTGCTGCGGGACTTGGCAGACCAGCCAAGAGGACTGATTCTGGTGACAGGTCCGACGGGAAGCGGTAAATCTACCACTCTGTCCGCCATGATCGACTATATCAACAAGAATCGTTCGGAGCATATCATCACCATTGAGGACCCTGTGGAATATGTTTACGAGTCGGGCATGTCGGTCATTCACCAGCGTGAAATCGGCGTGGATACCAAGAGCTTTGCAGCGTCCCTGCGTTCTGCTCTCCGTGAAGACCCTGATGTCATTCTCGTGGGAGAAATGCGTGACTACGAAACGATTTCTGCCGCTGTCACCGCCGCAGAAACCGGACACTTGGTCATGTCCACTCTGCACACCACCGGTGCGGCACAGACGCTGGATCGTATCATTGACAGCTGTCCGCCCCACGCCCAGAACCAGATCCGGACACAGCTGTCCACGATTCTGAAGGGCGTTATCACACAGGCTCTGATCCCGCTGGCAATGGGCGGCGGCCGTGTGGCTGCTACAGAAATTCTGGTGGGAACCGATGCGGTAGGCAGCCTGATCCGTGACAATAAGTGCTTCCAGCTGGCAACGGTCATGCAGTCCAGTGCGGCACTTGGCATGCACACCCTGAATGCCGATCTGGCACGGCTGGTAAGAGCCGGCACGATCCGGCGGGATGATGCCATTCGGGTATCCAACAACAAGAATGAGATTCTGGATCTGTTAAGTTAAGCTTCGCTTCGGCGTGTCCGTTTGTATATTTTCGGAGAGGTGAGAGAGATGAAACGAAATCGAAAAGGCTTTTCTCTTGTGGAATTGATCGTAGTGCTGGTGATCATGGCGATCATTGCGGCACTCTGTGCCCCGAATATCTCTGCCTATGTGCAGGCGGCAAAGGTTCAGAATTATCAGACTGTGGCGAATAATCTGGCAGACGAATTACAGACTCAGCTGCCCCAGAGCCGGTACTGGAACTGGGACGAGGTGCAGCGGAATGCGCATGGCATTCTGTGTGCAGATGCCGGAAGATACGTGACACTGGATACAGAAAAAAGCACCGATAATCAAAAGGTGTATCAGATCACCGGTGCCAGCAGCGATGCCAATGCGGTGTTTACGGTGACGCTGACCTATCATGATGCGGTGAAAACCAGCCAGAAAGTGGATATTGCGGTTTCCTGCGACGGGTACGCTGCGGTGCAGTCGGTGCAGGAGTGTAATTTGGTGTTGAAGACGAATTATACAGATGCGAGTGCGTATCCGACGACAACAATAAAAAAAACAACAACTAATCGAAATGGTAATGTAACGCTGTTGGATGATAGAGTAAAAAAATGGAAAGACGATGATGGAAATACTTCGAATGACTGGTCATCTGCTTTTTCAAACAATTTTTATCCAAACAATGACTTTGTAAATACATATAATGGTACAAGTAACAATCCGCCGCATGACAATTGTGCAGCAATCAATTTAACAGATTATCCGTTAAATTCAGTATCACAGGTAGAATTTAGCTTGCAACGCTACTCTTTTTTATATAATTACAATGGAACAGATGTTGTATATCGTGCAGTTGTTCCGTGCGTTGAAGCACAGAAGGGCGACGGACGAGGCGGAGAGTATGCTGCTTGTGGAACTGATGTGTCTGGCTCTTATGAAGTACGATTTCAAAATGTAAAAGTGCTGGTCGATTCTGATTTGGATGATGATAATAGTTGGGTAAATTATACGGATGTTTTCGCCGAAAATAATTTTCCTTATGATATTAGTCAACCTGGATTATCACCCGAAAAAATTGATGCTGTTAATCACTATAAAGCGTATTATGGTGATGTGTCTTATGGAAAAAATGGCATAAATGATGTTGGTTATGGAATGAGTGATGTTGAAAAACAAATTAATGTCATTTATCGAGTAAAACTAGTTGACCCAACCGATGCAACAAATCGAAATATTCGTTCAAAATGCTGGGTGGCAATTTGGGGAAGAATCACATATTCCGACAGTGGTACAATTGTAGAACCATGTTCGTCTATGCAGACAAAAGCAGACGGAACACTGGCTAAAATATATGATAATGTTCGCATTAAAGTCGAAATTCCGGATTACATTGAAGATTTCAGTACAGTTATTCAAGATGAAAGCGAATTGACTACAGAAAATAATACATTTTATTTTGATTATAGTGGGCTTTTCTTTGTGCCATATAGTTGGGGTGGAGGTTATTGGAGTTATGAAGGGTATCAGATATTAGTTGGCGGTAATAACCTATTGCAACAGATTAAAAAAGATGGAACTTATTATTATGATTATGGGACTTATAAAGATGGATATTATACACTTCCAGCTGACCAGCAGGCAATTATTCAAAGCATTGTAAAAAGAGGGGGAACGCATTACAAAGGCACATTTGCGATTGATCTGAGAAATAGTGGATATGCAGTTGGTGATGTTGTCAAAGTTCAATTTACAAATGTAGATGCAGACGAATTTATCAGAAACGCGAATGATAATGATAAGTTTTTGAAAATGTACCGAGTTAATGAGGCTACTGGAAATTTAGTAGCAGATGGTGATAATACAGGAATTCATTTTTATGATTCCGCAGATTTGAAAACCGCAAATCTTGGAAAAGTAGAAAAAATTTCTGATAATACAGTTGCAATTTATATTTTGATGAAATGGTCTGATTATCCCTATTATGTTTTGAGTTATAAGGGTGTATATGCAAATTTTCAACCGGATGCAGATACCAGCTTTTCATGGGCAAAGAAAAGTGAAGTTACAACCGAAGAAACAACAACACAAAATACTCCCATGCTCACCATCAACGGCGACAGCACCTACACCAACATCACCCTCGACTGGACGAAGTGCGACTATATCACCAATGCGGGCGAAGTGGGCGTGAAGTTTGTCAAGTATCCGTCCACGCTGAATTATGATGTGTACAGCAAGGATTACACCCTGCTGGCTCCGGATCAGAACCTGAAAACCTTTATGATGAATTCAAACAGTGCTGTGACATCGTCTGCTTCGGCGGATAAGATCGTGCACCTCTATTGTAAGGGTGTCAGTCCGGAGGAGATTCAGTGCGAGATTGTTGCTCCGAAAAATACGGCAACGACAACGACTACCACGACTACCACACCTCCGCCGCCTGAAACCGAAACCACAGCCAAAACGACTACCAGCACGACGACTGCGGCTACAACCACAACAACAACGACTACCACGACAACAACCACCACGACTACAGCAACCACCACAACAACGACTACCACGACAACTACCACAACGACCGCCGCAACCACAAGCACGGCTGCAACAACCGCAACCACTGCAACTGCCGCAACGACCACCGCGGAAACCACTGCAAGCAGTACCGCAACGGCGACTACCTCCGCGACAGAAACTACGGCTGCAACGACTACAACTTCCGCCACAACCAGCACGACTATAAGCACCACTGCAACAACAACCAGTAATAAACAGACTGATTCCACAATTTCTTCTGATGAACTTTTAATTCATTATATTTATGATGATCCTGAGTATAGTACAGTTCACATTCTTCGTAGCGGCGGAAGTATCAGTGAAATTCCCAATTATGAGAATGCAGTTACCTATACCAAATCAGAAGATGTTTTAATCACATTTAATGATGATTACGGTGTTTTGCATATTTTCCCCAAATATAATAACAGCGATGTTTCTATAAGCGGTAAGCCAAATCAGCTAGAGCAAACAAAACAGTGTGGTTGGTGTACATATCACATTACTACTAAAATGGTAACAGATGGTCTTCACGAACTCTGGATTAAAAACGGAGTTGTTTATAAGGCTAATCCTGACACACCACTTGCTCAAATGGTAAGCACTGTATATCGAGAAAACAGTATTGCTGCTTGCCTTCCTAAATCTGTTGAAGTTGTTACTACAACCACAACAACCACCGCCCCTCAAACCACCACCACAACTACAACAACCACCACCACCGCACCGCCCATTGCCGCCAGCGAAAACGGCAAAAACGTAGGTCTGGACGAATCCAGTGCGGCGGGCTGCAACATCACGTTCAGCGATCCGCTGTTCAACGACAGCGGCGTGTGCTACTTCACCATTACCCCCAAGGCGGGCTACACGCTCTCTGACAGCTATACCGTAAAGGTTGGCACGGAGGTGCTGTCTGCCAAGAACAACTACAACGCCAAGACGGGGCAGTGGTTCTTCTGGAGCAATAAGATCATGACGGACTACACCATTCATGTGGAGGGTGTTTCTCCGGCGGCGTAACGCTCGAAATAATCCAAAAAGAAAAGGCTCATTTCCGGAGCGTACCGGAGATGAGCCTTTCTGTGCTCGGGCGGTCATTTCAGACCGCAGAGCTGTAAGTACAGATTTGCAATGGGTTCTCCGACCACCAGAGCCATTGCCATGCCGGCGGAGAGGTACGGCCCAAAGGCGAATTTGGAATCGCCGGTTTTTGCCTTGTGGATCATTCCGAAGATGCAGCCGAGGATCAGCCCCAGAAACAGCCCTACCACAACACCTTTGACACCGAGGAACAAGCCGCCTGCCAGCATCAGTTCTGCGTCGCCCCGTCCCATGGCACGTTCGCCGGACAGAATTACCAGCAGGAACAGCGGAACCGATGCCGCTGCGGCTCCGATCAGGTGGGAGAGCAGCGTGCCATTTCCGGTGCAGACATCGTAAACCGTAACCGCAACGCCCAGCAGCCCGATGAATCCAATCACATACAGACTGATCAGCTGGGTGTCCAAGTCCATGAAAAAGACCACGATCAGAGCCGAACAGAACAGACATACCAGAGCCGCATAGACCGGCTGTTCAAAGATGCCGAAATAGGCAAAGATCAACACGTATAAGATCGCATTCAGGCTCTCCACCAGCGTGTAGCGAAAGGGGATTTTTGCCCCGCAGCTGTGGCATTTTCCCCGCAGACGGCACCAGCTGAAGATCGGGATCAGATCCCGCTTGCGAATGGGTGTACCGCAGGTCATGCAGTGGGAGTTGTTCCGCCAGAGAGATTCCTCTTTGGGCAGACGGTAGATACAGACGTTCAGAAAGCTGCCGATCGCCGCACCAAAAGCAAAAATGATGCAGTACAGCAGTACATAACAGACGTAATACATAGGGCAAATTCCTCTCTTTTTTCTTGTCCTATTGTATCACATTTTGAAAAAGATGTCAAGAAATATGGAAATTGCGTGTACAATCGGGCGGCTGTGTGATTTTCACGAAAATCGGACTATACCCTTGACGAAAGCGGCAAAAAGTAGTACAATATTGTAGGAGCCTGTTCAGTATTTTTTTCCACACGTCTTTTCGGCAGATTTTGTTGCTGACTGCGTCAAAAATCCTTGTCGTACGACAGTATGCCTGTGGATTTTTTCCTTGTCATCGACAAAATCATGCTCGCATATAAAAAGATACTGAACAGGCTCTGAGAAGCCGGTGCATTGCCGGTTAGCATTTATGGGAGGTATTACACCATGTCTGAAAAGTTTATTGTTGAAACATCTGCAAGACACGTACATCTGACTGCGGAAGCATTCGCAGTGCTGTTCGGTGAGGGAAAGGAACTGACTGTCAAGAAGATGCTGTCGCAGCCGGGTCAGTTTGCCAGTGAAGAACGCGTAACGATCGTTGGACCGAAGAAGGAACTGCCGAACGTTTCCATTCTGGGTCCGTTCCGGAGTGCCAATCAGGTAGAACTGTCTGCAACAGACGCACGTTCGATCGGCATCGCTGCTCCGGTTCGCGAATCCGGTGATGTTGCAGGTTCCGGTGCATGTACCATTGTGGGACCGGCAGGTCAGCTGGAAATTTCTGAGGGTGTGATCGTGGCAAAGCGTCACATTCACTTCACTCCGGAAGACGCAGCAAAGGCAGGCGTAAAGGATAAGGACATCGTTTGGGTACGTGTTGAAACAGACGGCAGAAAGGCAATTCTGGGTGACGTGGTTTGCCGTGTTTCCCCGAACTATGCAACTGCAATGCACATCGACACGGACGAATCCAATGCCATTGGTGCAGGCCGCAACCAGATGGGCGAGATCGTCACAGTAGACTAAGGAAATCCTGCATAAAGTACGCCTGACGATGCATCTGATGCACAGGCTTCATTCAGCGTTTCCCTAATCGCATTTTTGATGGAAAGACAAACGGCGGATGCTGAAATCCTTTTGGCATCCGTTGTTTTTTTAGAAAGGAACAACTATATGAGATCATGGAAAAAATTGACGGCACTGCTTCTCGCTGGTGTGCTGGCTGGCTCGGCATTTACCGGCTGCGGCAAGCAGAGCAGCGACAGCAGCCAGCCGGAGTCTTCTGCCGCCGAGGAATCCTCTGAAAAGGAAACCACCACCGCCGCAGAAGAAACCACCACCGCGGAAACTACCACAGTTCACGTCAGCCCCACAGAAACGGTTTCCACCACGTTGGGCACGGAACTGACTGACATCAATGCCATGCTGGACAAGGGCAGCGATACCACCAACAATTACAAAGCCAAGCTGGATAACTTTATTCAGGAGGGCGACGTGGTACAGTCCTTTACCTTTATCGTGTACTCCGCCGACGGTTCGTCCAGTCTGGGCGACTTCAAGGGCGGCTACGGCGTTTCCGTCAAGGACGGCTGTGCCAGTGCTACCGATGCCGGCTGGTATCAGGCGGCAGACTTTGAGCAGTCCCAGAACAGTGCCTATGCGGAATTCACATGGAATGTTCCCGCAGAGATCCAGACGGAGATCGACCCCAGCGGCGAAGTCCTGTTCGGACACTGGTGGAGCAACGTGCAGCAGGTGAAGCTGTCCAGCATTGTGTGCACCTACACCCGTACCAAGGAAGTGCCGGTAGACGGTACCAATTCCGCCAGTCCGGCTGCAACTTTGAGTTTCAACGATGAGGCAGCCAAGACAGCGAAGATCGCTCTGTCCGACCTGATCGGGGCAGAGGATACGCTTCAGACAGTCACCTTTGACATCAGCAGCACTGGTGCACTGGGCAAGTTCACCGGTGCGTTCGGCGTGTCTGTGGACAAGAACGCAGACTGTGCCACCGATGCCGGCTGGTATCAGACCAAGAACGTCTGCGTGTTCACAGATTCCTCCAGCCTTTCCCTGACGTGGATCGTGCCGGACGATGTCAAGGAGAGCATTGACCCCAGTGGCGATGTGATGCTGGGGTACTGGTGGAGCGACCAGCCCAGCATTACCCTGAACAACATCAGCGTCCGCTACAGCAACAGCACCGGAACGACCACCAAGACCGAGCCGAAGTCGGACGAGTCCTCCAAGGGCGGGGAAGTGGCAGCAGTTTCCGGTGAAACACCTACTGCGGAGCAGGTCAACGCGATGACCAGCAAGCAGATCGTGGAGAACATCAAGGTGGGCTGGAATCTGGGCAACTCACTGGACAGCTACAACACCAGCTCCAGCGATACGGAAACCGGCTGGGGCAACCCGAAAACCACCCAGCAGATGATCGACACTGTAAAGGCTGCCGGCTTCAATGCCATTCGTGTGCCGGTAACGTGGAGCGAGCACATGTCCGCCGACGGCACCATCGATGCGGCGTGGATGAACCGCGTCAAGGAAGTTGTAGACTACGCCTATAACGACGGGCTGTATGTCATTGTGAATGTACACCACGATGACTACACATGGCTGACACCCTCCAGTGAAAAACTGGAAAGCGATAAGTCCACCCTGACAAACATCTGGAAGCAGATCTGTGCTACATTCCAGAACTACGACCACCGCCTGATCTTCGAGGGCATGAACGAACCGCGTATGATCGGTTCCGCAGAGGAATGGACCGGCGGCACACAGGAATCCTATGACGTTATCAACGCCCTGTATCAGGCATTTGTGGACACAGTCCGTTCTTCCGGTGGCTCCAACAAGGACAGAACGCTGGTTGTCAGCACCTATGCCCAGTCCGTGGAGAAGAACGCTGTCGGCGGTCTGGTGGTTCCGAAAGACGACCATGTGATCGTATCCCTGCACATCTACGCCCCGTGGAATTTCTGCGGTCCGGACGACACCCGTGCCGACTGGGGCAACGATGCCGACAAGCAGGAACTGGACACCATGTTCCAGTATCTGGACGACACCTTTGTCAGCAAGGGCATTCCGGTCATCATTGACGAAACCGGCTGCGTGAACAAGAACGAAAACACCTCCGCAAGAGTAGCATGGTTCAGCTATTATCTCAGCACAGCCAAGAAGCACGGCATCAAGTGCTTTATCTGGGACAACAACGAAACGAAGAACGGTTTCGGTCTGCTGAACCGCAAGGACTGCACATGGTATTATCCGGAAATCATCGAAGCCATTCAGAATGCTACCAAGTAAACGGATATTGTCATAATGCATAAATCATTCACCATATAGATGTGCAAAATGTAGAATTTTTATAGAAGCCAGAAAAAATCCCGTGTGAAACGTGCAAAAAACTGCAAAGTATGCTATAATAAGAGAAAGCACTGGAAAACGGGTACGCCCGCTTTTCAAACAAGAGGAGGCATTTTACTATGAGTCATCGAATCATTACCATTGAAAGAGAATATGCAAGCGGCGGCCGTGAGATCGGCGAAATGATCGCAGAACGGCTGGGCATTCCGTGTTATAATCGAGAAATTTTACAAATGGCATCTGAACGCTGCAATGTTTCCATGGATTATCTGGAAACCGCAGAGGAAGCTGCCCCCAAGAGTTTTCTGTACACTCTGATGCTGACCTCCAGCCCTACACGCACCATTGAGGAAAACCTGCCGCTGTCCGATAAGGTCTACATCATCGAAACCAACATCATTCGGGAACTGGCGGAAAAAGGCGACTGTGTGATCGTGGGACGCTGTGCAAGCTATATCCTGCGGGATCTGGAAAACCTGTTCAACGTGTTCATCTACGCGGACACCAAGTCCCGTTCGGAACGTGCCGTGCAGGAGTATCACGTGGACGAACGGCGGGTAGAGGCAATGCTGCGGAAGATCGACAAGCGTCGTGAAACATTCTACAGCATCAACACCGGCGGAAACTGGTACGACAAGGACAACTACCACCTCTGCCTGAACAGCGGAGCACTGGGGCTGGAACTCTGTGCGGATATTGTGGTAGAAACCGCAAAGAAAACCATTTATTAAGTCATTCGAAAGAATAGATACAGGCGGGATAGGGAAGCTTCTCTGTCCCGCTTTTTTTGTGAAAGAGTTGACTTTTTTCGAAAAATATGGTATATTGTAATTGAAAGTATTTTGCAACGAAAAGGAAACGGAGGAATGAAGATGAAGTTGTGGAAAAAAGTGCTTGCCGCGGTGACTGCGGGGGTGCTTTGCGTGGGAAGCGTTGGCGTGACAGACTTGCAGGGTGTGCTGGAATCTGCGGGAACGATGCTGACAGCGAGTGCGGAAGAAGGTACTTATGGAAATTTGTCCTATGGTGTAACCAATGCAGGTGAAATTGAAATTACGGGGTGCAATATGGGTGTTACTTCCGTTGAAATTCCGGCTGAGATTGACAGAAAACCTGTGACGAGTATTGGAAATAATGCTTTTCGCGACTGCACCAGTTTGACAGAGGTCAAGATACCAGACAGCGTGATAAATATTGGAGATTATGCTTTTTACGGCTGTACCAGTTTGACAGGAATCACAATACCGGACGGCGTAACAAGTGTTGGATTTCAGACCTTTTCCGGCTGTATCAGCTTAAAGGAAATCGCCATACCAGACAGCGTAAAAAGCATTGAAAATAACGCTTTTTACGGTTGTGCCAGCTTGACGGAAGTCGTCATTCCAAACAGTGTGACGCGTATTTACAGCGGGGCTTTTTACAAATGTACCAGTCTAATAGAAATGACTATTCCGGACAGTGTAACGTATATTGGAGAGTGTGCTTTTTGCGGCTGTACCAATTTGAAAAAAATTGTTGTTCCAGATAGTATAACGAGTATTGGAGGCAGTACTTTTTACGGCTGTACCAGTTTGACGGAAATCACCATACCAGACAGTGTGACGAATATTTGGAGCAGTACTTTTCGAGGCTGTTCCAGCTTGACGGAAATCACGATTCCGGACAGTGTGACGAGTATTGGTGACAGTGCCTTTTATGGCTGTACCAGCTTGACGGAAGTTACCATTCCAGACGGTGTGACGAATATTGAAGGATTTGTTTTTACGAATACACCATGGCTTATAGCCAAGCAAGAGGAAAATCCACTTGTGATCATCAATGGAACTTTGATTGATGGAACAACTTGTACTGGGAGTGTTACCATACCAGACAGCGTGACAAGTATTGCAGGAGGAGCTTTTGATAGCTGTACTGGTCTGACGGCAATTACCATTCCGGAAAGTGTAACAAGCATTGGAGATAGTGCTTTTTACAGATGTACCGGCTTGACGGAAATCGCCATTCCAGAAAGTGTAACAAGCATCGGCAATTATGCTTTTGATAGTTGCACCAACTTGACGAAAATTACCATTCCGGACAGCATAACGAGTATTAGCGATTATGCCTTTCGCGGCTGCACTGGCTTAAAGACAATTACTATTCCGGAAAGTGTGACAACTGTTGGAGAAAATGCTTTTTCCGGCTGTACTGGTCTGACGGAAATCACCATTCCAGACAGCGTAACGAGTATTGGAGATCATGCTTTTGACGGCTGTACCGGCTTAAAGACAATCACCATTCCGGAAAGTGTGACAAGCATTGGAAATGGTACTTTTGATAACTGCAATAATCTGATCATTCGTGGCTATACCGGCTCTTTCGCCGAAACTTACGCAAGGGAACATAATATTCGATTTGCAGATGTAAATGCAACTTATACTTGCGGCGACCTCGATGGCAGCGACAATATCGACTCCACCGACATCTTCTACACTATGCTCTACATCGCCAACGTTGCCGTAGGCAATGACGGCGGGCTGACGGCTGAACAGATCGCTGCCGCCGATGTAGACGGCAATGGTACAGTGGATTCCACCGACAGCTTCTATATCATGTACTACGTGGCTCTCCACGGGGCAGGACACAACACCTCTTGGGAAGAAGTTCTCGCAAAATAAGCCATGTGAATAGGCACTCTACAGAACGGAAAAACGGTTCTGTAGGGTGCTTTTTGATTTTTTTCTTGCATTTTCTTCGCAGATATGATATAATGGAAATGGAAACCTTTTACTATAACAAATTTAGGAGGGTGTTCAAAATGAAAATATGGAAAAAAGTCGTGGCAGCTATGACCGCCGGGATGCTTTGCCTGGGGAGCGTGGGGCTTTCCGGGGTGGAAAACGTGCTGAAAAGCGTAGGGACAGTGCTGTCAGCGAGTGCAGAGGAAACGGCTGAAACAGAAAGAGTCCCTGTGGGAACGGGAACGACTACCGTTCGTGTGGGAACTGGAACGACACAATTGGAATATGAAGTGTATAACGATGATACAGTTGGAATCACAAATTGTGATAACGACGCAGCTGGAGAGCTAGAAATTCCGGCGGAAATTGACGGGAAACCGGTGACGAGTATTGGAGGGGGTGCTTTTGGTGGCTGTAGCAGTCTGACTACAATCATGATACCAAACGGCGTAACGAGTATTGGTGGGGAGAGTTTTTCTGAATGTACCAGCTTGACTGAAATCACAATACCGGATAGTGTGACGAGAATTTGGGATTTTGCTTTTAGTGGGTGCACTAGTTTAAGAAAAATCACAATACCAGACAGCGTAACGAGCATTGAAGAATTAGCTTTTAGCGGTTGTAGCAGCCTGGCTGAAATCACGATACCGGACAGCGTGGTGCACATTGGAACATTAGCTTTTGATGGTACGCCTTGGCTTGAAGCAAAGCAGGCAGAAAACCCATTGGTAATCGTTAACCATATTTTGATTAACGGTAAAGCTTGTACTGGAGCTGTAATCATTCCTGATGGTGTGACAAGTATTGGAGAAGATGCTTTTTTCAATTGCAGCAGCTTGACTGAAATCACAATACCGAATAGCGTGATAAGTATTGAAGATTATGCTTTCAGATCGTGTAGTGATTTAGCAAAGATCATAATGCCAGGTAACGTGACAAGCATCGGAGAATATTCTTTTGCTGATTGCACCAGTCTAACGGAAATTACCATACCTGACAGCGTGACAAGTATTGGAGATAATGCTTTTTTTGGTTGTAGTAGTCTGACTAAACTCACAATACCGGACAGTGTGACGAGCATTGGAAATCAAGTTTTTCTTAATTGTAACAGTCTGACCGAAATCACAATACCGGACAGTGTGACAAGCATTGGATATTATGCTTTTAATTGCTGTAGCAGTCTGACCAAAATCACAATACCCGACAGCGTGACCAGCATTGAAGAAGATGCTTTTTCCGGTTGTGACAACCTGACCATCTACGGCAACGCCGATTCTTGCGCACAACAATACGCAACTGAAAACAACATCAAATTTGCCCTGATCGGCACTGACCCCACTGTTTCCAAGGGCGACCTGGACGGCAACGACACGCTGGACTCCACCGACATCTTTTACACCATGCTCTACA
>NZ_KI260295.1:0-35322 GCF_000468015.1 Ruminococcus callidus ATCC 27760 | reverse complement strand
ATATCATGTACTACGTGGCTCTCCGCGGAGCAGGATATGACACTTCTTGGGAAGAAGTCCTCGCGAAGTAAATGCTGTTTTCCTTGCTGAACGAAAAACCGACTTTCTTTGTGAAAGTCGGTTTTTTGTCGCCTTGACATTTTGTCCGGAACACACTATAATAAATTTATCCAATAAATTTATCCGGCAGCTTCAGCCTCGCCGGAAACTTTTTGAAAGGAATCTGATTTATGAAATCGATCTATACCTGCCCCTATTGCGGAGCAAAATCGTTTAACCCGTGGAAAAAGGCGTTTGCCGGCGGACTGCGTACCAAAGGAAAAGTCTGCATGGAATGTGGACAGCACTGCGTCAACGGCGTTGCATCGATGATCTTCAGTGCAGTGGTCTATATTGCTGCCCTCGTGGTTGTCCTGCTGGTCTACTTCAAGGGCAATTCCAACTGGGACTACGTCTACATGGTGGGGGCTGTTGCGGCAGCGTTCGTGCTGTGCCGGCTCTTTGATGCATTTTTCGGTCCGCTGGTGAAGCCGATCCGGAACGACGTGTTAAGCTGATGGGTGCCGGACTTTATCTGCACGTGCCGTTCTGCCGCCGGAAGTGTCCCTACTGCAACTTTTATTCCGTGCCGGCACAGCCGGAACTGCTGACCGCCTACACTGCGGCAGTCTGCCGGAACTTGCGGCATTACGGAAACGCTGCCCAGCCGGAACGCGTGGACACGGTCTATTTCGGCGGCGGAACGCCCTCGCTGTTGCTGCCTGCACAGATCACACAAATTCTGGAAACGGCGGCGGAACAGTTTGCCCTGTCCGCAGATGCGGAGATCACACTGGAGGCAAATCCTGCCACTGTGACACCGGAGCAGCTGCGGGAACTTCGCCACGCAGGCATCAACCGGCTTTCTCTGGGGGTGCAGTCCCTGTCCGATGCCCAGCTGAAACGGCTGGGACGGTTGCACACGGCACAGGAGGCTGTGGAAACGGTATACGCTGCCGCAGAAGCGGGCTTCCGGAACCTGTCCTGTGACCTGATGCTGGCACTGCCGGAGCAGACGGCGGACGAACTGGAGCAGACCATTTCCCGGCTGGTGCAGCTGCCCATTACACACGTGTCTGCCTACTTATTAAAGGTAGAGCAGGGAACGCCTTTTGCCGTGCAGCACGTGGCGGAATGCTGTCCCGACGATGACACCGCGGCAGACCTCTACTTGCAGGCGGTGGAGCAGCTGGGGGCAGCTGGCTTTTTGCAATACGAGATCTCCAACTTTGCCAAAGCCGGTTTCGAGAGCCGGCACAACTGCAAGTACTGGCACTGCGAACCCTATCTGGGCATCGGACCGTCTGCACATTCCTGCTGGAACGGCAAGCGGTTTTTTGTGCCGTCTGCCGTGTCGGATTTTCTGGAGCAGCCGGTGCAGCCAGTCGAAACCGAAGACGAAACGCCCTGCACACCAGAGGAAAAGCTGCTGCTGGGCATGCGGTTGACAGAGGGTGTTCCGGCTTCGTGGCTGGCAGAAAAGCAAGCGGCGGCAGAACGTTATTGCAAGCTGGGCTTTCTGCAAAAAGTCGGCGAACGCATCGCATTCACGCCCAAGGGCTTCCTCGTATCCAACACCATTTTAGCAGAACTGATATAACCAAATCACCGCAGTCATAGATGCAATCTTACTGGGGAGAAACTTTCTGAGGAAAGTTTCTCCCCAGACCCCTTTTCAAAGACTTTTATTCCATTTTTTCTCATAGGGGCTATAGCCCCTATGAGAAAAAATAAAGTGAAGTTTTCGGAGGGGAGTTTGAGGGGAACCCTTCTTCAAAAGGGTTCCCCTCAATAGGCTGCATGTATGGTTGTTGTGATTCGGCTATTTCAGAAACAGGCTGCGAAAGGTTTGCAGCCATTGGGGCAGTACTTCGCAGACGGGAATCAGGGAGCCGTTCTGATAAATTGCCGCTTCTGTGAACCCGTTTTCGTTGTCGAAAAAATGGGCTTCGTCACAATAGGGCAGAATTTTGGAGAGGTCTGCGAATCGCTTCTCGTATCGGCGGCGTACATCTGCTTCGGCAATGTTGTGTCCTCCTTTGCGGACACGGTTGGCAATGCGGTATAGGCTTTCTTCGGCGGAACTGATGCCAATATAATACAGCCGAATCTGATAGTCCTTTTGTCGAGCTGCAAGAATGGTCTGTAGTGTGCGTCTGCCGGAAAGCGTGGTTTCCTGCGTGAAGTTCCAGCCGTTTTGAATTGCGGTTTCCATTTCCTGAATGGCGATCCTGCCGGCTTCCAGTTTGTTGCAGTGCTCTTTTGCCGCGATATGATCTGGATCAATGATTTTTCCCAAGTCCAGTCGCTGCTGCCGCAGGACACCGGAAAAACTGCTTTTTCCTACGCCGTTGACACCACCGATAATGGTATAAACTTTCATGTGTATTCCTCCGATGCTACTGGTATTTCTTTTGGACAACACTGCATAAAGCCGACAGGCAGTCTTTGTGCGGTGCTGTTTTTATTATACCATGAAAAAATTTCCTCTGCAAGTATAACGGAACAGATTCCGGTGCATACTCTCATCGAGGTGAGTGAGATGCAGAAATGGGAATGGGCATTGCTTTTGGGTATGGTAGGAACGGTCTGCTGTTCGGCACTGGCGGGAACGGCACAGAGTTACGGCTCGCTGGAACAGAATGTGCTGCGGCTGCACATTCTGGCGAACTCGGACAGCATCGACGATCAGGCGTTGAAACTCAAGGTGCGGGACAAGGTGCTTGCACAGACAGAAGCCCTGTTCCGGTCCCAGCCGGAAAATGCTGCCGATGCGGAACAGCTCGTAGCAGAGCATCTGGAAACGCTGGAGCAGACAGCACAGCAGCTGGTGTGGGATGAGGGATATTCCTATGCAGTCAAGGCACAGCTGGTGGAAATGCCCTTTGACGACCGCACTTATGGGGAATGGACCATGCCGGCAGGAGACTATGAGGCTCTGCGGATCACCATCGGCGAAGCCGCAGGACAGAACTGGTGGTGCGTAATGTATCCGTCCCTCTGCGTGCCCAATGCCTGCGAAGTCACGGCGGACGAAGAAACTGCACAGGAGGCATTCGGTAAGTCGGAACAGGACATGCTACAGCACCATGAACGCTATGCAGTCAAGCTGAAATGCGTGGAATGGCTGAAACAGTGGTTCTGAAATATAGATGTTCTGTAAATTTTCGGAGAGATGCTTGACAACAGGACGGGAGTATGATAAAATAACAAAAGTAAACAAAGAAGAGCATTCCCGTTCTCACCGTTTGGCGTAGAGTCGAAACGGTCAATACTCGTGTATAACGACCTTTTTCTGCGGAAAAGGGACGCTTTTTGACGAATGGAGAAGGAGTGTTCACCCAACAGTGGACGCTTTTTTTTGTTTGAAAATAACATGTTTGGAGGTGCTGGCTTATCAGCAAACAGGAACTGCAGATCAACGAGGAAATTCGGGACAGAGAAATTCTGGTCATCGACCAGAACGGTGAAAAACTCGGAACAATGTCTGCGAGAGATGCACAGAAAATCGCCTATGAAAAGGATCTGGATCTGGTGAAGATCGCACCGGGTGCAAAACCGCCGGTATGCCGGATCATGGATTACGGCAAGTACTGCTTTGAACAGCAGAAGCGGGAAAAAGAGGCACGGAAAAACCAGAAGGTCGTTTCGATTAAGGAGATCCGTATGTTTTCTGCCATCGACACCCACGACTTTGAAACCAAAGTCAATCAGGCAAAGAAATTCCTGCAGGGTGGCGACAAGTTGAAGGTTTCCGTCCGTTTCCGGAAGCGTGCAATTGCACACCCGCAGATCGGCGAAGAACTTCTGAAGCGTTTCCAGGAAGCGTGCAAGGAAGTCGGCGTTGTTGACAAGCCCGCGAAAATGGAAGGCCGCAGCATGGTCATGTTCATTTCACCGAAGGCATCGAAGTAAACAGGAGGAATTCACAATGGCAAAGATCAAGACCAAGACTCATTCCGGTGCAAAGAAGCGTTTTAAGATGACTGCTTCCGGAAAGGTAAAGTATCAGAAGACCAACAAAAGACACAGACTGACACAGAAGGATACCAAGAGAAAGAGAATCGCTCGTACCGTTGGTATCGCTGACTGCACAAACGCACCGGCACTGAAAAAGCTGATGCCATATCTCTAAGCCGCAGGAATATTCGGGCTTTGATTGGAATCTGAGAAATAACGGAGGTAAATAACTATGGCACGTATTAAAGGTGCAATGATGACTCGCAAGAGAAGAAATAAGACACTGAAGCTGGCAAAGGGCTACTGGGGCAGCAAGAGCAAGCACTTCAAGATGGCAAAACAGGCTGTCATGAAGTCCGGTAACTATGCTTACGTCGGCAGAAAGCAGAAGAAGAGAGAGTTCCGTCAGCTGTGGATCACTCGTATTTCCGCTGCATGCAAGATGAACGGCATCAACTACTCCCAGTTCATGAACGGCTGCAAGAAGGCTGGCATCACCCTGAACCGCAAGATGCTGTCTGAAATCGCAATTCATGACGCAGCAGGCTTCACTGCAATCGTAGAACAGGCTAAGGCTGCTCTGTAAGGATTTGAATGCGAAACACGCTCTGGAAATGATACGGGGCGTGTTTTGTTGTATTATAAGGGAAACACTGCGTTGCCATAGAGCCTGTTTCGCATCTGCACAGAAACGGATACGAAACAGGCTCTTGCAAAAGAGGGGGAAAGAGCACATGGAAACACTGTTGAAAATCTCGGCACACGACAATGCCGCCATAAAACAATATCGAAAACTGGCACGTTCCCGAAAAGAACGCACCAAGGCGGGGCTGTTTGTGCTGGAGGGCTTCCGGCTGGTGTCGGACGCGGTGAAAAATGGTGCGGCTCTGACCCAGCTGTTCTGGACGGAGGACGGATTGGCACGCTGGCAGGCAGAGGGCTTGCCGACAGCGTGGGACGGTGTGCGTTGTGCACAGCTCTCGGATAGCCTGGCAGCGGAACTCTCTCAGACGGAACATTCACAGGGTGTTTATGCCATTTGTCAGATGCCCCAGCCACCGGCACTTTCCGCATTGATCCACGCAGGCGGCAGCTACGCCGTGCTGCATCAGCTACAGGATCCCGGCAATGCCGGCATGATCCTGCGGACGGCGGACGCACTGGGGCTGGACGGCGTGATCTACAGTGCCAGCTGTGACATCTACAGTCCGAAAGTGGTGCGGGCAACGATGGGCTCGTTGTTCCGTGTGCCGCTCTGTTGCGTGCCGGATATTGCCCCTGTGCTGGAAGCTTGTCGGTGTGCAGGTGTGGAAACCTGTGCGGCTGTGGTTTCCGGTGCGGCGGAACTGGTGGGGCAATGCCGTTTTTCCGGCGGCACGGCGATCGTGATCGGCAACGAGGGCAACGGATTGCCGGAAACGGTAGCGGCTGCCTGTGATCGCCGTGTGACGATTCCCATGCACGGGACGATCGAATCCCTTAATGCTGCTATGGCAGCCGGCATCATTCTGTGGGAAGTGCAGAGAACGGCACAGGACCAGAACGGAGGGCAGTGAGATGGAAGAAATACGCTGTCTGCTGTGGCTGGTCATGATATTCGGTGCAGGAAATCCCCGAATCTGGAAGGCACTGCACCGCTATCATTCTCCGCAGAAAGCCGTGGAGATCTTGCGGAAACCGGAAACAGATGCCGATCTGCATCTGCCGGAGCACACTCTGCGGCGAATTCGTCAGACCGGTGAGGATAAAGTGGACGAAATGCTGGAACGCTGTGAAAAGCTGCGTCTGTCCATTCTCTGGTATGGAGATGCGGCATATCCCGAACAGCTTTTGTCCATTGTGAATCCACCGGTATTGTTGTTTTATCAGGGGGACAGCTCCCTGCTGCAAAATCACCTGCTGCTGACTATTGTGGGAACTCGCAATCCGGCGGAGTACAGTTTACGGGTGGAGAAAACCATTTGTCATGATCTGGTGCAGATGGGCTTTGTGCCGGTGACGGGCTATGCCGCCGGTATTGACATCACCGCCAATTTGTGTGCTCTGGAGGCGGACAAGCCCAGCATTGCCCTGATGGGCTGCGGGCTGGACGTGGCGTATCCGAAATCCCATGTAAACTTGAAATATGAAATCGCCAAGCACGGCTTGATCTTGTCGGAGTTTCTGCCGGGAACTTCTCCGGCACCGGCAAATTTTCCGCTGCGGAACCGCGTGCTGTCCGGTTTGAGCATGGGCACTTTCGTGATACAGGCACCGGTTCGAAGCGGTGCACTGATTACGGCGGAGAACGCCATGGAGCAGGGCAGAGATGTTTTCTGTATTCCACCGGCGGACATATTTGACAAACGGTATATGGGTGTGATAAAATATCTTCGGGACGGTGCAATTCCCGTGTTTGACAGTCGGGACATTGTCTATGAGTATTACACCAGCCACGCCCATATGATCGGGGCGGCGGCACTGTACGGAGAGGATCGGGACAAATCGGAAAGTTCTGTGATGACGCTGGGAGAGGCGGAAGCGAAGCCAAAGACACCGGCGAAGAAACCACAGGTTTCCGTTCCGGAACCGCCGGCAGAAGCCGAACCCGATCCGGTACTGGATCCCATGCCGGAGGAAGAACTGGAAGGGCTGGCAGGAGAGATCCTGTCCCTGCTGCAAAAGCAGGACGTGATGCACATGGATCAGATCGCAGCGGAACTGGAAGTTTCTATGGAGGAACTGACCACCACGCTGACCGAACTGGAACTGTACGGGAAATTGGAACGCCTGCCGGGAAAACAATTCCGGTGCATGCGTTGAGGCTGTCCTGTGTCTGTTCGCTACGGACAAATCTTGAGAAAAAACAGCTGTGAGAAACAGCCAGCAGAGAGAACGAGAGGAATATGTCGAATTTAGTGATCGTGGAATCGCCGGCAAAGGCGAAAACCATTCAGAAATATTTGGGAAAAGGCTATGATGTCATTGCCTCAATGGGGCATATCCGTGATCTGCCCAAGTCCAAGCTGGGTGTCGATGTGGAAAATGGTTTCCAGCCTCAGTACACGGACATGAAGGGCAAGGAAGATGTCATTAAAAAGTTGAAAGAACATGCGAAGAAGTGCGACCATGTCTATCTGGCGACGGACCCGGATAGAGAGGGAGAAGCCATTTCATGGCATATCGCACAGCTTCTGCATTTGGATATGAACGCCGACGATCGGGTGGAATTCAACGAGATCACCCGCAGCGGCATTCAGGCAGGTATGAGCAATCCCCACAAGATCGATCTGGATCTGGTCAATGCCCAGCAGGCACGCCGGATTCTGGACCGTCTGGTGGGTTATAAGCTCAGCCCGTTCCTGTGGAAAAAAGTCCGCCGCGGACTGTCCGCCGGTCGTGTGCAGTCGGTTGCCGTGCGTCTGGTAGTCGATCGGGAAAATGAGATTCGGGCATTTGTTCCGCAGGAATACTGGTCGATCGATGCGAAATTTACCGCCCCGCCGTCCCGCAAGGTGTTTGCCGCCAAGCTGGTAAAGGTGGACGGTAAGCGGGTGGACAAAACGGAGATTCCGGACAAAGCCACCGCAGATGCTTTGCTGGAACGGCTGCAAAATGCCAGCTATTCTGTGCAGAACGTGAAAAAGCGTGTCACCAAGCGGCACCCCGCACCGCCGTTTATCACGTCTACCCTCCAGCAGGACGCTTCCTACCGGCTGGGCTTTCAGTCCAAGCGTACCATGAAAGTGGCACAGGAACTGTACGAAGGCGTGGACATCGACGGACTGGGGGCAGTGGGTCTGATCACCTACATGCGTACTGATAGTCTGCGGATTTCCGCAGAGGCACAGCAGGCAGCCGCGGACTATGTGACCGGAAAATACGGTGCAGAGTACCTGCCGCCGGAACGCCGAAATTATAAGTCCAAGAAAAACGCACAGGACGCTCACGAAGCCATTCGTCCGTCTATGCCGGACATGACACCGGAACGGGTAAAATCCAGCCTGACTGCGGATCAGTATAAGCTGTACCGTCTGATCTGGGAACGCTTTATCGCCAGCCAGATGGCAGATGCTCTGCTGGATACGGTTTCCGTGGATATTGAAGCCGACAACTGTATGTTCAAGGCAACCGGCTCCACGGTGAAGTTCGACGGCTTCACGGTGCTGTATGACGATGCCAAGGGCGACAAGAGCGAGAACAAGAACCTGCCGGAACTGGAAAACGGCATGGAGATCAAGGTAAAATCGCTGGAGGGCAACCAGCATTTCACACAGGCTCCGCCCCGCTATACCGAAGCAACGCTCATCAAGGCACTGGAAGAAAACGGCATCGGCAGACCGAGTACATATGCTCCTACCATTACCACCATTACCACACATCTGTATGTGGAGCGAGAGGGCAAACAGCTGAAGCCGACCGTTCTGGGCGAAGTGACAACGGAACTGATGAAAGAACATTTCCCCAACATTCTGGACGTGAAGTTCACCGCCGATATGGAAAACAGTCTGGACGATGTGGAACGCGGCAAGAAAAGCTGGGTGGACACACTGGAAGATTTCTACGGCGACTTCTCCAAGACGCTGGAAACTGCCGAGGAGAAAATGGAGGGCAAACGTGTCAAGGTGCCGGACGAGGAAACAGACATTGTCTGCGATCAGTGCGGCAGAAACATGGTCATCAAGATCGGACGCTACGGCAGATTTCTGGCATGCCCTGGTTTTCCGGAGTGCAAGAACACCAAGAAGATCGTACAGGAAACTGCCGGCTCCTGCCCGCTGTGCGGCAATAAGATCATTCTGAAAAAGTCCAAGCGTGGCAGAAGCTTTTACGGCTGCAACGCCTATCCGGACTGCAACTTCATGACATGGAATGTGCCTACCGAGGAAAAGTGTCCCCAGTGCGGCTGTACGCTGTTCCAGAAGGGCGGCAAGTCCGGCACACTGGTTTGCGAAAAGCCGGGATGCGGCTATTCCCGTCCTGTGGGAGGAGGTGCTTAAATGGCAGAAGTGACTGTGATCGGCGGCGGACTGGCAGGCTGTGAAGCGGCGTGGCAGCTGGCAGAAGCCGGCTTTTCCGTGCGGCTTCTGGAGATGAAACCGGTGCAGTATACACCGGCTCATCACTATGAGGGGCTTGCGGAACTGGTCTGCTCCAACTCGCTGAAAGCCGACCGCCTGAATTCTGCGGCAGGACTGCTCAAGGCGGAAATGACTCGTCTTGGCTCGCTGCTGATGCGGTGTGCCAGAAAGTCGGCAGTTGCTGCCGGCGGGGCACTGGCGGTAGACCGGAAACAGTTCTCCGACCTTGCCACCGAAGCGATTCGGAATCACCCCAACATCACGCTGGAAACGGCTGTGGTCACGGAAATTCCGGATACGCCCACAGTGGTTGCCACAGGACCTCTCACCGAGGGGGCACTGGCGGCGGATATTGAAAAACGCTGCGGCACACGGCTGAGTTTCTTTGATGCCGCTGCACCGATCGTCAGCTTTGAGAGTCTGGACAAGGAGAAAGTGTTCTTTGCGGCTCGCTATGGCAGAGGCGATGCAGACTATATCAACTGTCCCATGAACAAGGCAGAGTATGAGGAATTTTATCAGGCACTGATCGGGGCAGAACGTGCACCGCTGCACGACTGCGACAAGGATGCCTTTCGGGTGTATGAGGGCTGTATGCCCATTGAGGTGCTGGCTTCCCGCGGCATGGACACCATGCGGTTCGGACCGCTGAAGCCGGTGGGGCTGACAGACCCCCGCACCGGTCACCGCCCGTGGGCAGTGGTGCAGCTGCGGCGGGAAAATCAGGAGGGCACCATGTATAATCTGGTGGGATTTCAGACCAATCTGAAATTTCCGGAACAGAAGCGGGTGTTCTCCATGATCCCCGGACTGGAGCATGCGGAATTTCACCGCTATGGCGTGATGCACCGGAATTCATTTCTGGACAGTCCCCGCCTGCTAGATGCGGACTATCACTTCCGCGGGCAGGACGGGCTGTACTTCGCCGGACAGATGACCGGTGTGGAGGGCTACATGGAATCAGCGGCAAGCGGCATTCTTGCCGGAAAAAACCTGGCAAGACAGCTGCAGGGCAAGCCGCCGTTGATCCTCCCGCGGGAAACTATGATGGGAGCACTGGCGGCATACATCAGCAGTGCTCCCACGGAGAATTTCCAGCCGATGGGTGCCAATATGGGCATTCTGCCGGATCTGCCGGAGCGAATCCGTGGCAAACAGGAAAAGTATCAGGCATACGCGGATCGAGGCATGGCGGCACTGGAACAGTACCTGCAGACCACGGAACAATAAGGCGATACCGCAAAAAGCCTGTCTGACGGCTTTGCACGGTATTGTCATAACATAAGGGAGATCATAAATTTTGAATATTTTAATCGACGCATTCGGCGGGGACAACGCCCCGCTGGAAGTGATTCGCGGCGGTGCACGGGCGGTGCAGGAACTGGGCGTGACTGTGACGCTGGTGGGGGACGAGCAGAAAATTCGTGCCTGTGCCGAGAAAAACAGGCTGCCGCTGGACGGCATGGAAATTCTGCACGCTCCGGCAGTGTTTGACATTCACGAAGAACCCACGTCCCTGCTGAAACAGCATGCGGATACTTCCATGGCAGTGGGCATGCAGGCACTCCACGACGGCAAGGGTGATGCCTTTGTCTGTGCCGGCAGTACCGGTGCCCTGCTGGTGGGAGCCACATTTCTGGTGAAGCGGATCGCCGGCATCAAGCGTGCGGCAGTGGCTCCGGTGCTCCCCACGGAAACGACACCGTTTCTGCTGATCGACGGCGGTGCCAATAACGACTGCCGTCCGGAAATGCTGGTGCAGTTTGCGATCATGGGCAGTGCCTATATGCAGAATGTCATGCACGTGGACAAGCCCCGCGTGGCTCTGCTGAATGTGGGAGCCGAGGAAACCAAGGGACGGGAACTGGAACTGGAATCCTATGTCCAGCTGGCACAGGCTCCGGTGAATTTCATCGGCAATATCGAAGCACGGGAACTGCCTGCCGGTGCAGCAGATGTGGTAGTCACAGACGGCTTTACCGGCAATGTGGCACTGAAGCTGTACGAGGGCATGGGCAAGTTTATGGCACACCAGATGAAAGGCAACCTGTTCGCAGGCGTTGCCGGAAAGCTGGCGGCACTGCTGATCCTGCCGAAGATCAAGGCACTCACCAAAAAAATGGACTACAAAGCCGTAGGCGGTGCAGTGATGCTGGGCGTACAGAAGCCGGTCATCAAGGCACACGGTAGTTCCGACGGCACAGCATTTTTCAATGCGATCCGGCAGGCGAAGGACTGCGTTGCCGGAAATGTGGTACAGACCATTGCAGAAAATACCGGAAAGCCGGTAAAGAAATAGAGGGAAAGCAATCATGGAACATACAGAGTATGTAGATTTAGGAAGGTTTGAAACGTATATCCATTACCACTTTAAGGACAAGCACCTGCTGCTGGAAGCACTGTCCCACTCGTCCTATGCCAACGAAAAGCATAAGACCCGCAACAGCAACGAGCGTCTGGAATTTCTGGGGGACAGTGTGCTGTCGATTGTGGTTTCGGAATTCCTGTTTCACAAGTATCCCGACCTGCCGGAGGGCGAGCTGACCAAACTCCGTGCCTCAATGGTATGTGAAAAGGCACTGCATGTGTTCGCCAGAGAGATTCATCTGGGCGAATTCCTCCTGCTGGGCAAGGGTGAGGAGCACACCGGCGGACGTTCCCGTTCGTCGATTCTGGCAGACGCGTTTGAAGCTGTCATTGCGGCGATCTTTCTGGACGGCGGCATGGACGCGGCAAAGCGGCATATCATGCGTTTTATTCCGAAGAATCCGGTTGCAGAAAGACAGCAGCCTGCCGGCTTCCACGACTATAAGACACGGCTACAGGAAGTCGTGCAGAAGAATCCGGAGGAAAAGGTGGAGTATCTGCTTGTCAGCGAATGCGGTCCCGATCATGACAAGGCGTTCGAAGTGATTGTCTGCCTGAATTCCAATGTCATCGGCAAAGGCGTGGGACACAGCAAAAAGGCTGCGGAACAGCTGGCTGCCAAGGAAGCACTGTCCCTGATGGGCTATGGCACAGCATAAGACACTGGCGTTCTTCATTCCCCATCGGGGCTGTCCGCACCAGTGCAGCTTCTGCGACCAGCGAACGATCAGCGGCACAGTGCAGGCTCCCACGCCGGAAGAGGTGACACAGACCTGTCAGGCAATGCTGGAACGCAGCGGGTCGCTGGAATCGGCGGAGATCGCCTTTTTCGGCGGCAGCTTCACAGCGGTGGAACCGGCGTATCAGATCGCCCTGCTGGAGGCGGCACAGCCGTTTCTGGGAGAAGGTATGTTTTCCGGTATCCGCATTTCCACCCGACCGGACGCGGTAGACAGTGCAGTTCTGGAACGGCTGGAACGCTATCATGTCACTGCGGTGGAACTGGGAGCACAGAGCATGTGTGACCGTGTGCTGTATCAGAATGAACGGGGACACGATGCACAGGCAGTCCGGCAGGCAAGTGCCATGCTGCGGGAACGGGGTTTTTCGCTTGGTTTGCAGCAAATGGTGGGCTTATACAGCAGCACATTGCAGGACGAATATGACACGCTGGAACAGCTTCTGGCGTGTCAGCCGGAAACCCTGCGAATCTATCCCACGGCAGTGCTGGAGGGCACCAAGCTGGCAGAGTATTATTTCCGCGGCGGCTATCCGCAGTTGTCACAGGAAGAAGTGCTGGACTATTGTGCAGATGCCCTGTGCCGCTGTCACCATGCCGGCGTGCGGGTGATCCGGCTGGGGCTGCATGATACGCCGTCCCTGCGGGAACATCTGCTGGCGGGGTATTTCCACCCTGCCTATGGAGAACTGGCGGAATCCCGTCTGTATCTGCGGCAGCTGAAAGCGGCGGCAGCAGACTGTGGAAAAACGGAACTCTTTGTGGAAACGGCTCCCCGTACCATGAGCAAGGTGCTGGGGCAGCACGGTTGCAACCGGAAGGCACTGGCGGAGCAGGGCGTTTCGCTTCGTGTACGGGAAAATGCTGCCGTTGCTGCGGGAACGCTTCTGGCAGGGCAGCAGGTCTATGAGATCTTTTCGGAAAGGAATCAACGATGAGGACAAAACATACCAGACGTTGTCTGGCGGCAGTGCTGGCAGCGGTTTTGCTGCTGGGTGCCGCAGCTGGTGCATTTTTTTGGAACCGGCACCGCGGGGCAGCTCCTGCTGTGGTGGAAACCGCACAGGAAAACGCGGCGGAACAGGTGGTCTTTTTCCGGCAGAAAGATGACCGATGGAAAACGGACACGCTGGGCGATTCTGTCTATCACATGGCGGATTCCGGCTGTCTGACCTGCTGCGTAGCAGCGGCGTTGCAGATGCAGCAGATCTCTGTGGACGGTCTGCCGGAAAATGCCGATGCCGGAGAGGTGAATCAGTTCTTTTCGGAACATGGCGTGTACGACAGTGCAGGTAATCTTCTGTGGGAGATGCTGGAACAGACTGCCGGTGTTTCTGTCCGGAAACAGGACGCGGCGGAATTGCAGGACGGCGAACTGGATCAGGAACTGGCAGCGGGACGATACCCCATTGTACGGGTGAAGATGCCCAAGTCCGGCAGCTATCACTATGTGCTGCTGGTGGGCAGTGCTGACGGAACATATCTCTGTATGGATCCGCTGCAAGCCAAAGAACAGACAGTGCCGCTGTCGGACTTCGGCGGGAAAATCTATGCAGTGCGTGTGCTGCAATCGTAAAGAATGCGGGATACGCCGCCGGAAAAAGAGGTGAAATGCAAACATGTATCTACGCTCCCTGGAACTGCAGGGATTCAAGTCGTTCCCTGACAAGATCAAGCTGCACTTTGACAAAGGTCTGACCGCCGTGGTGGGACCGAACGGCAGCGGCAAGAGCAATATCGGGGACGCTGTGCGTTGGGTGCTGGGGGAACAGTCCACCAAGACGCTCCGCGGCAACAAGATGGAGGACGTTATTTTTTCCGGCACAAAAACCAGAAAGGCCATGGGCTTTGCGGCAGTTACGCTGGAGATCAGCAACGAAGCCGGCGAGTTGGGAGAAGCCTATGGTGCTGTAGTCAGTGTTACCCGAAAGCTGTATCGCAGCGGTGACAGTGAGTACCGCATCAACGGCAAGAACGTCCGGCTGAAGGACGTGACGGAACTGTTCATGGATACCGGCATGGGCCGTGACGGCTATGCCATTATCGGACAGGGACGCATTGCAGAAATCGTCAGTGCCAAGAGTGCAGACCGGCGGGACATTTTCGAGGAGGCTGCGGGGGTTTCCAAGTTTCGCTATAAGAAACAGGAGGCACAGCGGAAGCTGGACGCGGCACAGGAAAATCTGGTGCGTTTGCAGGATATTGTTTCTGAACTGGAATCCCGCGTGGAACCGCTGCGAAAGCAGGCGGAAAAGGCGAAACAGTACGTGGAACTGGCAGGCAAACAGAAACAGCTGGAGGTTTCCCTCTGGGTGCGGCGGCTGGGTGCTCTGCGGGAAAAGCTGACGGGGTTGTCTGACGGCTTGTTACAGGCACAGGCGGAATACCAGAATGCCGAACGGGAGATCCAGCGGACAGATGCACAGGTGCAGGACGGCTATCGGCGTATGCAGGAAAGCACGCTGAAAATGGAGGAAATTCGCCAGCAGATGCAGCAGGCAGAGGAAGAAACCACCCAGCTGAAATCTGTGGTGGCAGTCTGTGAAAACGACATTCTCCACAGCCGGCAGATGCAGGAGAGCCTGCGGCAGCAGAAACAGGAAACGGCTCAGCAGTCCCGCAGCATGGAAAACCGCATGGAGTCCCTGTCTGAACAGGTGGTGCAGCTGCGGCAGAAGCGGGAAGCGATCCAGGTAGAGGCGGAACAGACCGAACAGAACTGGAACGCCCTGAAACAGCAGGCTGCACGGCGGGGACAGGAATACGAACAGGCAAATCAGGTATTGCAAAATCTGCTGGTGCGGCAGAGTGAACTGCGTGTCTTGCAGCAGACCGCTGCCGGACAGCAGGAAGAACTGAAAGCCCAATTGGCAGAACAGGGCATGCGGCAGAGTGCACTCCGACAGGCATGTACGGAGCAGAATGCCGCGTATGATGCCGCCAGAGAACAGGCACAGCAGGCACAGGAACAGTTCCAACAGGTGCAGAACCAGCGGGACGGTTTTCAGAAACGCTACGCTCATGCAGTGCAGGCACTGGAAGCCGGTAAGAAGCAACAGGAACAGGCGGCATTCGCCCTGCGGGAAAAACGGCAGCGGCAAAGACTGCTACAGGATATGGAACGAAACATGGAGGGCTTTGGCGGCAGCGTCAAGGCAGTCCTGCGGGCAGACGGCGGAAAGCCCCGCGGCGTATTCGGCACGGTGGCACAGCTGATTACCACCGACCAGAAATACGGCGTGGCACTGGAAACCGCATTGGGCGGTGCCATGCAGAATCTGATCGTGGAAAACGAAAACGCTGCTAAGCAGTGGATCCGCTTTTTGCAGCAGAAACACGCCGGACGTGCCACATTCCTGCCGCTGACTTCCGTGCGGGGAAAGACGCTGCACGAAACCGGTCTGGAACAGCACGAGGGCTTTGTGGATCTGGCGTGCAATCTGGTGCGGTATGAGGAACGGTTTTCCGGCGTGGTACAGTTTCTGCTGGGGCGAATCGTCGTGGCGGAGGATCTGGACACGGCGACGGCTCTGGCGAAAGCTTATCAGTACCGGTTCCGTATCGTCACGCTG
This sequence comes from Ruminococcus callidus ATCC 27760, assembly GCF_000468015.1. Lineage (GTDB taxonomy): Bacteria > Bacillota > Clostridia > Oscillospirales > Ruminococcaceae > Ruminococcus_C > Ruminococcus_C callidus. The sequence goes on along the minus strand of NZ_KI260295.1, from coordinate 19,585 downwards.
GACGGGCAGGTCATCAATGCCGGTGGTTCTTTCACCGGCGGTTCTGCCATGCGTGCCGGCGGCATGCTGACCAGACGGGCAGAGCTGACGGCTCTTTCCGGCGAGATACAGGAACTGGAACAGCAGGAACAGGCGGCTTCTGCTGCCCTGCAAAAGGCACAGCAGCAGTCTGCACAGTTACAGCAGCAAATGGAAGCGTTGCAGCAGCAGTGCCGGCAGGCGGAATCTGAACAGGTTGCCGCAGCTGCACAGCTGGAAAAGGAACAGTATCTCCGGAAACAGACCACCGAGCGTGCCGAAGAAGCTGCCGGACAACAGGCGGCGTTGCAGGAACGCTTGCAGGAAACTGTTGACCGGCACACTGCCGCCGCAGAAGAAGCGGAAGAAGTGGAAAAGGCGATTCAAAAGGGACAGGAAATGCTGTCACAGGAAGCCGACCAGCGGACGGCTCTGGAACAGGAGCAGTCCAGGCTGGCAGAACGCCGTTCACAGCTGAAGATCGGCATGATGGAACTGGAAAAGGACATGGACACGCTGACGAAGGAAATGCAGCAGCAGAGCGACCAGCAGGATTCCATGGCGGAAAAACTGGTGCAGATCGACAAGGATATTGCCGTGCAGGAAGATCTGATCCGTCAGAAGCAGACGGAGATCACCGAGAATCAAGCCAGGCTGGAACAGATGCAGAACAGCCGTACCGACGGGCAGGCAGAGATCCGGCACTGGCAGCAGGTGCATGATGCACAGGAGCAGCAGATTCGGGAACTGCAAAGTGGTTTGCAGGAAACCAACGCCGTGCGGGAGCGGTTTTCCGGCGAGATCAGCCGGCTGGAGGAACGGAAAATTTCCGTGCAGAACGATTATGACGGCGTGATCCGGCAGTTGCTGGAGCAGTACGAACTTTCCCTCTCCGAAGCACAGGCACAGGCACAGCCGCTGGAAGATTTACAGACGGCACAGCGGGAACTGCAAAGCCTGAAAGCACAGATTCGGGGGCTGGGCACGGTAAACGTGGCGGCGATCGAGGAATATGCAGAGGTTTCCAAGCGGTATCAGTTCCTGTCGGAGCAGATGCAGGACGCGGAAACTGCCAAGCGGGAACTGGAAGACCTCATCACCTCTCTGACAGAGGAGATGCAGCGAATCTTTTCGGAAAGCTTTTCTGTCATTGACCGGAACTTTCAGGAAATTTTCAAAGACCTGTTCGGCGGCGGAGAAGCACGGCTGGAACTGACTGATCCGGAACATGTACTGGAATCAGGCATTGAGATCAAGGTCGCACCGCCGGGAAAAGTCATCAAGAATCTGATCTCGCTTTCTGGCGGGGAGCAGTCCTTTGTGGCGATCGCCATTTACTTCGCCATTCTGCGGCTGCGGCCGTCGCCGTTCTGCATTCTGGACGAGATCGACGCGGCACTGGACGAGGGAAACGTCCGCCGCTATGCACAGTATCTGCAAAACTTTACAGATACCACCCAGTTCATTCTGGTGACGCACCGCCGGAGTGCCATGGAAGAAGCCAGCGTACTCTACGGTGTCACCATGCAGGAGGACGGTATTTCCCGTCTGCTGCGAATGGAACAGGAAGAACTCGAGAAAACGGAATAAGGCAATACCGCACAAAGTCCGCTTTGTACGGCGATGTCTATGCTTTCAAGGAAAGGATCGGTGTAAGATGGGCTTATTCGGAAAGAAAAATAAAAACAAGGAAAAAGGCGTACCGTTCTGGCGGCGGAACAAGCAGCAGGCAGAGAAAGAAACGGTACTGGAACCGGAGGAACAGATTGCGGAAACGGCTGATGCAGAAGCAGAAGAAGACATTGCCGCGGCTGCCCTCAATGACTTGGCGGCACAGGAGCAGGACGAGATCGAAAAGGCTCGCCTTGCCGCACAGGAAGTTGTGGAGGAATCCGAACAGCATCAGGCTGCAATTGCGTTGGCACGGCAGGCGGCTCTGGAAGCTGCCGGCATTTTGAAAAACGAAGAAAAGGCAGAACCGGAGGAAGAAACCGAACCGGAGGAAGAAACCGAACCGGAGGAAGAAACTGAACCGGAGGAAGAAACTGAACCCGAAGCAGAAGAACCGGAAGAAGTAGAGCCTGTTGAAGAACCCGAACAGGAAGCAGAAACAGAATCAGAAACGGAACCGGCAGAAACAGTTGAACCGGAATCAGAAGAAGCAGCGGAACCAGAAGCAGAACTGACAGAAAAATCCGATCCGGAAGAAGCAGAACCCGAAAAGAAAAAGGGCTTTTTTGCGAAGATTCGGGACGGTCTGCGAAAGACCAAGGACGCAATGGTTTCCCGTATGCAGCAGGTGCTGGGCGGCTTTACCAAGATCGACGACGATCTGTTTGATGAGTTGGAAGAAACCATGATTACCAGCGATCTGGGACCGGAAACTTCTGTACAGATCTGTGAAACCCTGCGGAAACGCGTCAAGGAACGGGGTGTCAAGGATCCGCAGGAGATCATGGGCATGATTCAGGAGATCATCGGTGAGATGCTGGGTGAGGACCAGACACTGGAATATCCCACCCAGCCTACCATTGTCATGGTAATTGGTGTCAACGGTGCCGGAAAGACGACCACGATCGGCAAGCTTTGCCACCAGCTGAAAGGCGAGGGCAAAAAGGTGCTGGTGGCTGCGGCGGATACATTCCGTGCTGCGGCAATTGATCAGCTGGAAGTCTGGACACAGCGTGCCGGCGTGGACATCGTCAAGCATGCAGAGGGCTCTGACCCTGCATCGGTGGTGTATGATGCCATTGATGCCGCCAAGGCACGGGGCTGTGACGTGCTGATCTGCGACACCGCCGGACGGCTGCACAACAAGAAGAATCTGATGCAGGAGCTGGCGAAGATCAACCGCATCATCGAAACCAAGGCAGAGGGCTGCCATCGGGAAATCCTGCTGGTACTGGACGCTACCACCGGACAGAACGCAGTCAATCAGGCACGGCTGTTTCAGGAAGTGGCAGACATTTCCGGCATTGTGCTGACCAAGTTGGACGGTACTGCCAAGGGCGGTATCATCGTATCCATTCGCAACGAACTGGGCATTCCGGTGAAGCTGATCGGCGTGGGCGAAAAGATCGACGATCTCCAGCCGTTCCACGCACAGGATTTTGTCCGTGCCCTGTTTGAACCTACGGAGGAATCACTATGAAGAAGATTGTCATTGCATCGAATAACGCCGGAAAGCTGCGGGAGATCCGTGCGATCCTTGCCCCCTTCGGGCTGGACGCAGTTTCCCAGAAAGAAGCCGGCTTTGATGCGGAAGTAGAAGAAACCGGCACTACCTTTGCAGAGAATGCAGCACTGAAAGCCCATGCGGTTCACGAAGCCCTGCACTGTGCCGTCATTGCAGATGACAGCGGACTGCTGGTAGACGCACTGGACGGAGCACCAGGGGTATACTCGCACCGGTTTGCCGGCGAAAATGCCACTGATGCCCAGCGTTGCGAAAAGCTGCTGGAACTGCTGAAAGACACTCCCGCAGAAAAACGCACTGCACGGTTCCAGTGCGTGCTGTGCTATGTGAATGCGGCAGGGGAGGAGCAGTTCTTCTCCGGCGTTTGCGAGGGTGTGATCGGAACTTCTCCCAGAGGGGAAAACGGCTTCGGCTATGATCCGGTTTTCTGCGTAGGCGAACAGACCATGGCAGAAATGACTGATGCAGAGAAGAACCAGATCAGCCACCGCGGCAAGGCGTTGGAACAGCTGGAAGATTTTTTCAAAACTTTATAAATTCAAAGCTCATAAAAATGATTAAGGAGAAAAATTGATGTTGACAAGTAAACAACGGGCGACTCTGCGGGGCATCGCCAGCACATACGAAACCATTTTTCAGGTGGGAAAAGGCGGTATCAGCGATACACTGGTGCAGCAGGTCAGCGATGCTCTGCGGAAACGGGAACTCATCAAGATCCACGTACTGGACAACTGTCCGCTGAGTGCCCGTGAAGCCGCAGAGGAACTGTCGGAAAAGACGGAATCCGATGTGGTACAGGTCATCGGCAGCCGGCTGGTTCTGTTCAAGCGGAATCCGAAAGAACCGGTCATTAAATTCTGATGCAGCGAATCGGATTGTTTGGCGGCAGCTTTAACCCCATTCACAACGGGCACCTGCATCTGGCACAGACTGCCAGGGAAAGTCTGGGGCTGGATCAGGTGGTGCTGATCCCCGCCAATGTGTCGCCGTTCAAGCAGCAGAATCCGGACATGGCTTCCGGTGCAGACCGTCTGGCGATGTGCCGTCTGGCGGCGGAAACGCTGCCCTTTTGCACGGTAGACGGCTGCGAACTGGAACGTGCCGGTGTCAGCTATACCGTGGACACCGTGCGGCTGTTCCGGAACCGGTATCCCGAAGCAGAACTGGTGCTGCTGGTGGGCAGCGATATGTTCCTGTCATTTCCGAAGTGGCACTGCTGGCAAGAGATTCTGGAAATGGCAGCACTGGGCGTGGTGTCCCGCATGGACGGGGACATGGCGGAACTGGAGGCACAGAGAGCATTTTTATTGCAATATGGCAAAATTTTTTTGTGTCCTGCTGAGGTTTGCACGGTATCTTCTACAAAAATTCGCAGGAATCGAAAAAATCATGCAGATTTTTCTTGCTATTTACCGCAAAAAGTAGTACAATATATAGTATCTCATAATTTATATGCATAAGATGTTCCCGAGGAAAGGAGCTCACATTTTTCATGGAGTCACTGGAGCAATATGACGAGTATCTGAAAGCCCGTCTTTCGCAAAAACGCTATATCCATTCCAAAAATGTTTCGGAGGCCAGTGTGATGCTGGCAAAGAAATTCGGCGGCACAGATGTGGAAACCGCCCGTTTTGCCGGTCTGGTACACGATATTTGCAAGGAAGAACCGGAAGACGTACAGTACACGCTGATGATGCAGTCCTCTATGGACGTGTGCATGGAAGAACGCAAGGCATTCAAGGTCTGGCACGGCATCGCCGGTGCGGAGCTGCTGCGGACGAAATTCGGTGTGACTGATGAAGATGTGCTGCATGCAGTACGGTTTCACACCGTGGGCAGAGCCGGCATGTCCAATCTGGAAAAGATCGTCTATCTGGCAGATATGATCTCTGCGGAACGGGATTATCCCGATGTGGACGTGATGCGGGAAAAGGCAGCAGAAAGCCTCAATGCAGGCATGGCATATGCCCTGAAATATTCCCTGATAAAGCTGGTGCGGCGGGAAGCACTGATCCCGCATCACACAGTAGAAGCCTACAACGAAGTTTTAACGGAGCTGCAACAGCAGGAAGGATGATTATTGCAGATGAGCAGAAAAAACTACTCAGATGAACACGGCTACTATGCCCCCAGAAAACGAAAGAAAAACAGCCCGCGGGATATTGCTGTTATGATTGCGGCAATCATAGTCAGCGTTGTGCTGATCCTGCTGATGGTCCTGAATGCACCGATCATCAACTTTAAAAAGCTGGAAGGAACGACCTTGACCACCCAGCAGGTTTCGATCATGAAGTACTGGAAACTGTGGCAGCCGCTGGTAGATAAGGAGGGTACGCTGGCAAAGGTGGACTCTAACGATGCGGCACTGAACCTGAAAAGCGATCTGGATTCGGATGTAAATGACGGATTGGATTTGGAGCAGACCATTGAGGGACAGTATACCATCCTGTTTCTGGGCATGGACGAAAGCGGCGAATTGTCTGATGTAGACTGGGTATTGCAGTTCGACCTGATAGCAGGCAGCATGAACATTCTGCAAATTCCCCGTGACTCCTACATGCCGGATTATGCTTCCTATTCCACCACAAAGTTCAACAGCATTTATCACAGCGGACAGGAAACTGGTGTAACACCGATCCAGCGTGTGGTCAATGCCATTCAGGAAAACTTCTGCATCTATGTCGATGCTTATGTGAAACTGAACTGCGTGGATATTGCCAATATCGTGGATTCTGTCGGCGGCATTCCCATTACGCTGCCGGAGCAGATCACCTATGAAGCAGATAAGATCCTGCCGGCAGGAGAACAGACTCTGAACGGTCAGCAGTCCGAATGGTTTGTCCGGTTCCGCCACGGCTATGCCGAAGGGGACATCGGACGTGTTAAGGCACAGCGGATCTTCCTTGCAGCAGCAATGGAGAAAATGCTGAACATGAGCCAGACGGAACTGATGAGTGCCATGCAGAAGATCTATAAGAATCAGTGGATCGCTACCGATCTGTCGCTGGAACAGATCAGCATGGTGGCAGACTTTGCCTCACAGCGTCTGACTATGGACAATGTCAACGTGTTTATGGTGCCGGGAGAAGGAGCAACTTACTATCCGGGGGACGGCTCTTCCCAGTCGGTGTATTCTATTCACAAGTCTGCAACTGTGGATCTGCTGAACCAGTATTTCCGCCCCTATCAGAACGAGATCTATCCGGAGGAAAGCACCATTGTGGAACTGGTGCCGGAGGGCGAGTATCTGGCAAGAGATTATGATGACACACAGGAAAATCTCGGCGACATCAACAAGGGCGACAGCAATGACGGAGCACAATAAGAATGAGAAAGGAACAAATATGACGCAGCAGGAAATTTTGGAAATCATTGTAAAAGCACTGGACAGCAAGCGTGCCGAAGATATTCAGGTGCTTCGGGTGCATGACCTGACCATTCTGGGTGATTACTTCATTATCGCCAATGGTACCAGTACCACCCACACACGGACACTGGCAGATGAAGTGGAATATCAGCTGTCGGAAAAAGGCGTAGAACCGCTGCACCGCGAGGGCCGCGGAAACGGCTCCAACTGGGTGGTGCTGGACTATGCCGATATTATCGTACACGTGTTCTGCAAGGACACACGGGAATTCTACCAGCTGGAACGTCTGTGGGCAGACGGGGAACCGGTAGACATTTCTCAGTGGACAAAGCCAAACGGCATTGCGTAAGAGCATACCGCACAACAGGAAAGGATTTGGTATCATGGAAACCACAGGAAGAAAATGGGTATTCGGGATCGGACTGTATCTTATCATCAAGGGTGCTCTGAACCTGATTTTGGGGTTCAGCATGTCGAATCTGGTGATGCTGATTGTAAGCGTTGTGGCATTGGTGCTGATGCTGAACCGCGTTCCCTACATCAATTACATTGTCGCCGTTTTTCTGGCACTGATGTTCCTGATGCATGTGGGGAGCAATATCAGCAATCTGGGCAGCCAGTGGATCTATCTGCTGGAAGGACTGCTGGATCTGGGTGCAGCAGCCGTGCTGGTGTTTGAAAAGAATGTCAAGGCATTTTTCGGTAAGTAAATTATATTCAAAGGAATGATAAATACATGAGCAACAAATATGATTTTGCCTCTGTCGAACCAAAGTGGCAGAAGTATTGGGAAGAGCACGGCTCGTTCCGTGCGAGCGAGGATCACACCAAGCCGAAGTTCTACGCACTGGTAGAGTTCCCGTATCCCTCCGGTCACGGCATGCATGTCGGACACATCAAGGCATATTCCGGTCTGGAAGTTGTCAGCCGGAAACGCCGCATGCAGGGCTACAACGTGCTGTTTCCTATCGGCTTCGATGCTTATGGTCTGCCGACAGAGAATACCGCGATCAAGACCGGCGTACACCCGCGGAAGGTCACCGATGACAATATCGTCAAATTCACCGGACAACTCAAGCGTGTCGGCTTCTCTTTCGACTGGTCGAGAGTGATCGATACCACTGACGAAAAATACTACAAGTGGACACAGTGGATCTTCCTGAAGATGTTCGAAAAGGGACTGGCATTCCGCGACAAGACACTGGTCAACTACTGCCCCAGCTGTAAGGTAGTCCTGTCCAACGAGGACTCACAGGGCGGCAAGTGCGACATTTGTCACAGCGAGATCGTCCAGAAGACCAAGGAAGTCTGGTATCTGCGGATCACCGAGTATGCAGACAAGCTGCTGCAGGGTCTGGAAGAAGTGGACTATCTGCCGAATGTCAAACTCCAGCAGCAGAACTGGATCGGCAAGTCTACCGGTGCATTTGTCAACTTCGCTGTCAAGGAACACGCAGACGAAAAGCTGCGGATCTATACCACCCGTCCGGATACCCTGTACGGTGTCACCTTTATGGTTATTGCTCCGGAGCACCCGATCATTCAGAAGTACCGCGACAGCATTGCCAATATTGCAGAACTGGACGCATACAAAACGGAATGTGCGAAAAAGAGCGAGTTTGAACGGACACAGTTGGTAAAGGATAAGACTGGTGTCAAGATCGACGGACTGACCGGCATCAATCCTGTTACCGGCAAGGAGATTCCGATCTACATTTCCGACTATGTTATGATGGGTTATGGTACCGGTGCCATTATGGCAGTGCCGGCACACGATACCCGTGACTATGATTTCGCCAAGAAGTTCGGCATCGATATTATCGAAGTCATCAAGGGCGGCGACATCTCTAAGGAAGCCTATACCGGTGACGGTGAAATGGTGAACTCCGGTATCCTCAACGGCATCACCAACAAGAAAGATGCCATTGCGAAGATGCTGGAAGTGCTGGCAGAAAAGGGCTGCGGCGAAAAGGGCGTACAGTACAAGATGAAGGACTGGGCGTTCAACCGTCAGCGTTACTGGGGCGAACCGATCCCCATCGTGTACTGCCCGAAGTGCGGCATGGTGCCGGTACCCTATGACCAGCTGCCGCTGCGTCTGCCGCCGGTAGAGAATTTCGAACCCGGCAAGGACGGCGAAAGCCCGCTGGCAAAGATCGAATCGTTCGTCAACTGCAAGTGCCCGAAGTGCGGTGCGGCAGCAAGACGGGAAACCGACACTATGCCTCAGTGGGCAGGTTCTTCGTGGTACTTCCTCCGTTACTGTGATCCCCATAACGACAAGGAATTCGCATCGCAGGAAGCCCTGAAGTACTGGATGCCGGTTGACTGGTACAACGGCGGTATGGAACACGTGACCCGCCATATGATCTACTCCCGTTTCTGGCACAAGTTCCTGTACGATCTGGATCTGGTGCCGACTTCGGAGCCCTATGCAAAGCGTACTGCACAGGGGCTGATCCTCGGACCGGACGGTGAAAAGATGTCCAAGTCCAGAGGCAACGTGGTAGACCCGAATGATGTTGTCGATGTCTACGGTGCAGACGTGCTGCGTCTGTACGTGCTGTTCATGGGCGACTATGAAAAGGCTGCTCCGTGGAGCGACAGCAGCGTCAAGGGCTGCAAGCGTTTTGTAGACCGTATCTGGGCATTGCAGGATAAGGTAACAGACAGCGACAGCTACAGCGATGCACTGCGTTCCAAGATGCACAAGACCATTAAGAAGGTTTCCGAGGATATTGAATCCATGAAGTTCAATACCGCGATCGCTGCCATGATGACACTGCTGAATGACATTTACGATGCAGGTTCGATCACCAGAAAGGAATTCCGCGATCTGCTGGTACTGCTGTATCCGTTTGCACCGCACGTTTCTGAGGAACTGTATCAGCTGATCGGCTGTGAAGGCGTGCTCAGCGAACAGGAATGGGTGACTTATGACGAGGCTCTGTGCGTGGATGATATGATCGAGATCGTGGTACAGATCAACGGCAAGGTCAAGACCAAAATGAATATTCCGGCAGATGCGGAAAAGGAAGCCGTTCTGGAGCAGGCTGCGGCAGATACAAAAATAATGGAAGCTACCGCAGGGAAAACAATCATAAAGCAAATATATGTACCAAAGAAACTTGTGAATTTTGTGGTAAAATAACAAATTTCTAAGTTTGCAGAAAAAACCCTTGACAAATTCTGCAATATGTGGTACAATAAATCATATTGCAAAATATAGTTTGCAGCGAAAAAGGTTAAGCTGATACCCGATGTTCCCGAAAGGGATTGTTGGTGGTATAAATCAGAAGTTTGGCTGTATTATGGTTAGACGGAAGATTAGCCTCTGCCGTAGCGGCAAAGGGAGGGAAATGTAAGTGGCAGAAGTTCGCGTTGGTAAGAACGAGTCTTTGGACACCGCACTGAAGCGGTTTAAGAGATCTTGTGCGAAGGACGGCGTTATCGCTGAAGTTCGTAAGAGAGAGCATTACGAAAAGCCTTCAGTAAAGCGTAAGAAGAAGTCTGAAGCTGCTCGTAAGCGCAAGTATTAATAAAAAGTATTGCGATACACAGCAGGCGGGCACACTTGACAAGAGTGTGCCCGTTTTTTTGTGGAAAGAAACGGAGATTCGACATTTCCGGCGGGAAAAAAGACGTATAATGAAGGAAACACTGAAGGCACGCTGTAAGGCGGAGCATCGCGAAGATTTGCCGAAAGGAGGAGAAGCAATGCTGTTTCGTGCAAAAATTGCATTACGCAGTGTGTGTGACATCACGCCCCAGTTGTTGGAAAAGCTGGGCGTGTGCGGACTATTGCTGGATATTGACAACACGCTGACAACACACGATAATCCGGTGCCGGCTGCCGGCGTGGAAGCATGGGTGGCAGGCATGCAGGCGGCGGGGATCTCGCTGTGTCTGGTGTCCAACAACCACCCGCCCCGTGTGGAACCTTTTGCCAAACGACTGGGGCTGGACTTCGTCTGCGAGGGAAAAAAGCCGCTGACGAAAGGCTATCGGGAGGCAGTGCAGAAAATGGGACTGTCCCGTAAAGAAGTGGCTGCTGTGGGAGATCAGATCTTCACCGATGTGCTGGGGGCAAATCTGTTTGGTGTGCCCTGCATTTTTGTCTTTCCCATGGAAATGGAGAAAACGAGATTTTTCCGATTCAAGCGGCGAATGGAAATCCCATTTCTGCCGAAAAAGATATATGAAGAAAACAAGGAGCTGAACTGACATGATGCAAAAAGTACTGGTCATTCACGGACCGAACCTGAACCTGCTGGGTGAACGGGAACCGGGCGTTTACGGCAATACCACATTTGCCGACCTGAACCGTATGATTCTGAGCAGGGCAGAGGGACTGGGACTGGAGTGTGAGATCTTCCAGTCCAACCACGAGGGAGCGATCATTGATAAGCTGCATGCGGCACGCACCACGTTTGACGGCGTAATCATCAATGCGGGAGCTTATACCCACTACAGCTATGCCATTCATGATGCCATTCACGATATTCGCATTCCCTGCGTGGAAGTACATATCAGCAATATCTATGCACGGGACGAGTTCCGTTCTCACTCGGTGCTCAGTCCGGTTTGTGCCGGAACCATTGCCGGATTTGGCATTAACGGCTATTTTCTGGCATTGCAGGCACTTTCAGAGATGTAAGGGAGATGGCTTGTCATGATGCAAAAGCGTATGGAAACTCTGATGCAGAAGCTGCCGGCAGGAACCGATGCGGCTTTGATCCAGTCTGATGTCAACCGCCGGTATCTCACCGGTATGCAGTCCTCCGCGGGAACAGTGCTCTGCTTCCGCGACGGGGCGTATCTGATCATTGATTTCCGGTATATTGAAAAAGCACGGGAATGCGTGAAAAATTGCACCGTTCTGGAACAGCACGACCTGTATGAACAAATTCGGGAACTGCTCCGGAAACACAACGCCCGCACCCTGTCTGTGGAGTCGATGACCATGACCTTGAGTCAGTTCTTCAAGCTGAAACAGCAGCTGGGGAATCAGGTGCAGCTGGATCAGAGCGATGCCCTGAGCCGTGCCATTTTCGCGTGCCGCACAGTGAAAACAGAAGCCGAGATCGACAAGATTCGAAAGGCACAGCGAATCGCAGAGATCGCCTTTGCGGACATCTGTAATTTCCTGCGGGCTGGCATCTCGGAACGGGACGTAATGCTCCGCCTGAACCAGACCATGATGGAGCACGGCTCCGAGGGTGAATCGTTCCCCACCATTGCACTGGCAGGAAGTGCTACCTCCATGCCCCACGGTGTACCCTCTGCACAGCGAATCATTCAGGACGGCGACTTTGTGCTGATGGATTACGGTGCAATGGTAGACGGCTATCACAGCGACATGACCCGTACCGTCTGCGTGGGACAGCCCAGCGAAAAGATGCAGCAGGTCTATAACATTGTGCTGAAAGCACAGGCTGCCGGCATTGACGGGGCAAAGCCGGGCATCACCGGCAGAGAGATGGACAAGCTGGCACGGGACATTATTGACGAAGCCGGCTACGGCGATGCTTTCGGGCATTCGCTGGGGCACGGCGTTGGCTTGGAAATTCACGAATTCCCCAACGCTTCGCCGGCGACACAGACCAAACTGGAAGCCGGAAATGTAGTCACAGTGGAACCGGGCATTTACCTGTCCGGCGAATTCGGCGTTCGTATCGAGGATTTTGTAGTCATTCGGGAGAATGGCTGCGAGAATCTGACGAAAGCACCGAAGCAGCTGCTGGTGTTGTAAAAGGAGAATTGTACTATGGGTATGTATGCCGGCTATTACCGGATTTCCGACGCAGAACTGGAGCAGCTGCGGCAGCTGGAGGAACGGGCACTGCTGGAACAGGCGGAAGAACTGACAGAGGACGAAACTGCGGAAGCGTGTGATCTGGATAAGATGTGGGACGCACTGCATTTTGTGCTGACCGGAGATGTGCTGTCAGATGCCGCAGACCATGATCCGTTGTCGGAGGCGGTGTGCGGCAGTGTCTTTCTGGCACGGCAGATACATGTGGGCGGCATTCCGTCGAATCGCGTGAAAGAAATTGCACAGGCTCTGCACGAGGTGGACTTTGCCGCACGTCTGGCAGCCTTGCAGATGTCCGATTTTGCGGCGGCAGAGATCTATCCAAATATCTGGGACAGACCGGAGGAGGAAGATGACATTCGTGCGGAACTGCCGGAGTACTTTGCAGATCTGCAGGCATTCTATGACAATGCCGCAGAACAGGGGAACGCAGTGCTGGTGATGATCGGCTGACCGGTGCGGTGCTGCCGAAAGATTTTTCCAGTGGAAACGTAAATTTTTTTGCAGAAAGTCTTGCAAAGCAAGCAATTATGTTGTATAATAAAGTTAAGCAATGTTTTTTGAGGGGATTCTCTGCACTTATGCAGGGCGTTTCCTGTCGTTGCATGAAATATAGGGAAGTATCAAAGGGATCGACCCCCATTCCCTAGAAATAAAACGGAGGTTTCAATTTATGATTTCAGCAGGCGATTTCAGAAACGGTATCACATTCGAAATGGACGGCAACGTGGTACAGGTTATCGAATTCCAGCACGTTAAGCCGGGTAAGGGTGCCGCTTTTGTCCGCACCAAGTATAAGAATGTCATCACTGGTGCAGTGGTAGAACGTTCTTTCAACCCGACCGATAAGTATCCGACCGCTTACATTGAACGGAAGGACATGCAGTATCTGTACAGCGACGGCGATCTGTACTACTTCATGGACATGGAAACTTATGAACAGCAGCCCATCGACAAGTCCAAGCTGGGTCCGGCTTTCCAGTTCGTGAAGGAAAACATGGAAGTAAAGGTCCTGTCCTATAAGGGCAACGTATTCGGCGTAGAGCCGCCCAACTTCGTAGAACTGGAAGTTACCGAAACAGATCCGGGCTTCAAGGGCGATACTGCAACAAACGCAACCAAGCCGGCAACACTGGAAACCGGTGCAGAGATCAAGGTGCCGCTGTTCATCAATCAGGGCGACATGATCCGTATCGACACCAGAACCGGCGAATACATGGAAAGAGCATAAGGCAGTACAAAAAGTCTGCGGCTCTTGCATGATGTGATTATTTTCGGTGCTGCATGCAATGCACACCGTGTGCTGAACAGGAGGTATTTCAAATGAACCTGACAGATAAGATGGCATATTTGCGTGGTATGGTAGACGGCATGGAGCTGGATCTGACCACTACCAAAGAAGGAAAAGTACTGGGACAGCTGCTGGACGTGATGCAGGAAATGACTGCGTATGTCACAGACCTGCAGACACAGGTAGATGAACTGACAGAGGTCTGCGATCTGTTTGATCAGGATCTGGGCGATCTGGAAGACATTGTCTATGATGAAGATGATGATGATGACGCATACTATTCCTGTGATGACGACTTTGATGATGACGATTTTGACGACGACGATGATGAGACACTCTATGAGACAGTCTGCCCGTCCTGCAACAATGTCATCGCACTGAGCGAATCGATTCTGGAGAAAGGCGAAATGCCGTGTCCGTGCTGCGGCGAGATGCTGGAGTTTGACTACAGCGATCTGGACGGCGACACTTTTGAAGTGCCGATCGATGACCCCACAGAGGACGGTTCTGCGGAATAAGATTCAACTGCTGCCGGAATGCATCGGCAGCGAAGGAAACGCTGCATAAACTTGTGCGGTGTTGCCTTTATGCAGTGTTTCCCTGAATATGGATCAAACAACAAGCCGGCGGTCTGTCGGCTTGTTTCATTCGGATTGTAACAGAATTGCTGTTATAGCCAATGCGATTGCATGAGGTGAAAGAATTGTTTCAAATCGTAGAAAAGAAAAAGCTGAACGACGCAGTGGTTATGGTACGGATCGCTGCACCGTTGATTGCAAAAAAAGTCCTGCCGGGACAGTTTATCATTTTCCGGCTGGATGAGTTTGGTGAACGTGTACCGCTGACTGTAGCAGATTATGACCGCGAGGGCGGCACGATCACATTGATTTTCCAGATCGCCGGTGAAACCACACGGCAGTTCTCTCTGCTGGAAGCAGGAGATTCCATTCTGGATCTGGCAGGTCCGCTGGGCGTTCCCACCGAATTGCCGGAGGGCACCAAGTCGGTCTGCGTGATTGGCGGCGGTGTTGGCTGTGCCATTGCGTATCCGCAGGCAAAGCACCTGCACAGTCTGGGACTGGAAGTGGATACCATTGTTGGCTTCCGGAACAAGGACATCGTCATTCTGGAGGACGAGTTCCGTGCATGCAGTGATAACCTGTATCTCTGCACAGACGACGGTTCCTATGGCACAAAGGGCTTTGTTACCAATGTGTTGCAGCAGCAGCTGGAACAGGGTAAGAAGTATGACGTTGTCATTGCCATCGGACCGGTTCCCATGATGAAATTTGTCTGTAAGACTACCGAGCCGTTCGGTGTCAAGACGATCGTTTCCCTTAATCCGATCATGGTGGACGGCACCGGTATGTGCGGCGGCTGTCGCGTGACTGTCGGCGGAAAAATCAAGTACGCCTGTGTGGACGGACCGGACTTTGACGGACATCAGGTGGATTTTGATGAACTGATGCGTCGAAACGGTACCTATAAGCGGCAGGAACAGGAATGCAACCTGTTTCGGAAGGAGGTACAGTGATTATGGCTGGAAAGTTCAATATGGCTCCGAATAAGGTTCCCATGCCGGAACGCGACCCCAAGGAACGTGCAAGATGTTTTCAGGAAGTGGCTATGGGCTATACTCCCGAACAGGCACGGGAAGAAGCAACACGCTGCCTGCACTGTAAGGCAAAGCCCTGCGTCAGCGGCTGTCCGGTAGGCGTGCCGATTCCGGATTTCATTGCAGCAGTTGCTGCCGGTGATTTCTTACAGGCTTATGATATTATCCGTACCACAAACAGTTTGCCGGCAGTCTGCGGCCGTGTCTGTCCGCAGGAGAATCAGTGCGAGGGCAAGTGCGTCCGCGGCAAGAAGGGCGAACCGGTTGCAATCGGTCGTCTGGAACGCTTCGTGGCAGACTACGCCAGAGAGCATGGCTATACCGGCAAGCAGGAAACGGCAGAGCCCAACGGCAAGCGGGTTGCCATTGTCGGCGGCGGTCCGGCTGGTCTGACCTGTGCCGGAGATCTGGCACGGCTGGGCTATCAGGTAACTGTTTTCGAGGCATTTCAGGTTGCCGGCGGCGTATTGATGTACGGCATTCCGGAATTCCGTCTGCCTAAGACGATCGTACAGCAGGAGATCCAGTCTTTGAAAGATGCCGGCGTAGACATTCAGCCGGATATGGTCATCGGCAAGATCCTGTCTGTCGATGAACTGATGGAATCCGGCTATGATGCGGTCTTTATCGGTTCCGGTGCAGGTCTGCCCCGCTTCATGAATATCCCCGGCGAAGGTCTGGTGGGCGTATGTTCTGCCAATGAGTATCTGACACGTATCAACTTGATGCACGGCTACGATCCGAAGTATGCGACACCGGTCATTCAGTCTAAGGCTGTGGCAGTTGTCGGCGGCGGTAACGTGGCAATGGACGCAGCCAGAAGTGCACTGCGTATGGGTGCAGAACATGTGTACATTGTATACCGTCGTTCTGAGGCAGAGATGCCGGCACGTCTGGAAGAAGTACACCACGCCAAGGAAGAGGGCGTGGAGTTCCAGAACCTGTGCAATCCGGTGGAAATTCTGGGCGACGAGAACGGCCGTGTCAACGGTCTGAAGTGCATTCGCATGGAACTGGGCGAACCGGACGAAAGCGGCAGACGCAGACCGGTGGCTATTCCGGACAGCGAATTTGTGCTGGATGTAGACACTGTAATTATGGCGATCGGCACATCTCCCAATCCGCTGATCTCTGGGACAACAAAGGGCTTGGACACCAATCGTTGGGGCTGTTTAGTGGTCAACGAAGAAATGGCTACCACCAAGGACAAGGTTTATGCCGGCGGTGATGCCGTTACCGGTGCAGCAACGGTTATTCTGGCAATGGGTGCCGGAAAGACTGCTGCTGTGTCGATCGATGAGGTATTACGCGGAAAAGCGTGAACCCCTATGGCAAAATCACACGGCAACGGAGAAAGGGCTTTTGAACATGAGTAAGAATTTCGCAAGACTGGGACTGGCTGCCAGCACGGCAGCACTGACAGGTGCGGTTTGCAGCGTGACTGCATTCGCAGAAAGCGGCAGCGGCAAAAGTGCAAGCGGAAGCGGCTTCGGCACAGTGGGCTATCTGATTTTCATGGTGCTGCTGTTTGCAGTGATGTATTTTATCCTGATTCGTCCGCAGAAGAAAAAGGATAAGGAAGCCAAGGCAATGCAGAGCAGCTTGCAGGTCGGCGACGAGATCGTTACCATTGGCGGTATCGTAGGTCTGGTCGTACAGGTCAACGAGGACAATATCGTCATCGAAACTACCGGCAACCGCAACAAGATTCGTCTGAAGAACTGGGCAGTACAGGAAAACCTGACCATGACAGAGAATGCGAAGCGGAAGCAGGAAGCACAGATCGCCGCAGCAAAGGAAAAGCGTGCAGGCAAGAAGAAAAAGAAGGATTCTGACGATTCCGATCAGGGTATGCTGAAAGACTGATCGGCAGATTCTCGGAACTCCCCAATACATGGAAACGGATCGCAGGAATTTTGCGGTCCGTTTTTTGCTGTTTGTACGCTGTCCCTGTTCTAATCCCGCTGCCGCAGGCATACACTGTCAGCAGACATCATGGCAGGGAGGTGCAGTGCAATGAGAACCAAACGGCAGCCGGTAAGGCAGAGCATCTGGGAAAACCGGTTCGGATATCTGCCGGCGGCATTGTCCGTGGGAATCGGCTTGCTTCTGGCAGGACTGGCTGCCCTG
The DNA here is from genome assembly GCF_000468015.1 of Ruminococcus callidus ATCC 27760. Lineage (GTDB taxonomy): Bacteria > Bacillota > Clostridia > Oscillospirales > Ruminococcaceae > Ruminococcus_C > Ruminococcus_C callidus. The sequence continues at coordinate 2,153 of NZ_KI260295.1, read as the reverse complement.
TCTGGCTTACTGCTGCTGTCTGACTTGTCGGAAAGGATCTCCGCTTTGCTGCTGGGGCTGCTGTTGTTTTGTTCCGGTTACAGCATGGGACGATTTGCGGGATTTCACCGCCGCCGCAAGGGCTGGCTGACAGGGCTGTGCTGCGGGCTGCTGCTGTGCGGGATCCTGTTGGCTGTGGGGCTGTTCTGGCAGGGGACTGCCGGCAGTCCGGTGCGGCTGCTGCTGATCTGCGGCGGCAGTATCTGGGGCGGCATCTCCGGCGTGAATGCTCCCCACAAGAAGCCGCCGAAATAACAGTAACCGTCAGCACAGAAAGCGACAGTCCGGCGAATTGTCACGGAAGATGTAAATTTTTTTCCGTTTTTGCATAGAACGCTTGAAAATCCGGCGGATTTGTGATATAATGTAGTTAAACTTTTTTTGGGGGAGGGTTTCCGAATGAAGCACATTAAGACCATCAATGCAGCAAACCTGAAGGCTTCTGCTGCAAAGGGCGGCTGCGGCAAGTGTCAGGCTTCCTGTCAGTCTGCTTGCAAGACTTCCTGTACAGTAGCGAACCAGAAGTGCGAGCACTAAGGGTTTTTGAAAACCTTTCACACGCAAGTCTGCAACTGATAGAAGAAAGGGACAGTTCTGTCCCTTTTTTCGCATCTATACACGAATTTTTATGGTGCTGCATGTTCCCCAAGGCAGCCGGAAAGAGGAAACAGAATTATGATTCATAAGTATAAACTGGGCGACTATAACATTGTGCTGGACGTGAACAGCGGCGGTGTGCATGTGGTGGACGAGCTGACCTATGACATGCTGGATAATGTTGCACCGCCTTTTGCTCCGGAATGTCCGGAGGAAGTCGTGACAAAGCTGTCGCGGTTTTACGATCCGGAAGAAGTCCGTTCCTGCTATGCGGAAATTCTGGAGGCATATCAGGAAGGCATTCTCTTTTCGCCGGACGATTATGAAAAGTATGCCAACTTCGCTGTGGCTTCTCCCATTAAGGCGATGTGTCTGAATATCGCCCACGACTGCAATCTGCGTTGCAAGTACTGCTTCGCCTCTACCGGCGATTTCGGCGAGGGCAGAAAGCTGATGTCCTATGAAACCGGTAAAAAAGCGGTGGACTTCCTGCTGCAAAATTCCGGCGACCGCGTGAATCTGGAAATGGACTTCTTCGGCGGCGAACCGCTGATGAACTTCGAAACTGTGAAAAAAATTGTGGAATACGCCCGTTCACAGGAGCCGGTCTATCACAAGAAGTTCCGGTTCACCATTACCACCAACGGCATGCTGCTCACCGATGACAAGATTGACTTCATCAATCGGGAAATGTCCAACGTGGTACTGTCTATCGACGGCAGAAAAGAGGTCAATGACCGCATGCGTCCCCGCGTAGACGGCAAGGGTTCTTATGATAAGATCATTCCCATGTACAAGAAGCTGGTAGACCAGCGTGGGGAAAAGGAATACTACGTCCGCGGTACTTACACCAAGTACAATCTGGACTTCTCCGATGATGTGTTCGCTCTGCTGGACGCAGGCTTCGACCAGATCTCTGTGGAACCGGTTATCGCTGATGCGGAAGAACCTTACGCAATTACCGAGGCAGACCTGCCCCGTATTTTTGAAGAATACGAACGGCTGATGCAGAAGATTCTGGACTATGAGGCAACCGGCAAGAAGTTCAACTTCTTCCACTTCATGCTGGATCTGGATCAGGGCCCCTGTGCGATCAAGCGTCTGCGTGGCTGCGGCTGCGGCAATGAGTACGTGGCAATCACACCGGACGGCGACATCTACCCATGTCATCAGTTTGTCGGTGAGGCAGACTATAAAATGGGCAACGTGGACGACGGCACATTTAACCGTGAAATGAAGTCCGACTTCGCCAAGACCCATATCTACAGCAAGCCGGACTGCCGGAACTGCTGGGCAAGATTCTATTGCAGCGGCGGCTGTAACGCGAATAACTACCAGTTCAGCGGCGATGTGCACAAGGCACACAAGCTGTCCTGTGAGATCGAAAAGAAGCGTCTGGAATGTGCGATCGTGCTGAAGGCGATTCGCATGGATCGGGAAGCTGCAAAGCAGGAAAGTGCGGAATAACATAAGGCAATACCGAACAAAGATTGTGCGACAGATGCGTCGTCAAATTT
>NZ_KI260294.1 GCF_000468015.1 Ruminococcus callidus ATCC 27760 | reverse complement strand
TTTATTATACGCCAGAATGCCGCATTTGTCAAGGTTTTTTTTGCCGGAATACGCGGCAATTTTTATGCCGCATCAGGCAAAACAGTCACAATATGCACCAGAAATTTCATCAGCAGGGTGGCATCATCGGCATTGACCTCGCCGCTGGCATCACAGTCGGCATTCTGATACTGCTGCTTGTTCAGCATTACCACACCAGAAACCGCCTTGTTGGTCAGCACGGCATCGGATATATCCACCTTGCCGTCCAGATTGACATCACCATAGAGCACGCTGCCGGTATCCGGTGCGGTGGTCGTAGGTGCCGGAGCAATTGTAATTGTGATCGTACTGCCCTGCACCAACGGTGTGCCTTTTTGTCCGTTCACATTATCCAGCCACATGGCATCGGCACCACTGGCGGCACGTGCAGACAAGTTGACCACATAGACATCTCCTGCCTCTGCATCGTCCGGCAGCCGGAACCGAAGCGTTCCGATCTTTCCTGCCGGAATATTGCTGATCGATGCATTTACCAGCCAGACAAAACCGTCCGCCTCCGCACTGGAGTACGCACCATAGTCAACACTGCTGTCCAGATACGTCAGACGGCTGTCCCAGCTGATGCCGAAGTTCAAAGCGGAACACTCCCGATCAATATAGATCGGAACGCTCACAATGTGATTCTGCTCGTATTCATCTACGCCCACTTCCACTCTTCCCAGCGAAACCGTCAGATTCTTTTGCAGCGGCTCCGCTGTAGTGCTGGTCGCGGTAGTTGTAGTCGTTTCCGCAGTAGTCGCAGTGGTTTCCTCTGTGGTGGTAGTAGTCATCGTTGTCGTCGTTGTGGTTGTTGTCGTTGTTGCAGAAGTTGTTGTGGTCGAAGTGGTCGTGGTGGTCATCGTTGTTTCTGTGGTGGTAGTTTCTTCTGTGGTCGTGGTAGTTTTCTCCGCACCGGTAATGGTGATCGAGCCACTCTCCCCCTGCATCTTGCTGGATTCTCCGGAAGTGCTGATCCAGTAGCTGCTTTTGAGTATGCGGAAATCCACCGAGAACGTATCCCCCGCCTTGGTATTCTCCGGCAGCTGGTAGGTGATCGTGCCGATCCAACCGGCTTCCTGCTCGGTATGCGACAGATACACACGCAGCAGATACGAAGTCGAATAGCCGCTGCTGGCAGAAGACGTGATGATCTTGTCCCCGAAATCGCACTTCACATTCGTCAGACTGGGATTGTCAACGACGTTGAAGTTCATATCGCTAAAACTCTGGCTGACATAAAGGGGCATCTCCACCCGATAGTTGTTCGCCTGCAATTCCTCCAGCGACATTTCCAGATCCGCGAATTTCAGACACATGGTGTCCTCCAACTCGTTGGGCTCGGTGGTGGTCACAGTGACATTGTCGTCCACGGTAACAGAAAATGTGTAAGAAAGGCCGTTGACTACAGCTGTCAGCGTTGCCGTGCCGTAGCCCACAGCAGTGGCAGTGTTACCGCTGACGGATACCACATCGGTGTCCGAACTGCTCCACGATACCGGTTCCTGTAGCGTAAAGCCTTTCCGGTTGCTGTACCGGATCTTCAGCTGCAAGGTCTGGGTATCGCCGTAGGACATGACACTCTGCACAGAATCGTCCATTACAGTCACATCACTTGCGGGAACCTCCAGCTTCTGAATACACTCCCCATAGGTGAAGCTGAGGCTGTCCGAGCCCTTGCCGGAACTGAATTCCGCACAGGTGGTATTGGCATAGGTTGCCGTAGAGGTGTAGAACGCACCGATACCGATATAGCGGCTGCCAGGAGAGATCATGCTTCTATAGTGACCGGCGGCACTGCTGCTGCTGTCGATCAGATAGGACTCCTTCTCGCCGTACCACTGCTCGATACCATGCAGCATATTCTTCTCACGGTTCCATGCAAGACACTCTCCGTGAGAAGACGTCCCCGCCGGTGCCTGAATGGCAAAGCAGCTTTCTCCGTTGGTACGCACATGATCTTCTGTCTGGGAAGCCTCTGCGGCACGGATCCGTGCGATATACTCCAGTCCGTCCGACCACTGGATCGGCTCATAGTCGCTCATAGTCAGGCTGCCGCTGCCGTCAGGGTTGGGATAGCCGTTCTGGCAGGCTTCCAGCCGGTAGCTGTTGATTAAGTCCAGTGCCTCGCTGATCTGGTCAATATACGTGCCCTGAATGCCGATCAGCAGGTTGCCGGAACTCCCCTGCGATACGTCCGTTTCCAATACCGGCAGTTCTTCCGCCGAAGCAAAGCTGCCCAGCGACAGCCCTGTACAAAACAGCACCGCGGAGAGCAGCACCGCCATAACTCGTGACGGCAGGCTCCTGCTGGTGTTTGCGGTATGCGATCGTGTTTTCATCTTCACCAAACTCCTTTCGAACATATGGCATATTCTTCTATGTCTATTATACCACAAGTCAAATAATGAAATGTGAATTTTTCACGACCTTTGCAGAAAATCCCGATTTTTGGAGGAATCCACAAAGAAAAAAGCCGCCAAAGGCGACTTTCTTGCAAAATGTATAAATGCTGGAAAATAATTTTCCATTTTCGGTTAGAGAAACACCGAGCAAAGCTTGTGGTAAGATGCGTCGTCAGATTTTTCGGTCGACAGATTGCATAGAAATTCCGCAGGCATACTTTCCGTATGGCAAGGGATTTCTGGGCAATATGACGAAAAATCTGCACGCAGATTGCGTACAAAGCCGTCAGGCGGGCTTTATTCAGTGTTTCCTTAGAATGACACAACGTGGAGTTCTTCCGGCAGCGTGTCCTCCGATGCTCCGCAGCAGGACACCACATGCCCGCTGTCCAGCCGGAACTGCCGGAACTGCCAGCCCTGGGGGTGGCGAGTGACATCTCCCCCGTCCAACGCAAACACCGCCGTGTGCAGCGGGTAGGAGATGCCCACGCCCAGAGCCTTGACAAACGCTTCTTTCAGCGTCCAGAACCGGAAAAAAGTTTCGTCCGGCTGGGGGCTTTCCGTGACAGCAAGCACCTCCTCCGGTGCAAAGGAACGCCGCAGCACCCCCTCCCGCAGAGAGCGAATGCTTTCGCAGTCTACCCCCAGCGGAAACGCCGAGATGCCACAGACTGCCAGCCCGCGGCAGTGGCTAAGGTTGAAACAGATCTCCTGCCGCTGTGGAAAAAAGGGCTTGCCGCGGGAGTCGCAGGCAATTTCCGGCAGGGGCAGCCCGTAAACCTCCTGCACCGCATACGCCAGCAGCCGGTAAGCGGTTTCGTGTTCCAGAGCCTTTTTGCCGGCGGGAACGGGGGCGGCGAATAGGTGCATGGGGATTCTCCTTTCGTGAGGTGGGGTGTTCCAGCTTTTTCTCATACACAACAATATCTAATTCTATTATTTTTTCTTTGCCTGATGCCGTTTGGAAGCTGCCAGTAGAATGTCCAGTGTCGGCTTGCCGTTCCTGCAAATTTTATCAACTAATTCCATTTCATTCTGTGTGATATAATTGATTTGCTCTTGTGTGATTTTGCTGATTGCTGTGATTCTATATTCATAAGACGGAGCTAATGGTTCCGTTTTTGTCACTTGTTCCGGAATATATCCGTCCGAAACAGGTTCGCCGCCGCACCAAATTGCCATGGGATCTGTCGCTTTACGTACAATTGTCTGCACATACTTCCTTGTTTTTCCTCTGTTTTTATTGTACAAATGACAAAGAACAATAAATTTTTCGCCATGATGATTTTTATTTCGATGCACTTCAATATCTTCGTGCGAAGCGTGCCATGTGATATACCGGTTATCTTCTCGAATCATGCGATTTTGCTCTTTCTTTTTTTGCTTTATTTCTTTATCATCGGTCGGATAAATCTCTACATATGGTTTATATTTCGGGTGTGTGATTCTGGGAAACAACTCTATGATAATCCAATTGAATTTGATATGGTCACAGTTGTATGCACCGTATGTATCCATAGAAACAACGTCAATCCATTTTCCCCTTGTATCAATATTGTCAACAATATCTCTGACAATATGAACAGCAACCGCTTCTCCAGATGAATTGTACTCATTGAACAATTCATCGTGAAATCTTTCATACCATGCCTTGTTTTTCATCATACCACCTTAATTCATCTATTTTTTTCTGCGTACCCCTCAATTGATAAAATAGTCCAGCACAGACCGCAGCGTTTCACCGGTGCTGTCCCGCGAGATCACATTCTGCACCATGACCGGATCGTCCGTGATAATGCTGTCCACGTGGAGATTGCACAGACTCCGCACCTCGGACATGCCGTTCACCGTCCATGCGAATATCTGCTTGCCCTGCTGGTGGGCGGCGTTGACTACCTGACTGGTGACGAACACCTTGTTCAGACTGAACGCGTCCGCATACTTCAGGGAGTAGAACTGTCCGTATGCCACGCTCATGAGATAGCCGGTACGAATCTCCGGATTGGCTTCCTTGACCTTTTTCAGCGAGCCGTAGGAAAACGATGTCACATAGCAGGCATCGGTGTACTGATACCGGGTGATCAACTCCGCCACGTCCTGCTCCAGCGTATCGGAACCGTGCTTGGTGGGCTTGATCTCGATGTTCAGCTTCGCCCGCTTGTCCACAAATTGCAGCGTTTCTTCCAGCGTGGGGATTCTGGCATTGGCATACGCCGGATCAAACCAGCTGCCTGCGTCCAGATTCTGAATATCTGCATAGTCCACGTCCCAGATGTCCTTGTTCACACCGGTGGTGCGTTTCAGATTGGAATCGTGCATCACCACCAGCACGCCGTCCCTGGTCTGCTGCACGTCCAGTTCAATGAAATCCGCCCCCACCGAAATGGCATCGGAAAAGGCGTAGAGGGTGTTCTCCGGTGCATCGGCAGAAAGTCCCCGATGTGCCATAACGGTGGGATTCTGGAACAGTGCCAGACGGAAATTCGCCTTGCCGGTGAAAACGCTGTACACATACGAAAGGTTCAGCCCCAGAGCCGCCACCGTAAAGCAGCATGCCGTCAGAACTGCCGTGCTCCGGCGAAACGGCTTGGCACTCCGGCTCAACGGAACCGGTTCCGGAAGCACCACCTCCGGCATCTGCACACAGCGTTTCTCCAGCAGAGCCGTCAGGTGTGCCATGCAGATCGGCGTGGCAAAAAACGAGAAACTCCACAGCACGATCTGAATCAGCAGTTTCAGGATCCGCATTGCCTGCGACATGATGAGATCATTGCTGCCGGTGGCACGAATCACCATCAGCACGACCACTGTAATCATACACAGGAACACCAGCAAAGCGGCGAAATAGCAGCAGTTCCACACCAGCACGGAGAAGAACGTCTGCCAGAAACGCCCCCGCACCAGCTGTACGCTGGTGGCTCTGGCACTGCGGTAGCTGCACTGGTTCTGCGTGAACAGCACGCTGGAAAAGACCCAGCGAACAGAAAGCAGACAGCACAGAATGATCGCTGCCACATAAATCGGCAGCAGGAATTCCTTTTTCGTCATATAGTAGGCGAGAAAATCCGGAATGCCCATTGCGGTAAAAATACCGGAAGTCGCCGAAAACTGCATCAGCGGAATCAGTACCAGCAGATGCAGCACCAGAAACGGTCCGCCGCCCCGAAAGAAGTGCAGCACCGACTGCAAACCGGAACGCACCATTCGCCCCAGCGTGGTACGAACTTTCTGAAAGCGGGACTGCCGGAAACAGGTACAGACTGCCGCAATTTCAAACAGGGTATACAGCGCCGCCAGCAGCAACAGCACTGCCAGCAGCAGAATCGTCCACGGGGAACGGAGAAACTGCAACAGGTTGGAGGTGGTGAGATATTTCAGCTTCGCCAGCTGGATCGCCAGCTGGATCAAGCCGGCACATGCCGGTGCAATCACCAGCAGCGTCACCAGTTTCCAAAGAATTTCAAACAGTATCAGCGGTTTCCAGTGTGCTGTCAGCCGCCGCATGCCAACCCAGAATTGTACCACAGAAGTCCCTCCTTTTCCGAACAGCACCGCCGGACTTGATACCATGCCGCCGCAAATGTTCTCCTGTTCAGTTTAGCATATTTTTTACCAGAAGTCAATGCAACCGCAAAAATGAACACGCCCAGCCCCATTTTTTCCACTCATAAATTGCATAATAAAGAGGCAGATCTACAGCAACACCCCACGAAGCCGCCTGATTGTTTTATGCAGAGTTCCCTTTACAGAACCAAAAAAGCGGCACAGAAATTCTGTACCGCTTTTCTTGTTCTAAATTTCAAAAAGCCTACTGTAGCAATCCCTGATTCAGGAGCATCTGCATCAGCAGCAGAACGTCACAGTTGTCCAGATACCCGTCGCCGTTGATGTCAGCACTTTGAGATGCGGCATCTCCTGTGGGAATCTGCCCCAGCAGCATGTGATTCAGCATCACCAGATCAGACAGATCTGTCTGATTGTCGACGTTGACATCGCCGGCAGCTTCGCTGTCGCCGGATACCACACTGACGCTACAGGTATGCACCTGCCCGTCATACAGCACAGACACCTCTGCCGTTCCCACACGGTTGCAGGTGAGCATGATTTCCGCGGAGGTGTTTCCAGGAGCAAGCTTGACAATATCTGTATCCGAACTCATCCAGACACAGTCGTCCCCGTTGCCCTCTGCCGGATAAAATTGCAGGCGGCTGGTTTGTCCGGCACGTACCCGCAGTGTTGTCCGGTTCAGGTGGTCAGTCTTGATTGCAGCGGTATATCCTGTGGTAGTCGCTGCTGTAGTTTCTGTAGAAGTCACAGTGGTTTCTGTCACCGTTTCCGTGGTGGTTTCTTCGGTGGTAGTTTCTGTGGTTTCCGTAGTCGTTTCTGTTGTAGTTCCGGCAGAAGTCGTTTCCGTAACAGTGGTGGTTTCTGTTTCCGAAATCGTCGTTTCTTCCGTTGTGGCGGTCGTTGTCACAGTGGTTTCCGTTTCGGTAGTCTGTTCCGCCGAAGTGGTCGTTTCCGCCGGTGTTGTGGTTGCGGCTTCCGTGATGCGGATCGAGCCGGAAACCAGTGCCGGAGAAGAACGGGAACCGTCGGCGATCTCTACCGTGGCTACTGCACCGGTAGGCGAGAGCGATACCGCAGACAGGTCGATTACATCGCCTGCCTTGACGCTTTCGTCCAGTTTGATCTTCAGCACGCCCAGCGTGGTGCCGCTGTAGACATACCCGCTGCCGGGATCCACACTGCGGAATTCCAGCCAGCCGGAACTTGCCCCCGAACTGGCTCTCTGGCTAAAGTCGTCCAGCACGCCGATCTGGTCAATGTCCACGCTTTGCAGTTCTTGTGCCTGTGCAACGGTTTCATCATAGAAAACGCCCATAGACAGATAGGACACACCGGTATTCCGTTTCAGGACAATGGGCACATCTACCACATAGCTCTTGAGCCACAAATGATAGGTATCAATTTCCACATCGCTGATCTTTACGGTTGCCGCCGCAGTCAGCTCGTTTGCCGACACCAGACTGATAGTGCCCTTTTGCATGTTCAGGTCACCAAAGGTGCCCTTGGTGCTGACGATAATCATGCTGTCGCCGTCGGGGCTCAGTTCCTGCGGATTCAGCATGATCTTGTCGCCCAGCGATATATCCGACCGCACACGGAACGTCAGCGTACACAGTGCCGTTCCTGTAAAAGCATCATAGGGGCCACGATAGAGAAACTGCATCCAGATGCCGTTGTTGTCATCGGAATAGGATTCGATCATGCCCAGATTCTTGGTATCATCACAGGTGCAGCTGACAATGCTCAAATCGTTGGTGTCCCAGCTGACACCGAACGCCAGCATGGTAAAGCAGCTGTTTGACGTGATCGTAATCGGCACGGAGATCAGGTGATCGCTCTGCTCCAGATCTTCCATGGAAATGGAAATGTCCGGAATCGTCACCTTACCGAATGCAAAAGAATTCGCCGCCTGGGTGGAAGTGGCAAAAATTCTGCCGTTGTTGATGGTCAGCGTACCCGCAGTGCCGGAGTGGTTGGCAACCGATGCCTCTTTATCTCCATCACTGCTACAACCGGTAATGTCATAGATCGACCCCGGCTTCGTATTGTCCGGTACTGTGAACCGCAGCGTACAGATGTCGCTGCCGGTATAGGTGCTGTCGGCAATGACATGGATCCACCCGACACCGTTTTGGTTGTCAATGGTGGGGATCAGAGAAAGCCCTTCCGGTATATTGCCGGACGGCGGTTCTGCTGTCACCTTGCTGGCATCCCAGCGGAAGCCAAACACCATGTCGCTAAAGCCATTGTTCGCTTCTGCGGTCACCGGCACTTCTACCATATAGTCGTTCTCATCCAGATCCCGCATAGAAGGTCTGACTTCTCCGATCTGCAGTTTTACTTCCGGCACAACGCTGTCCACAATGGTGATCGTACCGGAAACAATATTCAGGTCATGTGATTTCATCGTCTTGTCTTTGTACAGAGCCTTGTTGTCGGCATAGTCCGCATAAGCCCCTTCCAGCACAAATGTATCCCCCACCTTGACATCCGGATTGATCTCTGCTGTCAGGGAACTGATATTGGTTTCCTTGCAGTCGTTCTCAATGAACATCATCCAGATCTGCCTTTTGTCATTGGCAATGGTGAGAATCGGCAGCTTCATGTTGCCGGTAGAACGTGCACCCTGCACAGACATGCGTGTCACATCCCATTTTACACCAAATTGCAGAACGGTAAAGCCGGGGTTATTGGGCATGGTGACCGGCACAGTGACCATATAGTGGTTTTTGATCAGCTGATCCAGCTCGATCGAAATGTTCCCTATAATAATATCGCCGGAATTGTCGGCGAACTGCTGTGCATCTGCCCCGTCCGTTACCTCCGGTGTATTCCCGCCTGCCTCTGCCAGTGCAGAAACAGCTTCGGCTCCGCCCGCAAGCACCAATGTTGTGCATACCAGAAATACTGCCATTAAAATCGCCATCATTTTTTTCCAAATGCGTTTCATCGTGTATCCTTCCTCTCATTGCCAAATCGGAAAACGCACAGAACCTTCTATCGAATATTATAGCACTATTATACATTTTTGTCAACGAATTTCGGGCTTATTTGTATGAATGTACAACTGCAGAATTCGTTTTTTGTGTATTTGGTGCTTTTTGGTGGATTCCCTCCTCTATTGTTAGTTTACCATATCCTGCATGATCTGTCAATTGACGGAATGGATAAAAAGAGCCTCGCTGATTCGTGTATTTCTTATGCGGATTTGTGGGATACAATATTGACATTTTCCAGTGCAACGCACAAAAAAACCGCACCGCTTTCTGCTTGTACGCAGACCTGCGGTGCAGTTTTTTCGAATTGTTTAGGGCAATACCGCACAAAGATTGTGCGACAG
>NZ_KI260293.1:9292-11400 GCF_000468015.1 Ruminococcus callidus ATCC 27760 | reverse complement strand
CCAGACGCTCTTTGTGCGGTATTGCCTAAGGAAACACTATTTCCACACTTCTCCCGCGTTTTCCACAGCACTTTCAACAACTTGTGGAAAACAAAAACCGTGGTTTTTTGCGTATCCTTTCGAATTTATGACAAACATTGCACAATTTACGGGGATCCGGCACCAACACCCTGTGCAAAACTCGCCAGATCGTAACCGGTTTGTAACTGGTTTTCCCCTGTGTTGTGGAAAACTGTGTTGAAAAGTTGGGGAAATACCGGTGAAAGATCCTGTCGATTCTGTAAAATTCGCGGAATTTCGCAGATTTTACAGCCGTGGAAATGTGGAAAGAGAATATTTCGCGGAATGTGGGAAATCCTAATTCTGCGAGGCATTGAAGCACATTCCTGCAAAATGGAATGCATTTCTTCTTCGCGACTTTCAAAAACGAGGTGAGATCCATGAAAAACTATCGATTTCTGGCACTGCCTATGGCAATGCTCCTGATCGGCAGTGCATTCACCGGCTGCGGCAGTAAGAATGACAGCTCCGCCGGTGATTCCACAAGCACTTCTGCCACAGATACCAGCCGCGAAGACGGCGGCGTGATGAGCGATGTAGAGGACGGCGTGCGGGATATTGTCACCGATGCAGGCGATGCGGTACGTGATGCCGGCGATGCAGCGGGCGACGCCGTCAAAGATGCAGGGGACGCTGCCGGCGATCTGATGAACGACGACGATTCCAAGACAGATTCCACGGACGACAGCAGCCGCTAACCCAGAGCGTGTGCACATGCTCCGGACAAAACAAGAGCCTCATTTCTGCAAAAGCTGCGGAAATGAGGCTCTTTTCATGCATTTTCAGGGAATGCTCTGCAATTACTGCTGTTCAAAGCGACGCTTCAGCTTTTCAAAGAAACTCTGCCGCTTCGCCTGATTTTTTTCTTCCAGACTGTCGTCGAACTTTTGCAGCAGTTCCTTCTGCTGGCGTGTCAGCTTTCTCGGCACTTCTACCACTACGGTGACATACTGGTCACCATAGGATTCTCTGCCCAGATACTTGACACCCTCGCCGCGTAGACGGAACTTGGTGCCGCTCTGTGTACCCTCCGGAATGTCATATTCCACCTTGCCCTTAATGGTAGGCACAGTCACCTTATCGCCCAGCACTGCCTGTGCGTAAGTGATCGGGATCTCACAGTAGATGTCCACGCCTCTGCGGGTAAACAGATCGTGCGGACGTACATTTACGGAAACATTCAGGTCGCCGCTGGGACCGCCGTTCAGTCCGGCATCACCCTGTCCGCCGACACGCAGCACCTGTCCGTTATCGATACCAGCCGGAATCTTCAGTTCAATATCGCTGGTAGTCCGGCAGCGTCCGCTGCCGCGGCACTTGCTGCACGGATTGGTGACGATCTTGCCCTTACCGCCGCAGCGGGAGCAAACTCTTGTGGAAGATACCGTGCCGAACGGTGTCCGCTGGTTGACCTGCACGGAACCACGGCCGTGGCACTCGGTACAAGTGCTGGTTGTGGTATTGGCATCTGCACCAGTACCGTTACACTGGTCGCACTTCACCATGTGAGTGATCCGCATCTTCTTCTTGACACCCTTGCAGGCTTCCATGAAGTCGATCGTCACGTTGCTGTTTACATCGCCGCCACGCCGCGGTGCATTGGCACTGGACGCAGTGCTTCTGGAACCGCCGCCGAAGCCGCCGAAGAAACTTTCGAAAATGTCGCTGACATCACTGAAACCGCCAAATCCACCGAAGCCGCCGGCTCCTGCACCGGCTCCGCCGCCGTAATTCGGGTCTACGCCGGCATGACCGAACTGGTCGTACCGTGCACGTTTCTGGGAGTCAGACAGCACTTCGTACGCTTCGTTGACTTCCTTGAATTTTTCTGCTGCTTCTTTATCGTCCGGATGCAGGTCAGGGTGATATTTCCGTGCCATGGTCTTGAACGCTTTTTTGATCTCGTCCTCGGAAGCACCCTTTTGCAGCCCCAGCACCTCGTAATAATCCCGTTTTTCTGCCATGTCTGCTGGCTCCTTTCCCTTGAACAGACCCGATCGGAATCCGGCTGTTCCTCTATGGCAATACCGCACAAAGATTGTGCGACA
>NZ_KI260293.1:0-9192 GCF_000468015.1 Ruminococcus callidus ATCC 27760 | reverse complement strand
GTCGCCAGACGCTCTTTGTGCGGTATTGCCCTATTATGTTACGCTGTGTCCGCTTGCAGCGGCACACCGTGCGGGGAGTCCCCATATACGACGATGTCGGGACAAGCCGAAACCTGCCCCGTCACCGCCGTTCTATTCACAGCGGCACGTCATATTTCATGCCGCTGCGTTTCATTCTTAAACTTCCTTGAAGTCTGCGTCAACAACGCCGTCATCACCGGAACCGCCGTTCGGGTTGCCGCCCATATTCGGGTCAGCACTGTTAAAGCCTGCGGAACCGCCCATGTTCGGATCAGCACCCGGCTGACCGCCGTTCTGCTTGTATACCTTGGAGGACAGTGCGTAGAATGCCTGCTGCAGGTCGTCGGACTTTGCCTTGATCGCTGCGGCATCATTTCCGCCCAGTGCACTTCTCAGGTCTGCGATCTTGCTTTCGATTGCGGACTTTTCGTCTGCCGGAACCTTGTCGCCGAATTCCTTCAGAGCGTTCTCGCACTGGAAGCACAGGCTCTCTGCGTTGTTCTTGGTATCTACTTCTTCACGACGCTTCTTGTCGTCTTCTGCATACTGCTCTGCTTCCTTGACAGCCTTGTCGATGTCCTCCTTGGACATGTTGGTGGAAGCAGTGATCTTGATGTCCTGTTCCTTGCCGGTGCCCAGATCCTTTGCAGTCACGTGTACGATACCGTTCTGGTCGATGTCGAATGTTACTTCGATCTGCGGTACCCCTCTCGGAGCCGGTGCAATGCCGTCCAGACGGAAGGTGCCCAGCTGCTTGTTGTCCTTTGCGAACTCACGTTCACCCTGCAGGACAACAATATCTACTGCGGACTGGTTGTCTGCCGCAGTGGAGAAGATCTGGCTCTTCTTGGTCGGAATGGTGGTGTTTCTCTCAATGATCTTGGTGCAGACACCGCCCATGGTTTCCAGACCCAAAGACAACGGTGTAACGTCCAGCAGCAGCAGACCGTCCTTGACATCGCCGCCGAGGACACCGCCCTGATATGCAGCACCCAGAGCAACGCATTCGTCCGGATTGATGCCCTTGAACGGTTCCTTGCCCAGCTTCTGGCGAACAGCTTCCTGTACTGCCGGAATTCTGGAAGAACCGCCGACCATCAGGATCTTGTTCAGGTCAGACGGGGACAGACCGCTGTCAGACAGAGCCTGCTGTACCGGTCCCATGGTAGCGTCTACCAAGTCCTTGGTCAGTTCGTTGAACTTTGCAACTGTCAGGTTCATATCCAGGTGCTTTGCACCGGTTGCATCAGCGGTGATGAACGGAATGTTGATGTTGGTGGTGGTGGTGGAGGACAGCTCGATCTTTGCCTTTTCTGCGGCATCTTTCAGACGCTGTACTGCCATCTTATCGTTGGAGAGGTCAATGCCCTCAGTCTTCTTGAATTCTTCTACCATCCAGTTGATGATTCTCTGGTCGAAGTCGTCGCCGCCCAGACGGTTGTTACCTGCGGTAGCCAGAACCTGCTGTACGCCGTCGCCCATTTCGATAATGGAAACATCGAATGTACCGCCGCCGAGGTCGTATACCATAACTCTCTGGTCGTCTTCCTTATCGATACCATAAGAAAGTGCAGCAGCAGTCGGCTCGTTGATGATACGCTTTACAGTCAGACCTGCGATCTGTCCGGCGTCCTTGGTTGCCTGACGCTGAGAGTCGGTGAAGTATGCCGGAACAGTGATAACTGCTTCGGTTACCGGCTGACCCAGATATGCTTCTGCATCGGTCTTCAGCTTCTGGAGGATCATTGCGGAAATTTCCTGCGGGGTGTACTTCTTGCCGTCAATGTCAACCTTGTAGTCAGAACCCATGTGACGCTTGATGGAGGAAATGGTACGCTCCGGATTTGCAATTGCCTGACGCTTTGCGGTCTGACCTACCAGACGCTCACCATTCTTGGAGAAGCCGACAACAGACGGCGTAGTTCTCGCACCTTCTGCGTTGGGGATTACGACTGCATTACCGCCTTCCATAACGGCAACACAGGAGTTTGTTGTACCCAAGTCAATACCAATAATCTTTCCCATAGTAAATTCTTCCTTTCTGTATCTCCGTTTCCCCTGCGGAAAAACGGGCAGATTTTCTCATTGAATAAATATATTTAAACTACCCTTGCGGATAGAAGTTTGCTTTACAGCCAGAACTCACTGCGGAGTGCGGTGAGTTCGTCTGCCGAAGCCGGCGTCTGATCTGCATGCTCCAGTGTGACAATATAATTGGCACCCATGTCACCGGTGATGCCATACAGGGCATATTCGCCGCTGTCGTTCCACCGGCACAGGCAGCAACCTGCATCGACCAGTGTCGCTGTGACATCTGTCAGATCTGCCATGGAATCCACAATTTCCTGTGCATTCTGAAACAGCGGCTCCATGCTGATCAGGAGGTTTACCGTTTCCTGCGTTTCGGCGTTGTACAGCTGGTACTGATAACCGTCCGCTTTCAGCTGAATCGCTTTCCACGTCCACGCTGCCAACACGCTTTCCGACGGCGTGTACAGTGTCTTTTCCGGATGCTGCTCTGCCATTGCCGCAGCAAACGCGGCGTAATCGTCAAAGCTCTGCCCAGCTGCCTCCGTGGCTTCTATCGCTTCGGTTGCTGCTTCCGTTACCGGCTCCGCAACGGTTTCCAGTGCCGGTGCAGTACCGGTGCCGGCAGGCTGTTCCAGTTCCTTGGAATCACACCCTGTCAGCCACGCCACTGTCAGCAGCATCGCCGCCGTCATGAGGGACGCTGTGTGTTTCTTCACGCTGCTGCCTCCTGCCTACACAGAAACGGCAACCATTGCCGGACGGATCAGCCGATCCCCCAGCAGGTATCCTTTCTGGAACACCTCGCAGACCTTGTCGCTTTCGTAGTCGCTGTCGTCCACCTGCTTGATCGCATTGTGAAGGTTCGGGTCAAAGGTTTCACCCAGTGCGGCAACTTCTGTCACGCCCAGCTTTTCGAATGCTTTCTGAATCTGTGTGAATGTCAGTTTCACGCCCTTTTTATAGTTCTCATCGGCACAAGGTGCTTCCAGAGCCCGTTCGAACGTATCCATGACATTCAGCAGTTCCTTTACACAGTCCACCTTGGCATCACCGTAGATCTTCTTTTTCTCCTCGGTGGTGCGGTTGCGGTAGTTCTGATACTCTGCCATCAGCCGCAGGTGCTGGTCTTTTTGTTCCGCCAGTTCTGCTTCTTTCTGTGCCAGTGCATCTTTCAGGTCTTTTTTCTTCTTCTTTTTGTCGTCCTTGCCGTCCGCAGCTTTGGTTTCCCCGGCTTTGGCTTCCGGTGCAGCAGCTTCTTCCGGTGCGTTCTCTGTCTTTGCATCTTCCGGCTGCTGTGCTTCGGTTTCCGGCTTCTTGGTTTCCTTTTCGTCTGCCATTGCTAACACGTCCTTTCTATTGTTCCGGCTTGGGATCCTTTGGCGGCTCCGTCTGCCCGATACATTCCAGTTCCGGCGGCGGCGTATCGTCGTCGTCCGAAATCAGGTGTGAGATTTTTTCGGTAAAATATTCTATATAAGGTATCACTTTGGCGTAATTCAGCCGCATCGGTCCGATGACACCCAGCGAACCGGCGGTGTGATCGCCTTTCTGATACTTGGAAACGATCATACTGGAGTTGCCGATGACGAAATCATTGCCTTCCTCACCGAACATGACCTTGATGCCCTGAAACGAATCATCCAGCAGTCCGGATAATTCCTGTTTGTGCATCATGAACTTGGCGACTTCCGCCTTGTCCAGATCGTCACAGGAGAACAGGTTCTGCTCACCGGTCATATACAACTCATTCTGCTGCAAATCCTTGGACATTTCGCAAATGCCCTGCACCAGCGGACTTAACGTCATCATGTAAGTGCCCATGGCGGTAATCATCTGTTCCAGCTTTTCTTCCGACAAGTCGGAAACCGAAACGCCCTCCAGATTTTCCTCCATGAAGTGCTTGAAAAAGTCCATGTGTTCATGGGTGAGGTCAAACTGTAACCGGCAGGCACGATTCTTGATCTTGCCGTCCGATGTGATCAGCAGCACCACATACATGCGTTTCCCTGTAGGGATCACGTCAACTTTCGAGATCACCGAATATTTCGGTGCGAAGTTGGAAACCACGGTGGCACACTTGGTGATCTGGGAAAGTGCCGTGGTGGCACTTTGCAGGATCAGGTCTTCTGTCAGCTGACTCTCATCGCCCAGCATCTCGTCCAGCCGGTCCCGTTCCTCTTGGGGGAGCGTTCCCTCGGCACTGATCTCCTCGATGTACATGCGGTACCCATTAAAGGTAGGCACACGCCCCGCAGAGGTGTGCGGCTGTTCCAGATACCCCAGTTCTTCCAATACCGCCATGTCGTTCCGGACAGTTGCCGCAGACACATGAATGTCCGGTAACTGCGAGATCGTTTTCGACCCCACGGGCTCACCGGTCCGAATATACAGATCGACTACCGCCGATAGAATTCTTCGTTTTCGTGCATCCACAATAACCATCCTTTCTGGCAGATTCACTTTTAAAGTGTTAGCACTCATTCTCTCTGAGTGCTAATATAAATTTACCATGATTCCGGACGATTGTCAAGGGCTTTTTCAACTTTTGTAGGAATGCACAAAATTAGATTTATAAAAATGTGCATTTTGTGCAAATTTGAAGCCTGTTTGCAAAGTTTGTGCGATTTGTCACCCGATTTCTCTTTCAAATAGGTTGACAAATAAGGCCGACTGTGCTATAATGGGAACGTTGCAGCGTTAGCACACGCTTTGCGGCGGGGAATTTCCCGCAAGCCGACGCTCTCCAATCCAATCCAGAAAGGACTTTTTCCTATGAAACAGCAAACACAGACCGCAGCTGCCGAATCCGGCATGACTGCCAAGAAGACCCAGCACCAGAAGATCGTGGCAATGGTGCAGATTGCCCTGTTCGCGGCGATCATTGCCGTATGCTCATGGATCCAGATTCCCATGACCGTGCCGTTCACCATGCAGACCTTTGCCGTGTTCTGTGCTCTCGCCACACTGGGCGGCAAGGGCGGCACCATTTCCATTCTGATCTATATTGTACTGGGAGCCGTGGGCGTTCCGGTATTCGCCGGCTTTACCGGCGGCATCGGCATTCTGTTCGGCACCACCGGCGGCTACATTATCGGTTTCCTGTTCACCGGTCTGCTCTACTGGCTGATTACCCACTTTTTCGGGGAGAAGCTGCCGGTAATGATTCTGGCATTGGTGCTGGGGCTGGCGGTGTGCTACGCCTTTGGTACTGCGTGGTTCATGATCGTATACGCCAAGAATTCCGGTTCTGTGGGACTGCTGACTGCACTGGGCTGGTGCGTATTCCCGTTCATTCTGCCGGACTGCGTAAAAATGGCTCTGGCAATCCTGATTGGAAAGCGGCTCCCGAAGCGGCTGATCCAGCGTGTATAAACTACGACCACACCACGGCTTGTGCTCGGCGTTTTTCTGCGGGCACGGCTACAGCGAAGCATTTACCGCAAACATGACGGAAATGCTACGGCTGTTCCGGCAGGACGACCCATATATCACCCTGACCGGCGGCACGGACTGCATCTGTGCCAGCTGTCCCCACAGCCTGTCCCATGTGTGCGATGCGGCGGAAAAGGTACAACGCTATGACAGTGCCGTTCTCATGTTCTGCGGTCTTTCTGTGGGCAGTGTCCTGCGGTGGAGCGAATTCTGTGCACGGGTAGATCAGTGCATCTTGGATTGCGGCAAACTGGAACAGATCTGCGGGGACTGTGCGTGGTATACGATTTGTAAGAGTGGAAAACAGAATCGATAGAACTACATTAACACATGTACAATAATCATTGTACATGTGTTATGTTATATATGCACAAATATAGAATAATAATTTGTATATATACATTTTTTATATTTATATTGACTTTATGGTATATACTATGGTATAATTTAAATAGGATAATATTTTAGCTAAGATATATTTGCAAGATTACAAAAAGGAGGAATATAAAATGAAAAAAAGACTTTTTAAAATCATATGCTCTACTATCGCTGTTACATCTCTTATCCTTTCTCCTCAGCTAACAACAAAAAGTTATGCTACATTAACCGTCAAAACTTATATGGATTCTGCTGAACTTGCAATCTATGGTGTTCCAGCAGCTTTTACCCAAAGATTCCCTGAAATTGAAAAACGTGTAGAATATTATTATGCAAACCGAACAGACGGCATAAACGTAAATGTTGTTTTTTCATCTCAAGACATTGTCAATAGTCCTGCTAGAAAATGTGCTGATAACTCCTCTAATTTTGAAAACACAGTACAATATGGCTGCCCTTGCTATACAAATACACAATGTGAAAATGGTACTCGTCATCATAATAATGCAGAAGTTTTCAAAAGCATTCTTCCCAATCCAGCAAATAGTAAAACTGCCACATGGCTATTCACGGCATCTTATATCTGTGCTAATAATTCTCATCATGGCGTAAATGGCGTGTGCTGGAAAACCTCCAGAAAAATTATTTCAAGTGATTATGATTACCGAGTTCCCAAAAGTAAAAAAGGAGAAGATATTTACGCATTTGCTTCAAAAACAATCATACACGAAATTGGACATTTATATGATGTAAAAGACCACTATAATGTTCTTCCTGACCAATATCCTAAATGCATGTGGGGAACAGAACGTGGAAAATACATTATTGCATCTTCAATGGCAACATGCCCACAATGCCTAGAAAAGTTAAACCAAAACAAAAATAGATATTAACCCTCTAATCAATAAAGCAAGGAGATGATTTCTATGAAAAAACAGATACTGTTTCTCTTTTCGATGACAACAATACTGGCACTGCTGGCAGGCTGCGGCAAAACTGCTGCAAAACCGAAAACCACAGCAGCTACAACGACAGCTGTTCCTGTCACCACAACCGAAGAAGTGTTCGAACAGGAAGTTTCCTGTGAATATTACCCGACCTATGACGCATTTTCTGCTGCTATGGCAGAAACCCGCCCGCAGGTCAGCCTGTTCACACCGCCGCAGGAACTGCTGGACACATGGCAATTCGTCAGCAGCGGCATTGATGCTTCTTTCTATTTCTACAGCTTTTATGATGCCGCCACAGGACAGAACATTTATCTGGAAGTTGGTACCAACCGGCAGTACGATGATCTGCAAACCTTTATCGACTCTGTAGACCTGTCGTATGCCGCAAATCCCTTTGAGATCTATCAGCAGGAAACCGACTATTTCATCGCCTACTACCCCAACGATGACAGCTACACCCTGTATGGCATTATGCCCGATACCAAAACAGATTATACCATTATGCTCTGGCGGGACGATGACGAAACAGACACCCGCAACGACCTGCTGGCTGTCAAGGAGGCACTGGGGATTTAGAGAATCCTTCCCGATTATTTTCATTCTCACAAAACACTTGACATTTCCGCAGTTTTCCGGTACAATATAAAAGATACCAATGCTGTATACAGCAAGCAAATTCAAACAAGGGAGAATACGAAAATGTTGACCAACGATCAGAAAAGCATGGATAAAATCGTAAACCTCTGCAAGTCCCGCGGCTTTGTATACCCGGGCTCTGAGATCTACGGCGGTCTGGCAAACTCCTGGGACTACGGCCCTTTGGGTGTGGAACTGAAAAACAACATCAAGCGTGCATGGTGGCAGAAGTTTGTACAGGAGTCCCCGTACAACGTCGGTCTGGACGCTTCGATCATTATGAATCCGGAAACATGGGTGGCTTCCGGTCATCTGGGCGGTTTCTCTGACCCGCTGATGGACTGCAAGTCCTGCAAGACCAGACACCGTGCGGACAACCTGATTGAAGATTTCGACGGCACCAACCCTGCCGGCTGGACCAATCAGCAGATGATGGACTATATCCGCGAAAAGCAGATCCCCTGCCCGAACTGCGGCAAGACGGACTTCACCGACATTCGGCAGTTCAACCTGATGTTCAAGACCTATCAGGGTGTAACCGAGAATTCCAAGTCCGAACTGTACCTGCGTCCGGAAACTGCACAGGGCATCTTTGTAAACTTTGCCAATATCCAGCGTACCACCCGCAAAAAGCTGCCGTTCGGCGTGGCTCAGATCGGTAAGTCTTTCCGAAACGAGATCACTCCGGGCAACTTCATCTTCCGCGTCCGCGAATTCGAGCAGATGGAACTGGAGTTCTTCTGTAAGCCGGACACCGATCTGGAATGGTTCCAGTACTGGAGAAGCTACTGCAAGAACTTCCTGCTGACACTGGGTCTGAAAGAAGAAAACCTGCGGCTGCGTGACCACGATCCGGAGGAACTGTGCTTCTACTCCAAGGCAACCACCGACTTTGAATACAAGTTCAGCTTCGGCTGGGGCGAACTGTGGGGTGTTGCAGACAGAACCAACTACGACCTGACACAGCATCAGGAACACAGCGGCAAGTCGCTGGAATACATGGATCAGGAAGAAAATACCAAGTATATTCCTTACGTTATCGAGCCTTCTCTGGGCGTAGAGCGTCTGTTCCTGTCCATTGTGACAGAGGCTTATGACGAAGAAGTGGTAGATGCAGAAAAGAACGACACCCGTGTGGTAATGCACCTGCATCCGGCACTGGCACCGTACAAGGCTGCGGTTCTGCCGCTGTCCAAGAAGCTGGGCGACAAGGCTCGGGAAGTATACGCCGTTCTGGCAAAGCACTTCTCTGTAGACTACGACGAAACCGGCTCTATCGGTAAGCGTTACCGCCGTCAGGACGAGATCGGTACTCCGTTCTGCATCACGGTAGACTTCGACACCATAGAAAAGGACAACTGCGTCACCGTCCGCGACCGCGACACTATGGAACAGGTTCGCATGCCGATCGATGAACTGGTAAGCTATTTGCAGGACAAGGTAACTCTGTAAGTTTCAGGAAATACACAGCAAATTTTCAAAGGGCACTCTCTGCTACAGAGGGTGCCCTTTTTCGGTCAAGCGGCGAGTCGCCGCTGACCCTACGCCCCAATTTCAACTGTAAAAAGGGTAGTGTTACGGCGGCAGCAGCCAGCCCGTCGCCCAGCGGTAATGGCGACGGCAGACTTGCCCAAGGATAGCAAGCCGCCTGTATGCCCCGCCGGGGGATTTTTGTTGGTGGAAACTTCGGGTGATACTTGAATCTTATAATACAAGTGGAATGCGAACTCTTTTCTTTTTTTGC
>NZ_KI260292.1 GCF_000468015.1 Ruminococcus callidus ATCC 27760 | reverse complement strand
CCGGCTTTTTGTCGTATACTTCAAAATAGATTCTTTCACTGTCCGCCAGTCCATACTCATTATAAGTGGTAATATAGCAAGAATACTTTCCCGGATTATTGAATGATCTCGAATAAGAAGTATCTCTGGTGTCATGTGTGTCAATTCGGGTTCTTCCGCCGTCAGCATTTTCTGTATCAATGCCTACTGTATAAGCCACACCGCCTTCGCTGGACAAGTTAAACGTCAATGTTTCCCCTGCCATCCAGGCATAGTGGTCTAATGTTACTTTTGCCCACTTCGGCGGATTCGGATTCACCCCCGAAAAGAACAGCTTCGCCTCTAATCTTCTTCTATTTTTCAGTCCGGAATCCACTTTACCCGTTGCAGAGTTGGTTACAACATAGCTTTCAAATGCAGATGCAGCGGCAGCCTGCGACATTTCTCCACGCAGATATTTTACCAGCGGAGAATTTTTAATCATAGACGTTCCGCCGCCGGTGTTGTACGTAAAGCTGACCAGTGCATCAAATTGATTCTGATTCATCTGCAATCCGGAAGTCTGCCGTCTGACATTGGGGATATATGATGACACGATCTCCTGACGCATTGCCACTTCGGCAGCAGCCTTTGTAATGCTGTGCAGTCCGCTGGCATGTGCCTTTGTGCCGCATTTTGTACCATATCCTATCGAAGATTGTGCACCGTCATAATAACACTTGGCACTGAATCCCTCTCTGGCTTTGATAAAATCAATACCGTTCTGGCTAATCGTCAATTCGGCAGAAGTTGCCGCACTCACCGGCAGCCCCGCACACATTCCCATGCCCAGCACGACCGCAATACAAGCCGCGAGCCACCGAGCAAGCCATTTTCTTCTGCATGTTTTCATTTGTACCAACTCCTTTTCGTTCAGACCAAAATTTGTGTATTTCCCTTTCTTGAATACAACAAATGATGTATCCATAAATTTATAATACCACATTCGTTGTAAAAAATCAAGTGTTCGTCCGCATTTGTAGTATAATTTTGGTGAAATCTATAAATAGGAGAAATCACCATTATGCAACATTACCAGCGAATCCGCGACCTCAGAGAAGACCACGACCTGACACAGGAAGCACTTTGCAAAAAGTTATACATGCACAAGACCACCTACACCAATTATGAACAGGGAAAGCATTCTGTCCCGTTGGATTTTGCCGTCCTTCTGGCGAATTTCTACGATGTCAGTCTGGACTATCTCGCCGGACGCACCAATCTCCCGAAAAATCCTCACGGGATCACCATTGCAGACGATGCCCTGCTGGTGCTGCAAAAATACACCGCCCTCACCGAACGCAACAAGGGCAGGCTGGAGCAGTTTCTCGACACCCTCTCCGAACAACAGGCTCAGCAAAAAGAAACACGATCGTCCGTGTGAAATAGCAAAAAGCGTACCGTCCCAGACGATACGCTTTTTTTCATTTCGCATAAGCACTGCATAATGTCACGCTGCCGGAAAAATCGGCATATTCCACCGAAAGATACCAGTCGCCGCCGCTGCCGGTGATCTCCTGTGAGATGTTCCCGTTTGCATCGGGTGTGAGCCACAGTTCGTCGCTGCCGTTTTTCACGATCAGCTGCACAAAGCCGGACTGGCAGGCAACCGAGCCCGTGACTTGCAGCCGCCTTGCCTGCAAGCTGCACCCGCCGAAAACCACATCTTTTCCCCGTGCCTGCCGACATGTGGCGGCATAGGCTCCGGTGTAGTTGTCGCTCCCGCAGGTTCGCGTGCCAATGAGCTTGTGCTCCGAGGTACGTGCCAGCGAGCCCATGGAGGACACCACCTTTTCATAGCCGTGCAGCAGGTCCGCTTTCCCGCCGCAGCCCACGCTGCAAACCAGTGTCAACAGCAGCGGCAGCACCCAGATTTTCCGCAGTTTCATTCTGCATTGCCCCTTTCCAACAGCCAGTTCATGATTTTCCACACCGCACCGGCAATTCCCAGAAATACCGCCAGCGGCACGGCTACGACTGCCAGCAGCATCAGCCCCACAGCCAGCACTGCCCCGCGGTAAATTCGCTGCCGCATCATTTTACCAGCTGGTAGTAGCTGCGGGAAGTTGCCTTGTACATAACCACATACAGCACTGCAAACACCAGATAGCTGCCCCCAGTCACGCCCACCAGCAGCGGCGTATTCGACAGCCCGAACATCATCAGCAGCTTCCGGAGCAGCGGGAACGCAAAGCACAGGTGCACACCCGATGCCAGCAGCGGTGCGGCAAAGACTGTCAGGATCTGGGAGTTGATGCTCTTTTTGATCTCCTTTCGGGTCATGCCCACCTTTTGCAGAATCTCGAACCGTGCTGCATCTTCGTATCCCTCGGAGATCTGCTTGTAGTACATAATCAACACCGTGCCGAACAGGAATACCACGCTCAACAAAATGCCCAGATACAGCAGCCCGCCGAACAGGGAGTAGAAGCTGTACCGCTGCATCTCCAAACTTTTGACTTCGTAAAAATATTCCTGATGTGTCTGTGCGTCGTCGGCAAACTGCTGCTCCAATTGTTTTTCCAGTTCCATCTGTGTGTCCGCGTTGCAGTCCAGATCAAATCCCAGCCAGGTCTGATAACTGGACGCCATTTTTTCGCCGTAGACAGAATACTGGTACTCGTAGAGCCGGCTCATAGTTTCGCCGTCCGGAACCACCAGGTACATGGTCGGATAGGTCGCAATGGCATTGTCACCGATTTCAAGAAAGTCAGGAACCTGCTTCTTGATATGAAATTGGAACTGGTCATCGATATTCAGGGCATCTCCGCTGAACGTTCCGCGAAACATACACAGCAGCACTTCATTTTCGCCCAGTGTTTCTGTTGTGCCGGTGATTTTTTCGTAGGTGTCCAGTGTCACAATATTCAGCATGACCAGTTTGTCGATGCTCTCCGCATACTGAGTGCCGCTGACTTCCGTATACTGTTTTACCGAGAGATTGCTGCCCTGCCTTAACGCCGCGAAATTCAGATTGTTGTAGGCGAGTTCATTCTTTCTGGTCTGATGCGATGTCTGCAATACAGCATCGACCTGCTGTTCGATGTAAGATGATGCCGCAACACTCTGGTCGTAGTCCTTAGTGAAAACGCCGACTTCCAGATCTCTGGGATAGCGGGTGTGCAGGCTGGCATCTTCGCCGATCCGCAGACAGAGAGAGGACGAGATCATCACCAGCACGCCGGTGGAGAGGATACAAATGGAAGCCAGACTGGCACCGTTCCGCTTCATGCGATAGGACATAGAGGAAACGGAAACGAAATGGTTCAGTTTATAGTAGTACTTTTTGTTTTTCTGGAGCAGCTTGCACAGTGCCACAGAGCCGCAGATGAACAGCAGGTAAGAAGCGATAATGACCAGCACAATGGCAATAAACAGCACCAGCAGTGCCTGTATGGGATCTTTTGTGGTCAACGCCAGATAATACGCGGTACCCAGCAATAACATGCCCAGCAGTGCCAGTATCCAGCGTGCCTTCGGCGGCTTTTCGCCGGTCTTTTCCCCGTGGAGCAGTTCTATTGGCTTTGCCACACGGATCTGTCCCAGCGAATACAGCAGGATCAGCACAAAAGACAGGGCTGTCAGAAACAGGGTATTTCGCACCGCAGAAGGTTCAATGACAAATGCCAGAGAAGCCTGATTGGACAGCATTTTCGCCGCACAGAGTTCCGCCAGCTTGGACAGGAGAATGCCCATGCCCAGACCGCCGACAATGGAAACGGCAAACAGCATGAGATTCTGCCACAGGAGCACGCGGGCAATATTGCCCTTTCCCATGCCCAGAATATTATACAGTCCGAACTCCGTTTTCCGGCGACGCATAAGAAACGAATTCATGTAGAACAGAAAGATGACAACAAAAAATGCCACCACCGGCACGCCCCATGACAAGATCAGCTGCATATCACCGCCGCCACGCATCTGTTTGACAGATTTGTTGTAGGTGAGATAGGACACGATGTAAAACATCATGACCAGTCCGATGCTGGTCAGCAGGAACGGCACATAGGTTTTCTTGTTCTTGATAATGCCGTGCCATGCCAATTTGGGATAGAGATGCATGTTCATCGTGCCTCACCTCCGGTAGTCAGCAATGTCAGAGTGTCCGAAATCCGCTGATAGAACTGTTCGTTGGTGTCGTTTCCCCGATACAGCTGGTGGAACACTTCGCCGTCCTTGATAAACATTACCCGTCCGGCACTTGCCGCCGCCTTGGTGGAGTGGGTCACCATGACAATGGTCTGTCCCGACTGGTGGATCGCCGAAAACAGTGCCAGCAGTTCATCAGAAGAACGGGAGTCCAGTGCACCGGTAGGCTCATCTGCCAGAATCAGCCGCGGGTTGGTGATCAGGGCACGAGCCACGGCGGCACGCTGTTTCTGTCCGCCGGAAACCTCATAGGGGAATTTTTTCAGCAGCTGGGTGATGCCCAGCTGTTTCGCAATAGGTTCCAGCCGCCGCTGCATCTCCGCATAGGGTGTTCCCACCAGCACCAGCGGCAAATAGATGTTGTCCTCCAGTGAAAAGGTGTCCAGCAGGTTGAAGTCCTGAAAGACAAACCCCAGATGATCCCGCCGGAATGCGGCGATACGGGATTCCTTGATCTGTGTCAGGTCGTTTCCGTCCAGCTGCACCATACCGCTGGTAGGCTTGTCCAGTGCCGCCAGAATGTTCAGCAGCGTGGTTTTTCCGGAACCGGATTCCCCCATGATCGCCGTATATTCTCCCTGCTCCACCGTAAAGGAAACGTCCCGCAGAGCCTCAACTTGATTGCCGCCGAAACGAGTGGTGTAAACCTTTTTCAAATGTGCTACTTCCAGCATTGCCATTGCAATGACCTCCTTCATCTTTGCGTGTATGGACAACACACAAGCTTTATGCAGTGTTGCCCATGTTTTGTTGAGGCAATACCGCACAAAGATTGTGCGACAGA
>NZ_KI260291.1:29266-31334 GCF_000468015.1 Ruminococcus callidus ATCC 27760 | reverse complement strand
AGCGAATTCCGCCGGACGGTTTTGACATGGCTGCCCCAGAAAATTACTGCCCTCGGGCAAATGTGGGCATCGCCTCCTACATATTAAAAAGAGTTTTCTGTAAAACCGAAAACATAGGAAAAAGATTTCACCAGAAGCCGTCCACATGGGCGGCTTTTGTTGTTGCAAAATTTTTTTCAAAAAGTGAGATATTTTGACCCTCTGGATTGTTATAGGGGTGAAGTACTTCAAAAGGCAACACAAACCAAGGAGGTGTACCACATGGACGAAGATGTATTCCGCGGCAAGCTGAAACAATACAAAGATACCGTTTACCGCATTGCCTTTACCTATCTGCGGAATCAGGCAGATGCGGAAGATGTCGCACAGGAAACATTCCTCAAGTTTTATCTGCGGGAAAAACCGTTCCCCGATGTCGGCAGCGAAAAGGCGTGGCTGATTCGGGTGACGCTGAACGCCTGCCACAACCTCCGGCGGTCGGTCTGGTTTCAGAATCGGGCGGAACTGCCGGAAAATCTGGCGACTGCGTTTGAAACGCCACAGGACAATGCACTGTACGCGGCGGTGTTCTCCCTGCCGGAAAAATATCGGGTGGTGATCCTGCTCTACTACTATGAGGAATACTCCGTGCAAGAGATCTCCGAAATGCTGCAACGCAACCCCTCGACCATACAGACACAACTGGAACGTGCCCGAAAAAAACTGAAAGCACTCTTAGAACAGAAAGGTGGGTTTCACTATGGACAAACGGCAATACAAGCAGCTCATGGAACAAATTCAGATGTCTGATGCCTGCGAGCAGCGGATTCTGAACGCAGTACACCAGACGAAAATGCCGCAGCTGAAAAAGCACATCACATGGCGAAAAAGAGCCGGCATTGCCCTTGCGGCAGCTGCCTGTGTGGCAGTCGTCAGCGTCTTTTCTGTAGCAGCCGCACAGAACAATAATTTGCTGGAAAAGCTGTTCCCTTGGGCAGAGTCAGTAGATGTACCAGAAACCGCAGTGTTCACCAACGGACAGATCGAATCCTTTACCGTAGACGGCATGGACGGTCTGGACATTACGCCTATTGGCGTGGTCAATGATGCAAAAAATGTTTATCTGATGATGCGTATTGTTCCCAGTGATCCTGATTTCAACCCTGCAAAAAGAGCGATTGTAAACTATAATTCCGGTTCAGGCATTGTATATCCGATGATCAACGGGGAAAACAAACTCGATGATGCAGATAAAGATGATCCCTATTACTTGGGGAAATATGAATTTTTCGAACGGACAGACATACCGGAAGAAGACGGTTCGTACACCGCATTTTATCAGCTGCAATTTACAAACGGTATCACCTTTGACCATCTTAATTTTACCATTGGACTGACTGATATTACAGATCTCATAGAAAAACAAAATGGATTTGTAAAATCTGAACAAACAGAACTACTGGGAACGATCGATGTCACAGTTTCACTGGATACCTCTGTTCAAGAAGTGACATTGAACTATACAGAACCGATTGCAATTCCCAATAAAAACGGCACTGGTTATCTGAAACATCTGGAAATACAGGCACTTTCGATGCAGCTTTCCGGCACAGGAGATATGCAGCTGTTTGATTCCTATGATTCCGCTTATCCAGTAACGATCACCTATGCAGACGGCAGCACTATGACACCAGATTGTAAAAACAGCAGTATATCATTCACCGACCAAAGTGATACGCCTTGGGAATATAACATTGATTTCGACGAGCCTATCGCCCCAGAAGGCATTGTTTCCATTGAATTTGGCGGCACAACTATTCCATTCCATTGACAGTTTCATCGGCGGCACCATGCAAAGCGTGGTGTTGTCCGCATACTCTTCCCGACACCCTGCTTTTCTCCAGCAGGGTGTTTTTCTGTTCGGACAAAAAAATCCCCGAACAAACGTCGTGACGATGTCTGTTCGGGGAGTGATTTGATAATAAGCCTTCCCTTCAGGGAAGGGGAACCAGCGAAGCTGGTGGAGGGGTTCTCTGTGAAATCTTTTGCATAATGTTTTAGGGCAACACCGCACAAAGCTTGTGCGTAA
>NZ_KI260291.1:21427-29166 GCF_000468015.1 Ruminococcus callidus ATCC 27760 | reverse complement strand
AGCCGTCAGGCGGGCTTTGTGCGGTGTTGCCTTAGGTTACACGGAAGTACCCCTCAGTCACCTACGGTGACAGCTCAGCACAAGGCACGCCCTACGGGTGCCCTAAAGGGGAGCCTGAATAAGAGCCTTCCCTTTAGGGAAGGGGAACCAGCGAAGCTGGTGGAGGGGTTCTCTGTGGAATCTTTTTCTGAATACATCAGGTTCTACAGAAGAACTGACAAAACTGATATTAGCCCTTTCTCCGCTTGCGGTTATAGCCGCCGCTGCGGGCACGCTGGTTATAGCCATGGCGGGACTGGCGGTGCTGTCCGCCGTTTCTGCCGCCGCGTCCGCGGGAGTCGCCGCGATAGTCGTTATCCCGTTCCTCATACCGCCGCACGGCAACGGACTTGCCGTTGATCTTTTCGTTCTGCATGGAGTCGATAACGAAATCGGTTTCCGTTTCCGGCACTTCCACGGTGGTGTACTGGTCGTGAATGTCGATCTTGCCGAACTCGTTGCCAGCCATGCCGGTGGCTTCTACCAGTGCTCCCAGAATGAAATTCGGTGCCATGCGGTCTTTTCTGCCGGCGTTGATGTGCACCCGAACCGTCTTGGCTCCGGCACGCTTGCCCTTGCGAATGGGCTTCGGCACGTCAAATGCCGGCAGGTTCTTGGTGGCATCGTCCAGCTGCTGCTGAATCAGAGCTGCCAGCAGCTGTTCCGGTGATCCGGTCTGTGCCAGCAGTTCCTGTGCCACTGTCAGTGCTTCTTCCGAAGCCGGTGCTGCCGCCAGTTCCAGCAGCTTGGCACGGGTTTCCGCTACGGCTGCACTGCGGAGTTCCTTGGAAGTGGGCACCGGAATCTCAGTGATGTCCGCCTTGGTATAGCGGGAGATTTCCCGCATCTCCATTTCCTGTTTTCTGCCGCTGAGAATGTTATACGCCGCACCGGTCTTTCCGGCACGTCCGGTTCTGCCGATCCGGTGGATATAGTACTCATGATCCTGCGGCAGGTCGTAGTTGAATACCGCGTCCACGCCCTTGACATCAATGCCGCGGGCTGCCACGTCGGTGGCGATCAGAATGGTACTTCTGCCGCTTTTGAAGCCGTTCATCACCTGTGTCCGCTGAAGCTGCTTCATGTCGCCGTGAAGCCCTGCCGCAGAAAAACCACGCAGACAGAGGGCTTCGGTCAGTTCATCTACCATTTTCTTGGTGTTGCAGAAGATCATGGCAGACTTAGGCTGTTTCGACAGCAGCAACAGCTGGAGAGCATCGGTCTTACGTCCCATGGGCACGCTGACAGAAAACTGTGCAATCGCATCTACTGTCCGGTGGGCACTCTGAATCTGCACCAGCACCGGCTCTTTTTGATACTGCTTGGTAATTGCCAGAATTGCCGGCGGCATGGTGGCGGAGAACAGCACAGTCTGGCGTTCCTCCGGAATCTGTGCCAGCACCGATTCGATGTCCTCGCGGAAGCCCATGTTCAGCATTTCATCAGCTTCGTCCAGCACGATCGTTTTCAGGTTGTCCAGCTTCAGGGTACGGCGGCGGAGGTGGTCAAGGACACGTCCGGGAGTGCCGACCACCAGATTGGCACCGTTTTTCAGCTGGTAGATCTGGCGTTCCATGCTGGCACCGCCGTAGACTGCCACCGGCTTCACCTGCTTCTGAAAGCGGGCAAACTTACGGATCTCGTCGCATGCCTGCATTGCCAGTTCCCGTGTGGGACAGAGGATCAGGGCACAGACACTGCGGCGTTCCTCCTGCGGCAGCTGTCCCATTTGTTCCAGAATCGGGATACTGAACGCCGCGGTTTTTCCGGTACCGGTATTGGACTTGCCGATCACATCCCTGCCCTCCAGCAGCAGCGGGATCGCCTTTTCCTGAATTTCAGTCATTTCGGTAAAATCCAGCTGTGCCACAGCTTCCAGCAGCGGTGTGGATAGATTCAGTTCTTCAAATCGCATTCTTTTTCCTTTCGTTTTTCTTGATATTTTTCTTGTAATTTTTGGACTACCAATTTGGCTTCATCCTCGCTCAAGTAAGGGCGCTTGATCGTATTGGCATAAAAAAATCCATGTCCTAACAATTCCTCTAACTCCCTTGGAGAAATCGCACAGATATCTTCTTCACACCAAATCATATCTGTCAGCAGATTTACTCTTCGGCATCGCTCTTCTCCGTCTAAGTTTTCAGCAACATTATCCGTTACGATCCCTGCGGCAATTACGCCATAACCCACTTGATAATACAAAACATAGTCGTCTTTTTTCAGCCAATCCACAAAGCGATTTGCTTTTCCATAGGCACTGATTTTTTTCTCCTTATCCTGAAGCATATCCAGAACGGATTGAAGTCCGTTGTGTTTTCCATTGGTATCAAATAAAACGCCTTTTTTCGATTGATTCGATTGGAAAGAACAGATGTCAAATGGTTTTGCAAAGAATTCAAAATACATTTCACCGCCGATTTCATAAAACCGATACGGCATAAAATCAATTTCCAACCCTTTTTCTTGCCAGTATTGAACTGCCTGCGCCAGCTTACCATCTGCTGCATTGCCCACAAGAATCAATTTTTGCTTGCAATTAAACTGAGATTCCAGTAATGCTGAGTCCAATTGAAAAGCGTCTTTATGCGCAGTTTTCAAATCGGTATACGGACTGCCGGTGGTTTTACACCACTGCTGATAAAAATGGTCTAACTTCGCATAGCTTTCCATACCAAATTTTTGCGCATACCGAATGATTTGAAAAACAGTCTCATCAGAAACAAAATCTACTTTCAGTTCGAAAATGTAAAGCGTTCCATTCTCATCCAGCGCCATTAAATCCGGTTCTTCCTGCCATTTTCTCTCCTGAAAAATCGGCATCAAAACTGGATTGGAAAAGAAATCCTGCAAATGATTTGCAAGCAGGTTTTCCAAGTCCTTTTCATTTCCACCCACTTTTTTGATATTATGAAAAGAGACTTTCTCTATTTGTTCCTGTTCCTTATGAAATTTATATAACATCCAATATCAGCTTCTTTCACAAAAAAACGCATCCGGCATCGCCGAGGCGAAACCGGATACGCCAATTTTCTGTTAAAATATCCGCCGGACTTTGTGCGGCGTTGCCTTAGTCTTCCTCCGGCATGCTCCAGTTGTGGAATACGTTCTGCACGTCGTCATCTTCTTCCAGATTCTCCAGCAGCAGGTTCATCTTCTTGACTGCTTCTTCGTCGTCCAGTGTGGTATAGGTGGACGGGATCTGCATGACTTCTGCGGACAGCACGTTATAGCCCTTTTCGGTCAGACCTTCCCGCAGACCACGCAGAGCCGCCGGTGCACAGGAAACCTCGATCACTTCTTCATCGTCCATGGAGAAGTCGTCTGCATCAAACTCGAAGCAGTCCTCCATGACCTGATCTTCGTCCAGACCGTTGTTTTCCAGCACCAGCACGCCTTTTTCGCTGAACATAAAGGATACGCAGCCGGAAGTGCCCAGATTGCCGCCGAACTTATCAAAATAGTGGCGGACGTTTCCGGCAGTACGGTTCTTGTTATCGGTCAGGCACTCCACAATGACTGCCACGCCGCAGGGACCATAGCCCTCGTATACGATAGATTCGTAGTTGTTCTTGTCGCCCTCGCCGGCTGCCTTCTTGATGACACGGTCGATGTTGTCGTTAGGCACATTGTTGGACTTTGCCTTTGCGATCAGATCCCGCAGCTTGGCATTGCTGCTGGGATCGGGGCCGCCCTCTTTCACGCAAACGGTGATCTCTCTGCCGATCTTGGTGAAAATTTTGCCCTTGATTGCGTCAGTTGCTTCTTTTTTCCGCTTGATATTATTCCACTTCGAATGTCCTGACATTGGATTCACACTCCTTATTCTTCCGCAGGCGTTTCGCCTGTATGCATCACAATTTCAAACAGTTCTTCCAGCCGTTCTCCGGCACCGGTCAGGTGCAGATAACCGAACAGGCTCTCCAGTCCGGTCGCCCTATGATAATCCTGTGCAGAAGTATGGCGGGGAACAGTGTTATTGGCATTTCTGCCGCGTTTATAGACACCGGCTTCGTCCTCCGTCAGGTGGGGCAGCAGTCGCTCTGCCGCCGCCGCCTGAAACGCAGCACACACCAGCTGTACCTTTTGGTCGTGGAGTTTTGCCGCCGGCTGGTTCGCCTGCCGCAGCAGGTATTCCCGCACCATGACCTCGTACACGCTGTCCCCCAGAAATGCCAGTGCCATGGGGCTGTATTGTCTTGCCTGTGCCTGTGTCAACGGTTCCATCTGCTCACCTCATTACGGCACAAAGTCGAATGCAAAGCCCAGAATGTCTACGGTGTCGCCCTCCTGAATGCCTTGTTCTTCCAGTGCATCGATAATGCCACTGCTGCGGAGCACCCGCTGGAAGTATTGCAGAGAGGAATAGTCCTCCATGTTGACTGTCCGCAGGATCGGTTCCAGCCACGGGGCGTTGACATAGTACACGCCGTCTTCCACTTCGATCTCGAATTTGCCATGGGCATTTTCTGCCAGTTCTTCCGGCGAGGGAGCCTCTGCCTCGTATTGCAGGATCGGCGGCAGGGTTTGTAGCAGGGCTGCTGTCGCCTGTACCAGTTCCGCAGTGCCCTGTGTGGTCGCTGCGGAGATCTCGTAGAACGGCAGTCCCTTTTCCTCGATATACTGCCGGAACCGTGCGATCTGTTCCGGCTCTGCCATGTCGCACTTATTGGCAACCACGATCTGCGGACGCTCTGCCAGATCTTCGCGGAACCGTTCCAGTTCGCCCTGAATGGTGTCGTAATCTGCAATGGGGTCACGTCCCTCACTGCCGGAAACATCCACCACGTGGAGAATCAGGCGGCAGCGTTCCACATGCCGCAGGAAGTCGTGTCCCAGACCGACACCGTCGCTGGCACCCTCGATCAGTCCCGGAATGTCTGCCATGACAAAGGACTGTTCCTCTGCCACGCGAACCATACCCAGCACCGGTGTCAGGGTGGTGAAGTGATAGTTGGCGATCTTGGGCTTTGCCGCACTGACTACGGAGATCAGGGTAGACTTGCCCACATTGGGGAAGCCCACCAGTCCCACATCTGCCAGCAGCTTCAGTTCCAGTGTGACATCAAATGCCTCACCCGGAAAGCCCGGCTTTGCAAAACGGGGGATCTGTCGGGTAGATGTGGCAAAATGGATATTGCCCTTTCCGCCTCTGCCGCCCTTTGCAAGGATCTGCGGCTCATCGGTGGAGAGGTCTGCCATGATCCGACCGGTCTTGGTTTCCCGCACCACGGTGCCGCGGGGCACGCGGATCACCAGATCCGGTGCACTCTTTCCGGTACAATTGCGGGCACCGCCGTTTTCGCCGCGTTGTGCCACATACTTCCGCTTATAGCGGAAATCGATCAAGGTAGAAAAGTTGTCATCTACCTGAAAGACCACGTCGCCGCCTTTTCCGCCATCGCCGCCGTCCGGTCCGCCTGCCGCCACGTACTTTTCCCGATGGAAAGAAACTGCACCATCGCCGCCGTCGCCTGCTTTAATAGAAATCCGTGCCTGATCGACAAACATCTCTCACATCTCCTCTCATATCACGGTGCATTTCTGCACATTCATATAATAAGAAAATCCCAAGCATACAAACGCTGCTCGGGATTTCCAGTCGTTCTTCACTGATCCGACAAAATTGTCGTTTCGTTACTGTGCAGCGTATACGCTGACCTTCTTGCGGTCACGGCCAACACGCTCAAACTTTACAGTACCATCCACGGTTGCGAACAGGGTGTCATCAGAACCGATGCCAACACCTGCACCCGGATGAATGTGAGTACCTCTCTGGCGAACCAGAATGTTGCCAGCCTTTACGAACTGACCATCTGCACGCTTTACGCCCAGACGCTTGGACTCAGAGTCACGACCGTTCTTGGTAGAACCGGAACCCTTCTTATGTGCAAAAAACTGTACATTAATCTTCAGCATTTTCTTACACCT
Organism: Ruminococcus callidus ATCC 27760; assembly: GCF_000468015.1. Lineage (GTDB taxonomy): Bacteria > Bacillota > Clostridia > Oscillospirales > Ruminococcaceae > Ruminococcus_C > Ruminococcus_C callidus. Next base: position 23,199 of record NZ_KI260291.1, on the reverse strand, counting down.
CCATGTGTGTGACTTGGATATTCGCAGGAAAGACCTTGGACAACTCCCCCAGCTGCAATTCCAGACCGGCAAACAGCCGCTGAACATTTCCGGACGGATCCGGTTCTTTCAGCTGTATCAAAACCAATGCCGGTTCTTCCTGTTCCGCCGCCGAAACGGGGAGCCGGAAAATTTCCGTCATCAGGTTTGCCACAGTCTGTACGGTCGCGGAAACATAGGCACAGATCACATCTGTCCCCTCCTCCGAATAATCGGCGTGTCCGCTGATCTCACAGCCGGTGTACTGCTCTCCTGCAAGAAAAAAACGTGCGGAAATCATTTATGCCTCGATGGCTTCGATCTGCACCTGTGTATACGGCTGTCTGTGACCCTGCTTCTTCTTTTCGCCCTTCTTCGGCTTGTAGGTCATAACCGTAATCTTCTTTGCCTTGCCATTCTTGATGACCTTGGCACGTACAGAAGCACCGTCAACATACGGAGCACCGATCTTCAGACCGTCCTCGCCGCCAACTGCTACAACCTTGTCAAAAACAATGCTGTCTTCTGCTTCCACGTTCAGCTTTTCGATAAAGAGCGTGTCGTTTGCCTTTACCTGATACTGCTTTCCGCCGGTTTCAATTACTGCGTACATAATTCTTGGCACCTGCCTTTTACAAAAACTCGCTGCTGAAGGCACACCAAAGTGTTTCGAAACCTCCACGCATGCGGCTTTTTTATTATACCATACTTTTCGGGGCTTGTCAACTATTTTTTTGAAAAAAATCTGCCGGCAGGACTTTCCCCGCCGGCAGCGTTTTCTGGCGTTCCAGAGGTGATTCGAACACCCGACCTACCGCTTAGGAGGCGGTCGCTCTATCCGGCTGAGCTACTGGAACATGACAGAAACGGTGCACGGTTCGTTGGAACGTGTCCGTTTCCGATCAAAAAAAAGTTTATGCCTTTACGCCGTACTGTTCCCGATATGCCAGCATTGCGTCCAGATGTTCCTTGCCCGGAATGACCTCATCGCGGATTCCCTGAATGATGTCCTCCATGTTGACGATAGAATATACCGGAACGCCGTACTTTTCATAGACAGCCTGTACTGCGGACTTTTCGCCCTCCAGTGCACGCTCCATACGGTCTACAGTGATGACCATGCCGGTGATGTCCACATCAGCAGCACTTTTCAGCTTCGGATACACTTCAGCCATTGCCTTGCCGGAAGTCATAACGTCCTCGATGATAACGACCTTTTCGCCGTCTGTCAGCTTCTTGCCCACAAACATGCCACCCTCGCCGTGGTCTTTGACCTCCTTGCGGTCGAAGCAGAAGTTGACATCTTTCTGGTACTTGTCCGCCAGAGCCACTGCCGCAGCTGCTGCCAGCGGAATGCCCTTATAGGCAGGACCGAACACGGTTTCCACCGGAATGTTGTGCTCGGCAATGCAGGCTGCATAATAGCGTCCCAGTTCCATCAGCTGGGCACCGCTGTGATAGTTGCCGGCGTTGATGAAATACGGTGCTTTTCTGCCGCTTTTCAGGGTGAATTCCCCGAACGTCAGCACGCCGCAGTCTACCATAAAACGCAGGAATGATTCTTTGTATGTCATCAGTTGGTTCTTCCTTTCTGTTAATCCATGCACACAGCGTTGCCGCTGTCCATACTATTATTATAGCGAAAATCAGAAGCCTTGTCAAGGAAATTTGCTGGGGAATCAATTTTCATAATAGCCTCCCCTAAAAAGAGAAGGGAACCCCCCTCAGTCAGTGCTACGCACTGCCAGCTCAGC
>NZ_KI260291.1:17821-21327 GCF_000468015.1 Ruminococcus callidus ATCC 27760 | reverse complement strand
AAGTCCCCAGACGCTCTTTGTGCGGTATTGCCTTAGAGTTTGCAAAACCTTACTTCTGCAATGTGCCGCTGGACAATGCTTTCAGATAGGCGTTGATGAAGCCGTCCAGATCGCCGTCCATGACTGCCTGAATGTTGCCGTTTTCGAAGCCGGTGCGGTGATCCTTTACCAATGTATACGGCATGAACACGTAGGAACGGATCTGGGCACCCCATGCGATTTCCTTCTGCACGCCCTTGATGTCGGCGATCTTGTCCAGATGTTCCCGTTCCTTGATCTCCACCAGTTTTGCACGGAGCATCTTCATCGCGTAGTCCTTGTTCTGGTACTGGCTTCGCTGTGTCTGGCAGGATACCACGATGCCGGTGGGCAGGTGTGTCAGACGTACCGCGGAACTGGTCTTATTGATGTGCTGTCCGCCGGCACCGCTGGCACGGAACACGTCCATTTTGATGTCTTCCGGACGAATGTCCACTTCCATGGAGTCGTCGATTTCCGGCATGACTTCCAGAGCCGCGAAAGAGGTATGCCGGCGGCCGGAGGAGTCGAACGGCGATACACGCACCAGACGATGTACGCCGGATTCCGACTTCAGGAAGCCATAGGCGTTATCGCCGGAGATCATGATAGACGCACTTTTCAGACCGGCTTCGTCGCCGTCCAGATAGTCCAGCAGTTCTGCCTTGAAGTTGTGGCGTTCTGCCCAGCGGTTGTACATACGGTAGAGCATCTCTGCCCAGTCCTGTGCCTCGGTGCCGCCTGCTCCGGCATGGAATGTCAGAATGGCGTTGGAACTGTCATACTCGCCGGTCAGCAGCGAAGCCAGTTTCAGGGATTCCAGTTCCTTGACGAACTTGTCCGCTTCCTCGTTGAGTTCCGCGTTGGATTCCTCCTCGCCCTCCTCCATGGTGAGTTCGATCAGGGTGAGAATGTCGTCCAGCGTTTCTTCCATTTTCTGATACTTTTCAATGCGGTTTTCCAGCGACTTGACTTCCTGCAATACCTTCTGGGAATTTTCCAGATCGCTGTAGAAATCCGGATCTGCCACCTGCTTTTGCAGTGCATCATAACGAGCCTGTGCCTTTTCAATGCCCAGTACCTCGTACAGTTCTTTCAGGTCCTTGCGGTAATCACTCATCGTGACACGCAGTTCATCTAATAATACCATAACTTCTCTCCTTGTTTCATGGGGTAAATCACGATCTCTTTTATTATACTACAAAATTGGAAAAGATGCAAATCTTTTCTTCGGATATTGAAAAAAATTTTTTTCTGTGTTATAATAAAGGAGATGTGCTGCCGCACACCAGTAAAGTTCGCGGAAATCAATTTTCATGATAGCCTCCCCTGAAAGGGGAGGGGGACCGCCGTTAGGCGGTGGAGAGGTTTTTTCGTAAACTCTTTTTATGACGTTTTCGGCATAAGTGGAAACCCCTCAGTCAGTGCTACGCACTGCCAGCTCCCCTTTCAGGGGAGCCTCACTTGTCAAACTTCATAATTTGGCACAATTTAAATCAACATATTTTTGAAAATTGATTTCCGTGAATAAAGTTGCTGGTGGGTTGTAACGGCTGAAACTTCAGGCAACACACCGGAAAAAGTTGTTGAAGAAACACTTAGAAAAGAGGGATACGCTATGGGAATACACACCGGAGAAAAATGCATCGTCTGCGGACAGGTCTTCACAGATGCAGATGACGTTGTAGTTTGTCCGGAATGCGGCACGCCGTATCACCGTGCCTGCTGGCAGAAAAACGGTGCCTGCATCAACCTGCCGCTTCATGAGTCCGGAAAAAGCTGGGAACCCACCAAGCCCAGAGAAGAAACCAGGAACACCAGGATCTGCCCCGACTGCGGCACCGGCAATCCGGAAGATGCCACCCACTGCAGCCACTGCGGCAAGCCGTTTCTCCGGCCGGAGGAACAGCAGGAGGTCACGCCGACGCTCCGCGAACAGTTGCAGCAAGCCACAGAACGCATGGGCAGTGCTGATCCCACCTGCGGGCTGAACGAGGAACAGAAGCTGGACGGCGAACGGCTGGAAGATGTGGCGAACTTCGTGGAGCAGAACAACCTGTACTATCTGCCGAAGTTCCTGCGGTTCAGCAAGGGCGGCAGAATTTCTCTGAACTTCCCCTGCCTGCTCTTTCCCCCATATTATCTGGCATACCGGAAAATGTGGGCGGCGGCTCTGATCGTCATGGGCATCATGCTCCTGCTGAAAATCCCCCAGTCCTTACAGCAAATGCAGATACTGCTGCCGGACTATCTGCCGACACTGCGGCAGACCGGAGCACCGGCGGAGCTGCTGCAAACATTTCAGGCATTCAGCAGCAGGCTGGACGCTCACGAAACCCTGCTGTACAACGCTGCCATGATCAGCAGTTATCTGGAGATCATCATCAGCATTCTGCTGGGGCTTTTCGGAAACCGCCTTTATTACCGCTTCGTGCTGCGAAAAGTGCACAAGCTGGTACAGGAAGATGTTTCACCGGATATGAAACGCCGCAGACTGCGGCAGGAGGGCGGCGTGAACGGCTGGTTCCTGGTGGCAATGCTCGGCATTCAGATGGGAGCCTCTATCATCTTTTCTCTGATTATGATGCTGGTGATGCTGCTGTCATGAAACACATTGCACTGATCGCCGCCTGCGACCGGAGCCGTGCCATTGGAAAAAACGGCAAAATCCCGTGGAACATTGCCGGAGAGCAGCAACGGTTCCGGCAGCTTACCACCGGACAGACGGTGATCTTCGGGCGGCGTACCTATGAGGAGATCGGCCACCCGCTGCCCTGTCGGGAAACCATTGTGGTTTCCGCCAGCCGGCAGTTTTCCGGTTCCCATCTGCAAACCGTTCCCACGTTGGCAGAGGCTCTGGCGGCGGCAAAGACGGAATGGGTCTTTATCAGCGGCGGTGCACGGCTCTACGCGGAGGCAATGCCGCTGGCGGAAATGCTGTATCTCACGGAGATCGACGGGTTCTTTCAAGGGGACGTGTTCTTTCCGCCGCTGCTGGCAGGACAGTTTGCACGAGTCGCAGAAGAACGCCATGACGGTGAGATCCCGTATGTGTATGTGACGTATCGGAGGTACACAAAAAATGGAAAAAAGTGATTTGCCCATTGATTAATGCCCCTATAAATCCGGTGGATTGCATGGAAAATCAAGATTTGAAAGAAGAAAGTATCCCCGAAAAGTTTAAGGAAAAAGAAAACTGGAAAAACATTTGTGAAAACTGCAAATACCAAAGCCACTAACACTTTTTAAAAAGAGAGGTTATGTCAAAAACTTCGTGCGAAAGAACCCCTCCACCGCCTAACGGCGGTTCCCCTCCCCTAAAGGGGAGGCTGATTTTTATTCAAGCTTTCCCTTTTGTGCATAGGCTCCCCTTTAGGGGAGCTGGCAAGCCGCAGGCTTGACTGAGGGGTACTTCTGTAAACTCTTTTACACCAAGCAGAAGATTCCACAAGAGCCCCTCCACCGCCTAACGGCGGTCCCCCTCGTAC
>NZ_KI260291.1:15937-17721 GCF_000468015.1 Ruminococcus callidus ATCC 27760 | reverse complement strand
CTTTCAGGGGAGGCTATTATGAAAATTGATTTCCGTAGGATTCGCAAAATCCCTATGGACAAATACTGAAAAATATGCTATACTAGATGTAACAAATCATCTTATCAAAGGAGTCGGGTGAAACCCATGCAGCATGAAAAATCCTGCGGTGCCATTGTGTACCGCAAATCCCACGGGAACACGGAGATCCTGCTCATCAAGCACATCAACAGCGGGCACTGGTCATTTCCCAAGGGACACATGGAAAACGGCGAAACGGAAATTGAAACGGCAATTCGTGAGATCAAAGAAGAAACCTCTGTCAATGTCATGATCGATCCCACCTTTCGGGAAACGGTTTCCTACTTTCCCAAGCGGGATACCCAAAAGACCGTGGTCTATTTTATTGCACGGGCAAAGAATTACGACTTTGTGCCGCAGGAAGAAGAAATTGCAGAGATTCGCTGGGTAGACATCGGATACGCCTCTACCATTCTCACCTATGAGAATGACAAGAACATTGTCAACAAAGCAAAAGCGGCGATCAAAGAATTCTGAACGCTTTACAAAAAAATCAAAACCGCTTCCGGTTCTACGCAACGCGAACCGGAAGCGGTTTTTTAGGACAATACCATACAAACTTTGTGCCGTGCTTCCTATAAAATATTCCACCAGAACGGCATTTCGCTTTCGCCAAGCCGCGTGATCCACATACGAACCTCCTCCAGTTCCGAGGTCAGTTCGTCACAGTCCTCTGCCTGCATGGGTGCCAGATGCGAAACTGTCACATCGATTTGCAGCACCTTGTCCCGCCAGACCACCAGATTCAGCCGGCGTTCCGATTTTTCCCACTGGTTTTGGAACTCCGCAAATGCCTGCTTCGCCTGCTCCGGCTGGGTTTCGGCAATTTGCTGTACGGTGTCCAGCTGTTTCAGCAGGCGGCTGGTTTCCGAACGCACCAGCCACGCTGTCCCGCAGCTGCACAGCACCAGTGTCAGCAGAATGGCAACTCCCAGACGTACCCGATTCATACCGCGTCCCCCCGTTTCTTTGGAATAATGGTACAGGTGCCCTCGGCATCGCTGAGCATCAGGAACACCTGTTTTTCCGTCAGGCGGTGCTCCGCCAGTTTCTGTTCCAGCCACGCCTGATTTTTCCCCAGCATGGCAAGGGACTTGTTCATGACGCAGCCGTCCTGTATCACGGCAACAGGCGGATTCTGTGCCGTCTTTTTCAGGGTGATGTCCGCCGGTGTCAGAGGCTGGCACTCCGCCTTGAGATAGACGGAAATCGTGCCGGTGGTTTCCATGACGGCGAACTGCACCTGACTGATGTCGAACACCTGCTGCTGCCGGAGAGCCGTCATCAGGTCATCTACCGACAGCCGCAGATCCCGCATGGTCGCCTGTTCGATCTGCCCGTCCCGCACCACGATTTTTGGTCTGCCGGAAATGATGCGACGCATTCGCAGGGATTTCAGTGTCACCCACGACATCAACGCTTCAAAGCAGACCAGCGTCAGGATCGGCAGGATCCCCAGTATCAGGGGAATGCTGGTATCCTCCAGCGGCAGGGTGGCAATGTTGGAGATCAGAATGGTGATGACCAGCTCCGAGGGCTGCAATTCCCCCAGCTGCCGCTTTCCCATCAGACGCACTCCGAAAATCACCACAATGTACAAGATCAGCGAACGAATGAGAACCACACTCACAAAAAACGCCTCCTTTCATACGAGTAGTATGTCCGGAGGTGTTGGAGATTATGCGGTTGCTCTTAGGCAATACCGCACAAAGAGCGTCTGGCGA
>NZ_KI260291.1:10761-15837 GCF_000468015.1 Ruminococcus callidus ATCC 27760 | reverse complement strand
TCTGTCGCACAATCTTTGTGCGGTATTGCCCTTATTCTGCTGTTTCTTTTTTCTTGAAGATCACCAGCTTGCTGAAGATGTAGTTCAGCACCAGAATGACTACCTGTGCCAGAATCTTCACCAGCAGCGAACGCCATGTGACGATCTCGCCGTTGACGGTGGCGAAGAAGTGGTTGCCCAGTTCCATAATGGCAAGCTCCAGAAAATAGGTCACCAGACGGGCACCGTAGAACATGTAGAATTCCCGCCAGAACGCCGCCCTGGTGTGGGTTTCGCTTTTGAACACGTACTTCTTGTTGGTGAAGAAGGCAAACGTCACCGCAAAGATCCACGAGATCGTGGTGGAAAGTCCGGTGTTCAGCCAGTTCGCCATATGCATGGTGTTGAACAGTGCTGTCGGCAGCATCTGGAACACCAGCGAAACTACTGTAGTCAGACCGCCCATGAGAATGTACATCCACACGGATTCGTGGTCGTACCACAGCTTTTGCAGCGGCTTCGGCAAATGGTCGATGATCCAATGAATTGCTTTTTCCATAGAAGATTCCCCTTTTCGACAAGTTTTCACAAAAATTGTGGTTTCCCTTGATTTTTTTTAAATTTTATGGTATGATAGAAGAATCAATGATTCTACAGGCAGCACCGCACAAAACTTGTACAGCAGTGTTGCCCACACTTTCTCGGGAGGAACTATTTTGGGTTACGTCATACCAATTCTCATTCTTGTTGCTTTTTCCGCACTGTTTTCCAGCACGGAAACTGCTTTCGCCTGCGTCAACAAAATCCGGTTAAAGCACATGGCAGATTCCGGCGACAAACGTGCCGAAAAGGCTCTGGACATCGCGAACCGCTATGAACAGGCTCTGACTGCCATTCTGGTGGGCAACAACGTGGTCAACATTGCTGCATCTTCTCTGGCAACCATTCTCTTTACCGCGTATTTCGGCTCTGCCGGTGCAGCCATTTCCACAGTCGTCATGACGATTCTGGTGCTGACATTCGGCGAGGTGCTGCCAAAGTCCTACGCCAAGTCCCATGCGGACAAGCTGGCTCTGGCTCTGGGCGGCATTCTCTCCAGATTCACACTGCTGATGACGCCGTTTGTACTGTTCTTCGGTTTGCTCTCCCGTGCGTTCACCGCCAAAGAGGAAACGCCCAGTGTCACCGAGGACGAACTGAAATACATCATTGACGAGATCGAGGAGGAAGGCGTACTGGAAGAACAGGAAAGCGATCTGGTCATTTCCGCCCTCCAGTTTGACGAAACTTCCGTCAGCGATATTCTGATCCCCCGTGTCCGCATGGTAGCTCTCCCCTCGGATGCCACAGTGGAGGAAGCAAAGCAGCTGTTCCTCAGCAACCACTTTTCCCGCTTTCCGGTGTACGAAAAGGACATGGACAACATCATTGGCATGATTACCAACAAGGACTTTTTCCGGCTCATGTGCGGCGAATTTACAGAGCTGTCGGAAATCACACAGAACGTCATCTATGTACCGGAAACCAAACGCATCAGCGATATTCTGCGGGACATGCAGCACGCCAAGACTCACCTTGCCATTGTGGTAGACCAGTACGGCGGCACCAAGGGCATGGTCACACTGGAGGACATCATTGAACAGCTGGTGGGTGAGATCTACGACGAGAGCGACGAAGTCATTCACGAGTTCCAGAAGACGGCTCCCCACACGTACACCATTCTGGGGTCGTTCAGCATCAGCGATGTCTGTTCCGCACTGGACGAGGAGGACGCTCCTGCAAAGGTTCCGGAAACCGACTGCACCACCATCGGCGGCTGGGTCATGGAACTGCTGGGGCACATTCCCGATGCCGGCGAAACCGTAGAGCACGACAACTTCCACTTCACCGTACTGGAAGTGGAAAACCAGACCATTCAGTCTATTCGGCTGGAGGTCACACCGCCGCCCGCAGAGAACGGCGAATCCAAATAAAGGCTTTATGCAGTGTTTCCCTTACAGCGAGGCAGCCGGAAAACCGTTCCGGCTGCCTTTTTTTGCGTTGCCGCCGCTATTTCTTCTTATACTTGAACAGGACAAATGCCACGATCGCCGTCAGCAGCAGTGACAGCAGCGTGGGAAACCATGTATGCTCCGCAAAGGGCAGATCCAGCGTATTCATGCCATAAAAGCTATAGACCATCGTCGGGATCGCCAGAATGATCGTCACCATAGTCAATCGCCACATGACGATATTCAGATTGTTGGAAATGACAGATCCGAACGCGTCCACCACGCCGGACAGGATTCCGGAGTAAATGCTCGCCATTTCCTGTGCCTGTTTCAACTCGATCAGCACATCTTCCAGCAGATCCTGATCTTCTTCGTACAGCTTCACCACTCTGCCGCGGAGGATTTTGTTCATGGTCACATCATTGGATTTCAGCGATGTGGAGAAGTAGATCAGGGATTTTTCCAGTTCCAGCATCTGAATCAGTTCGTGATTCTTCATGGCACCGTGCAGTTTCCGCTGCATGGCACTGGAAGTTTTGTCGATTTGTTTCAGGTATACCAGAAAAGATGCGGTGATGTTCATCATCAGCCGCAGGACAAACTGTGTCCGGAACTGAGTCTGGATATTCCGCACCCGTCCGCTGACTACATCATTGATGACCTTGTTCTCCCGCAGAGAAATGGTAAAAACATAATGATCGGTCAGGATAATGCCCAGAGGCATGGTATAAAAAATCAGCGTGTCGTCCTTCTGCACTTCCGAAACGGCTGTGTCCACGATGATCAGCGTCTGGTTTTCCTCCTGCTCCACACGGGACGATTCTTCTTCGTCCAGTGAGGATTTCAGAAAGTCGCTGTCCAGACCGTAATCGTCGATCAGCATTTTCCGTTCCTGTGCTGTGGGGTCTACCACAGAGATCCAGCACCCCGGCATCAGAGAATCCACCTCGATCAACCGGTTTGCCACGGTTTTATAATAAGAAACCAAATCGGATACCACCTTTCCCGCAAGGCAGCCCGACCGGTGCCGGCATCAGCTGTCCTTGCTCATTTTCCGTGTGTTCATCCGTTTGCCAAAGTCATATCGCGTACATGGCAAGGGATAAGGGTCAGCGTTCATGCCGCACCTCCTAGTGTTATCATATTCCGGCAAATTTTCCGGCGTGTGCATCACGCGTCAATTTGCCGCATTTTCTATTATAACAGAAAAAACCGCCTTTGACAAGACGGTTTTTTGTAAAATTTGAAACAACTGAAACAACACCGAACGAGATCCGCCGGACAGCGGACGGGTTGCCTTAAATACAGTAATCATCTCCGCAGCCCGGTCCGCTGTTCAAAATGTCCTGTAGTGTGATGCTGTCCAGATAACGGTTGACTACCTTATACAGTCCTTCCCACACAGAGATCGTCAGGCACTGTTCCGCACGGGGACAGTCCACCACACCGGTTTGCAGACATGCCACTGGTGCAAGGTCGCCCTCTGTGATGCGGAGCACCTCGCCGACAGTATACTCCTCCGGAGCCTTGGAGAGCCGGTAACCGCCCTGATAGCCGCGGTTGGTGCGGAGCATATTGGATTTGTTCAGCAGTGGAACGATCTGCTCCAGATATTTTTTCGAAACGTCCTGCCGCTGGGCAATGTCTTTCAGCGAAACGTAGCCGTCCCCCTGATTCTGTGCCAGATCCAGCAGCATGCGTAAGGCGTATCGTCCTTTGGTTGAGATTTTCATGTGTCGTCCTTTCCAGCGTGACAGGCAGCATTTACACGCCGTGCTGCCTATACTTTTTTATCATATACTACTATTATACCATAGGTTTTGTAGGTTTTCAAGGGCAAAACAGCAATTTTTTTCAAAAAGGTGTACAAAACAACGCTGCCGAAATTGTGGAAAACGACGAAATACGCCTTTGTGCGGTATTGCCTCAGGACTTTTCCGCACTGGAAATTCTGCCGCCGCCCACAACGGTTTCGCCGTCATAGAGAACGACAGCCTGCCCGCAGGTGATCGCCCGCTGCGGCTCGTCGAATTCCACATGGAGTACGCCGTCCGGTGTGCACCATGCCGTGGCAGGCTGTTCCGGATGGCGGTAGCGGATCTTCGCCTGTACGCGAACCGGCTTTTCCAGACTGTCGCAGGAGATCAGGTTCACGTCGGTGGCGGTCAGCCTGCGGGAAAACAAGTCCTGACTGCCGCCCAGCGTGACGGTGTTCTGTTCCGGACAGATGCCGCAGACATACAGCGGATGCGGGGCAGAAATGCCCAGCCCTTTTCGCTGTCCGATGGTGTAGTGAATGACACCACGGTGGGTGCCGATCGGTTCACCGGCTGTGTTGAGAAATGCACCGGTCCGGGACGTTTTGCCGGTGTAGCGTTCAATGAATCCGGCATAGTCGCCGTCGGGAACAAAGCAGATGTCCTGACTGTCCGGCTTGTCCGCGTTGATGAAGCCGTTTGCCTCAGCGATCTCCCGCACCTCGTGCTTGGAGAGTTCCCCCACAGGGAACTGGGTGTGTGCCAGCTGTTCCTGTGTCAGATTGTACAGGACGTAGCTCTGATCCTTGCTGTTATCCAGCCCCTTTTTCAGTAGATACCGTCCGGAAGCTTCATCGTAGACCACGCGGGCATAGTGACCAGTAACAATGGTGTCCATCTGCATTTCCTGCATCCGCAGATAGAGCTTTTCAAATTTCAAGTACCGGTTGCAGTCGATGCAGGGGTTGGGAGTCCAGCCCTTTTCGTAGGCACAGACGAACCGATCCATGACCTCCTTTTCAAAGTTTGCCGTGAAGTTGAAAACATAGTAGGGCATGTGCAGCCGGTAAGCCACGCTGCGGGCATCTTCCACATCGTCCAGAGAACAGCAGGTCTTTTCCCGCTTTACGCCTGCCTGTTCGTTTTCGAACAGCTTCATGGTCGCCCCGACGCATTCGTAGCCCTTTTGCTGCATCAGCAGAGCCGCCACGGAGCTGTCTACACCGCCGCTCATCGCAATCAGTGCCTTTTTCATACGATCACCTTTTTCCTAGAATCTTATATTATATTCAGTATAAACGAGAACGGGGGAAAAGTCAAGGGCAATACCGCACAAAGAGCGTCTGGCG
>NZ_KI260291.1:2074-10661 GCF_000468015.1 Ruminococcus callidus ATCC 27760 | reverse complement strand
CTGTCGCACAATCTTTGTGCGGTATTGCCCAAGGAAATGTGGAAAATCATCTGACAGGAGCGTTTGACTTTTCCCGGAAAAGTGTTATACTGGAAAGTATGTAGAACGTAACAGAAAAGGAGAATGTATCAATGAAACGTTTTTTGCAATGGTGGAAAGGACAGCCGGTGCTGGGGATCTCGCTTTTGGCGGCGCTGGTGTCCATGTGCTTTGTGCCGCCGGATGCCGGCTATTTGTCCTACTGCAACCGGGCTGTGCTGATTCAGCTGTTTTGTCTGATGCTCACGGTGGCAGGACTGCGCAGCATCGGCGTGTTTGAACAGGTGACGCAAAACTTGTTGAAACGTGCCGGGACGGTGCGGCGTGTGGGAATGTTCCTCGTTCAGCTTTGTTTTTTCAGTGCAATGCTGGTGACCAATGATGTGGCGCTGCTCACTTTTGTGCCGCTGACACTGCTGCTGTTCCAGGAAATCGGGGATGAGAAAAGCCGCATCTGGGTCATTGTTCTGGAGACAGCCGCCGCCAATCTGGGCAGCATGATGACACCGGTAGGCAATCCTCAGAACCTATACCTCTATGCGGCGTATCAGCTGCATACCGCAGACTTCTTCCGTACCATGCTCCCCGCCGGCGTGCTGAGCTGGCTGATCCTTCTGGGACTGTCGTTCCTGCTGCCGAAAACGCCCTGCGCCGGAAAGCCTGTGGAAACGGCTTCGTCTGCCATACCGAAAAAGCCGGCGGCGGTATATCTGCTGCTGTTTCTGGCGTGTCTGTTGACTGTGTTCCGGGTGCTTCCGGACTGGCTCTGCCTTCTGCTGACTGCTGTACTGGTATTTCTCTGTGACAAAAAGCTCTTTGCCCAGGCAGATTACTGTCTCCTGGGGACATTTGTCTGCTTTTTCGTGTTCGTGGGCAATATTGCACGGGTCGATGTGATTCGGGATTTCTTTGCCGGCGTGATGCAGGGCAGGGAACTGTGGGTCTCGGCAGCACTTTCGCAGTGTATCAGCAATGTGCCGGCGGCGGTGATGCTGTCCGGCTTTACAGAAAATGCAAATGCACTGCTGCTGGGCGTGAATCTGGGCGGCCTTGGAACGCCTATCGCATCTCTGGCGAGTCTGATCTCCTATCAGTTTTACAGTAAGGCAGTGCATTCCCGTCCGGGAAAATATCTGGGCATTTTTTCTGCTGTGAATTTCGGGATGCTGGCGATTTTGCTGGCAGTGGGATGGCTACAGCTGCGATCCTTCTAAGCGGATTCCCTCGTATGCCAGACAATGCGCCTCCGGCTGATGCCCCAATTCTGTGGTCACGGCAATGGGCAGCGCAGGATCGTCTATGATGTCCTGCACCAACCGGTACAGCGTCGGGAGCTGCTGCTTTTCCGCCAGTTCCGAAAAGTTCCCCAGCAACACGCCGCTGCATCGGGAGAACATTTCCATTTGCCGGTATTGGTGCAGCATAGTCTCCATTCGAGCAAAACTGCCGGAATAGCTCTCCAGAAACAGTACCCGTCCCGTGGGATCTGGCTGCCACGGTGTGCCGGTGAGCTTCAGCGTGCAGCGGATATTGCCGCCGCAGACCCTTCCGGAGAGCGAACTGCCCTGCAAAAAGGCATAGTGAAATCGAAACAGGGCATCGTCCTGCTGCTGTATCCAGCGCGCAAACCGTTCTTTGGCGGCGGAACAGCTTGCCAGAAAGCGCGCCTGCAAATAAAACACCGGGATGTCTCCGAAATCCTGCAGCGGATTGAGCAGAACCGAGACGTCGCTGTACCCAAAAAAGGGCTTTGAGCATCTGGCGATCTCTTTAAAATCGAGATGGGGCAGAATGGCATTTGCTGCGTCACCGCCGGTCAGATCGAATAAAGCATCCACTTCCGGGTCTGCAAACGCGGCTTGTATGTCTGCGGCGCGTCGTTTTGCCGGCTGCGGCTTGCCGGCAGCAGTCTGGTATAGGGATGGAAAAATCACGGTGTGCAGTCCCAGTGATTCCAGAACAGCACAAAGACGCGAAACCGTATCACTGTCCCGGGGCAGCCCGTCGGAACTGCCCACCAGTGCAATGGTACTGCGGGGAGAAAGCTGTAACATGAAAAGACCTCCGTTCTTATTTATAAGGCAATACCGCACAATCTTTGTGCGGTATTGCCTTATAAATCTGCTTTAGTATAACACATCAGATCGTCACCGTCAAAGCTGAAATTGGACCTACAATTTTACAAACGAAACAGGAAATGCGATTTTGCTTTTCTTTTTTTTAAGAGGAATCCAACAAATCGCCGGAAAAGATCAAAAAGTAAGGTTTTGCAAAAAAAAATCTTGGGAATTTGCAAGAAACCTATTGACATCGTAGTTGAGATGTGATATTATTAAGACAGATCAAAACACAGTCCTCTGACGGCAAAAAACATGTCGTGCAAGCGTCGTGAAAATTGCCTGCCCAAAAGATTGTGCTTTGGAAAAATCCAAATCAAATTTCGCCGGTTTATCCGGCAAAGGGGAGATCTTAAAATGGCAGAGACAATGGCAAAAGCATGGGAAGGCTTCGTTGGCGGTGCTTGGGAAAAGACCATCGACGTTCGTGACTTCATCCAGAAGAACTACACTCCGTATGAGGGTGACGAAAGCTTCCTGGCTGGCCCGACAGAATCCACAACAAAGCTGTGGAGCGAAGTAATGGATCTGTTCCAGAAAGAACGTGAAAACGGCGGCGTTCTGGACATGGATACCAAGCTGGTATCGACAGTAGATTCTCACGAAGCAGGTTATATCGACAAGGATCTGGAAACTATCGTAGGTTTGCAGACTGACAAGCCGCTGAAGCGTTCTCTGCAGCCGTTCGGCGGTATCCGTATGGCTGAAGAAGCATGCAAGGCTTACGGCTATGAAGTAGATCCGGAAATCACCTATATCTTCACACACTACAGAAAGACACATAACGAGGGCGTATTCGATGTTTACACACCGGAAATGCGTGCTGCTCGTCATAATGCAATCATCACCGGTCTGCCGGATGCTTATGGTCGCGGCCGTATCATCGGTGACTATCGCCGTGTGGCTCTGTACGGTATCGATCGCCTGATCGAAGACAAGAACTACCAGAAGGCAATTACTTCCGGCACCATGACCGAAGAAAAGATCCGCCTGCGTGAAGAACTGGCAGACCAGATCAAGGCTCTGAAGGCTCTGAAGAACATGGCAAAGAAGTACGGCTATGATATTTCTGTTCCGGCTACCAATGCAAAGGAAGCAATCCAGTGGACATACTTTGCATATCTGGGTGCTGTCAAGGATCAGAACGGTGCAGCAATGAGCCTCGGCCGTACCTCCACATTCCTGGACATCTACATTCAGCGTGATCTGGACAACGGCACTCTGACTGAAGAACAGGCTCAGGAATACATCGACCACTTCATCATGAAGCTGCGTATGGTCAAGTTCGCAAGAACTCCGGAATACAACGCACTGTTCTCCGGCGACCCGCAGTGGGTTACTGAATCTATCGGTGGTATGGGCATCGACGGCAGAACTCTGGTTACCAAGAACAGCTTCCGTTATCTGCATACTCTGGAAAATCTGGGTACTGCTCCGGAGCCGAACCTGACCGTTCTGTGGTCCAAGCGTCTGCCGAAGGCATTCAAGCACTACTGTGCAAAGCTGTCCATCAACACCTCCTCGTTCCAGTATGAGAACGATGATCTGATGCGTGTGACACACGGTGATGACTATGCGATCGCTTGCTGCGTATCCTCCATGCGTGTTGGTAAGGAAATGCAGTTCTTCGGTGCACGTGCAAACCTGGCAAAGTGCCTGCTGTACGCAATCAACGGCGGTGTCGATGAAAGACTGGACGCTAAGACCGGCAAGCACAATCAGGTTGGTCCGAAGTATCGTCCGGTAGAAGGCGATTATCTGGATTATGATGACGTTATGGCAAAGTACACAGACATGATGACATGGCTGGCTAAGCTGTACGTAGATACCCTGAACTGCATCCACTACATGCACGACAAGTACTGCTACGAAGCAATCCAGATGGCTCTGCACGACAGAGATGTAAAGCGTTATTTCGCAACCGGTATCGCTGGTATGTCTGTTGTTGCTGACTCCCTGTCTGCAATCAAGTATGCAAAGGTAAAGTGCATTCGTGACGAATACGGCGTTGTAACTGACTTCGAAGTAGAAGGCGACTTCCCGAAGTACGGCAACAACGACGACCGTGTAGACAGCATTGCTGTTGAGATCCTGGACAAGTTCATGGATATGATCCGCAGCAACTACTGCTACAGAGGCGGCGTTCCGACCACTTCTATCCTGACCATCACTTCCAACGTTGTATACGGCAAGAAGACCGGTAACACTCCGGACGGCCGTAAGAAGGGTCAGCCGCTGGCTCCGGGTGCAAACCCGATGCACGGCCGTGACACTCACGGTGCAGCAGCATCTATGGCATCTGTTGCAAAGCTGCCGTGGAAGAATGCACAGGACGGTATCTCCAACACCTTCACCATCATTCCGGATGCTCTGGGTAAGGATTCCAAGGTATTCGCTGGTGATATTGACATCGCTTCTATCCGCGAGGAAATGGAAAAGCAGTAAGTCTGAAAAGGACTATTTGAAAGGAGGCACAGGGTCATGGCAGAACATGAAGTCAAGGAACAGGATAAGTCGGACGAACTGGTGGACATGATTGAAAAGCTCATGGAAGATGGCAGCGGTCATCTCACGATTTCCGAAGACGATCTCATGGGCGAGGGCTTGAATGTGAAGACCTATCGCAGCATGGATTGCTCGAAGGGGAACATGGCTTGCTGTCAGCCGACTGAATTTATAGAGGACGAGTGAATTTTTCACCAGTCCCGCGTATATCCCGATTTGTAAATTCTCAAGGAGGAATTTATCATGGCAAACGAAAAGCAAATTGAAAATCTGGTAGGTCTGTTGGACGGCTATGCAGAAAAAGGCGGACACCACCTGAACGTAAACGTTCTGAACCGCGAAACTCTGCTGGACGCTCAGGCACATCCGGAAAAGTATCCGCAGCTGACGATCCGTGTCAGCGGCTATGCTGTTAACTTCATCAAGCTGACCAAGGAACAGCAGGACGACGTTATCACCAGAACTTTCCACGCTTCTCTGTAAGCGGAAACGTACTGAAACAGCAAAATTAGCATAACATAATGTTAGCAGTGGGCGTGCAGTTTCTGTACGCCCATTGTTGTATCAAAATGATCGGAGTGCGGCAGAATATTTGTGAAATGCTGCATTTCAGGAAAGGAGTACAATATGGAAGGACACATTCATTCTACCGAAAGCTTCGGCACCGTTGATGGCCCCGGCATTCGCTTTGTGATTTTCTTTCAGGGCTGCCCCATGCGGTGTCAGTACTGCCACAATCCGGACACGTGGACGATCGACAACAGCAACACCGAAAATCTGCGTTCTGTGGAATCCCTGTTGAAAGAGTATGACGGCATCAAGGAATTTCTCCATGACGGCGGCATTACCGCCACCGGCGGCGAGCCGCTGGTGCAAATGGAGTTCCTGACAGAACTGTTTGAAACTGCCAAGAAAAAGGGCATCCATACCTGTCTGGACACCTCCGGAATCCTGTTCCGGCAGGAACGCCGCGAGGAATTCGACCGCCTTATGGCAGTGACAGATCTGGTCATGCTGGACATCAAGCACATTGACGACACCGAGCACCAGAAGCTGACCAAGCAGAGCAACAAGCACATTCTGGAATTCGCGGAGTATCTGAACGAAAAGGGCGTTCCCGTCTGGATCCGCCACGTGGTCGTGCCGACCATTACGCTGAATGATACCTATCTGAAACAGCTGGGGCATTTTATCGGCGGACTGGATAACCTGAAAGCTCTGGACGTGCTGCCGTACCACACCATGGGCGAAGTCAAATACGAAAATCTGGGCATCGACTATCCGCTGAAAGGCATTCCGGCGGCGACCAAGGAACAGGCAATCCACGCAAAACAGGTGATTTTCGAGGGCATCAAGGAACGGATTCGGGAAGATATTCACAAGAAGTGAACGAAAAAATGCCCCTGAAAGCGAAAGATCTGCACGCAGATCGCATGCAATAGAAACAACAAAAGCCGCATCACGGAGAAAGTTCCGGTGATGCGGCTTTTTGCAATACCACACAGTTACACTGGCATAGAATTATTCTGCGGTTTGATGACAATGCGGTTCTTGTTTTTCTTATCCTGATATAGCTTCTGATCGGCGTACTTGACGTAATTCTGCACCTGTTCCCCGCCCTGACATGTCATGGTATACACACCGACACTCAGCGTGATGTTATAGGGAATGGCACTGGTGGCGTTATACTGCTGGGCAGCCTTTTTGATGCTGTCGTAGATCTGCTTTCCGGCAGTTTCCGGATCATCGACCATGACGAAGCCGGCAAACTCGTCGCCGCCTACTCTGCCGATCGCGTCCAGCAGCGGCGTTGCAGAACTGAGATACTGCACGCAGGTTTTCAGGGCATGGTCGCCGCCGTCGTGTCCGAATGTATCGTTGATGATCTTCAGATTGTCCAAGTCTGCCAGAATCAGCACGCAGCCTTTCCCAGCGGATTCCTGACTGCTCAGCATGGCATTTGCCGCACGATAGAAGCCGCGGCGGTTGTACACACCAGTCAGTTCGTCCGAGTCGGAGATCAGCTTCAGACGGCTGTTGGCGAATCGTGCTTCCTCCAGATTGCCCTCCAGTTCCTTGACCAGACGCGTCATCTTAATGGCGGAGCAGATCTGCGGTGCTACGGAATAGATCTGGGAGAAATGGTTATAGTCCAGTTCACAGATAAACAGCCCGTACTGCTCCTCGTTGGAGAACAGCGGCACCATGACAAACGTATACCGCCGATCCTGCGGCATATAGCGGTTGGCAATGCAGGAGTAAACGGAAACCTGCTGTTCCGGCGGCTCTACCCGCTGTAACTTCTGCCCGATATGGTAGGATTTCAGGTACAGGTTTTCCGGCATGATCCACTGCTCATACTGATAGTGCACCACCGGCGAATGGAACACGTAGATATAGCTGCTCTTGAAGCTGACCCGATAGAGGTTTTTCACAATGGAGAAAAAGCTTTTTTCCTCGTCATTGCTGTTAATCATCATGTCCTTGTTGATGTTGCTGATCAGGAAATTGCTGTACACCAGATTGGTGCGGAGCAGATACTGCTGCTGCATGCTGTAGTCCAGCAGGTTATCCAGAAAGAACGCATGGAGCCGTTCTACTGCCAGCAGATTTTCCGGCTGTTCCCGACAGATCTGCACGGCAAATTCTTTCGCATGCGTCACAACTTTTTTCAGCAGCGGCACCTGTATCGGAATCACGTCCGTCTGGTCGAACATCTCGGAGATTTCCTTCTGGTATTCCGCCAGCGGCAGCGGTTCATGGCTGCAAACTGCCTGAAATTCTTTTATCAGCAGTTCCCACACCCGCTGAATGAATCTGGTCTTTGTCGTGCTCTCCAGATCGCCGATGTACTTGTTGAAGATCATACCCACAATTTCTTCCGCCGCACAGTGATCTGCCGGATTCTGGATCTGTTCCTCTGTCAGGTCGCAGGATTCCCGCACGATCAGCCGTGCGTCCAGCGTCCTGCTCCGGGTTTTCCCTGTCTGGATCAGTTCCACCAAAGCCTGCACCGACTGGTAGCCCATACTTCTGATATTGGTACGCACGGTCGTCAGCATGGGTTTCAGACTGGTGGCAACTTCGGAATCGTCAAAGCCGGTGACCAGAATATCCTCGCCGACACGCATTTTCCGTTCCTTGAACACCTCATAGCCGCCGATGCACATCTTATCATTGGCAAAGCAGATCGCCTCTAGATCGGGGTGCAGATCCAGCAGATTCCGCACCACTTCTTCCGAAGCCTCGGAGAAGTTGCCGTATACCACCTTGGTGCAGTCATACGGGATATGGTTCTCCTCCAGCACTGCACGGTAGCATTGCAGACGCTCCATGGCATCCTGATTTCCCATAGGACCGGAAACAAAGCCGATCTTCCGGCAGCCATGGTGGTGTATCAGATGTTCTACTGCCAGCTTCATGGCGTTGGTATTGAACCGAATGCAGGGGTATCCCGGGAATTCCACTTCCATAGTCAGCAGAGGCAGCGGATCATAGGAGTGGAGAAACTGTGCCATTTCCTCCCGACTGATATAGGAGCCGACAGTGCCTACCGACACCAGCAGACCGTCCAGATTTCTTTCAGAAACATAGTTGTAGATCACGTTGTACTGATAATCATAGATCGAGTATTTTTCATCATCTTCTACTGCATTGATGCCTCTGCCCGGCAGCAGGATCAGGTTGATGTCCAGTTCTTCTGCCGCAGCAATCGCACCCTTGAGAATTTCGCTTGCATATTCATTTTCCAGATGGTGTATCATCAGACCAATCTGGAGCCTTTTTTTCTCAGTCATGATTGCTCTCCCCTGTCTTCTATCCAAAACTCCACTTGTCATTGCGATGAAACCACACAAAATGATTTGTGCGGTGCTGCTTCATGGGAATATTATGAAAGGCAATACCGCACAAAGAGCGTCTGGCGA
>NZ_KI260291.1:0-1974 GCF_000468015.1 Ruminococcus callidus ATCC 27760 | reverse complement strand
AAAGAGCGTCTGGCGACTTTGCACGCCATCTGCCGCACAATCTTTGTGCGGTATTGCCGAAAGCATTATAGCATTTGATTGCATGTATTCTGTATTCATGCACTTCTGTAGTATAACATATTTGATTTGGAAATGCAAGAGTTTTTTTACATTTTGTTTTCATGAAAATAATGACTAAATTGCATAATTTAATATTCTTATTACACTTCATTTTCCAGCGTATAACGGCATTCGGGATAGTTGGTACAGCCGTAAAAAGAGCCGTATCTGCCCTGCCGCAGCACCAGCTTTCCGCCGCAGCGGGGACAAAGTCCCCTCCGCAGGGCAAACCGCCGATAAGCGATCTCGTCATCGATCTGGGAGAGGTGCTGTTCCCGTGCCTGCGGGTCCTCGATGTTGGCACACAAAATCACGCCGGCATAATAGCGGACATCGTCCCACAGCAGCAAGGGCTGTTTCCGGCGGCGGACGGCACGGCACACCTTGGAAATAGGCACCAGCTGTTCTGTACTGTCCTCCGGCTGTACCACCTGTAAGATGGCATCATCTGCGAACGCCACAACGGAAAAGAAACAGTCCCGTTCCAGCCCCAGCAAACTGGCAAGTGCCTGCACATGGGCATAATTCTGGCGAAAGGGATTCCGCAGGTCATACTGCCTGCCGTGACACTCCTGCACCCAGAACTCTTTCCAGATGCTGCCGGAAATAGTGCCGTGATAATTCTTGGTTTCGATCACGAAAATGCCGTAGACGGACACCACCACGTGGTCGATCTGTGTCAGACGGCTGCCGCAGGGAAGCAGCAGGTCTGACAGCACAATGTACTGTCGGGAATCCAGCCGCCGCAGCCGGCGGGCAACCTGTTTTTCGCCCTGTATGCCTTTTTTGCCGGACGCTGCCAGCCACTTCATGTTCTTCCCTCCGGTCTATGCAAAAACGGCAAAGCAGTGATGCTCTGCCGCTGCCGTTATTCTCCCGCGTTTTCTGCCGGCTGTGTCGAAGCGGCTTTGCCGGAAGAAGCGTCCACCAGAATCGAGGAATCCGAGGAAACCACATTGGGGTATTCGCCGTTCCACTTTTCGATCTGCTGGTACTTCAGAACGTTTTCGTTCAGGGACGCGTTGATCTTTTCGTTTGCCTCGGCTTCTGCCTCTGCCTTTTGCCGAATGGCATCTGCCTCCGCCTTGGCGGCGATCACCTTTTGTTCGGCATCTGCCTGTGCTTCAATGACTTTCTGTTCCTTTTCGGTTTCTGCCCGCAGCTTGTTCTGCTCGGCAACCTGTTTCTGTTCGATCGCCGCGTTGAACTCCTCGGAGAAGTCAAAGTTGATGATATTGAACTTGTCGATGAGAATGCCGTATTCCTGCACCTTTTCCGCCAGTGTGGCACCGATTTCCTCGCCTACGGCGGAACGCTTGGTAATCAGTTCTTCCGCGGTATACTGGGCGGTAATGGCTTTCATGGATTCCTGAATTGCCGGCTGGAGCACGGTGTCGGCATAGCCCTCGCCGATGCTCTGATAGATCTTGGCGGAATCGTCCTTGTTGATGTGGTAGTTGATCGCCACGCCGCTGGAAACGGTTTGCAGATCCTTGGAAACACCGTTGGAATCGATCTCGGTCTTTTGGATCTTGTTGTTCATCATCACGATCTGCTGGGCAAAGGGCACTTTCAGATGCATGCCCTCGCTCAGTACCCGATCAGAAACCTTTCCCATGGTGACGATCACGCCGGTGTGTCCCGCCGGAACGATGGTCACAGCAGACGTGCCGGCGATCAGAGCCAGAAGCACTACCGCACCAATGAGGATCCCGTTCCGCAGTTTGTTGTTTTTCATAGACATTCCTTTCCTGAACAGTTGAAATGTTCGTTTTTCTTTGGGTGTTTCCTTAATTATAGCATAATTTCGCTCTTTTTGTCAAGATATGCACGTTCCGGTGCCACGGAAATCAATTTTCATGATAGCCTCCCCTG
>NZ_KI260290.1:1191-3444 GCF_000468015.1 Ruminococcus callidus ATCC 27760 | reverse complement strand
ATCTTACGCACAAGCTTTGTTCAGTGTTTCCTTAAGGCACATTAAAAAACGCTCCAAGGAGGAATGAAGTTGCAATCCAAACGTCAGCCGAAAGTGCATACCTATTCCAAAAAGCGGCGGCGAAAAGTGCAGCCCGCCAGAGCGATTTTATCGGTCGGCTTTACCTTTCTGGTTGCCGGCGTGATCGGCGTGGTGGGGTACAGCATTGCCAAGCCGATTCTGGAATACTCCGGTGCTCCCCGTGTCACGGAGCAGGCGGAGGGAACTTTACCGGCAGCCACCGCAGCGGCAACAGCGGAGATCTCCACCGAGGCAGAAACACTGCCGGCAGTTGCCACCTCCACACCGGCTGTAGCAGAAGAATCGCTGTCCGAGGGCTATCAGCTTTCTGCGGCGGCACTGGAAAACAGCAGCACACTTTCCACAGCCATGCAGACTGCACGAAATGCAGTGCCGACGGGAAAACTGCTGGTGATCCCGCTGAAAATTGCCGGCGGGGAACTGTGCTATCAGACAGATGTGGCACTGGCAAAAAGCTGCGGTGCGGCAAAGGGCAGCCTGCAATTGTCAGAGATCGCAGAAGCGGCAAAGGCACAGGGCTGGACACCGGTGGCACAGCTGAGCCTGCTGCGGGATAACCTGCTGCCGGACGCAGATGCAGAGGCAGGGTATATGGTGACCAGCGGCGGACGCTGGCTGGACAATACCAAGGAAAACGGCGGCAAGGCGTGGGCGAGTCCGTTCAGCGATGTTACAGTGCAATACCTGAAAGATATTACCGCCGAGGTGACCGCAGCCGGCTTCTCTCAAATCTGGTGCACGGACGTGGTGTTTCCCGATTTCCGGAACTCCGACCTCACCTATATCGGAGAATCCGTACAGAATCCGGAACGGAAAACGGCTCTGACCAGTTTGGTGAACACGCTGGCACAGACTGCCGGCAGTGTGCCGCTGTGGGTGGAAACTTCTGCCGCAGATGCTGCCGCCGGAACAGCGGAAGTATTTGATCCTGAGAACCTGACAGTTTCCGGCGTGGTGATGGATCTTCAGGCAGATGCAGGGCAGGCACAGGCGATACTGCCGCAGATTCAGGCAAAGACGGCGGAGATGCCGCTGTGTCTGACTGCTGAGATCAGCGGAGCCCCTGCTGAGGAATTACAAACATTGAAAAGTGCAGCAGACAACGGCGTTTCTGCGGTTGTGCTGACTGAAAAATAACAGACAGAATAAATATAAAGGAGCTGGTCAGAATGGCTGGAAAATTTACTGTATCATTAGGAAAAATCATTGATGAATTTCATCTGGAAACCATCTATATGCCCAAAGACCCCACAGAGATCCTGATCGACGAAAACGATGTCACTCGTCCGGGATTGCAGCTCATGGGCTTCTATGAGTACTTCAATCCGGAACGCATGCAGATCATCGGTAAAATGGAGTTTGCATATCTCTCCACGATCGACGAAGAAACCCGCACCCAGCGTCTGGACGCTCTGATGTCCCGCCACATTCCGGCACTGATTATTGCACGGGAACTGCCGTATTTTTCGGAAATGCTGGATCTGGCGAAAAAGTACGATGTGCCGCTGCTCCGCAGTAAGGAGAGCACTTCCAACTTTATCTCCGGTCTGATCGCATTCCTGAACCTGAATCTTGCTCCCCGCATCACACGCCACGGCGTTCTGATCGAGATCTACGGCGAAGGCGTATTCATTACCGGCGAAAGCGGTGTCGGCAAGAGCGAAACCGCAATTGAGCTTGTCAAGCGTGGTCACCGTCTGGTGGCAGATGATGCGGTAGAGATCCGCAAGGTTTCCAACATCAGTCTGGTGGGCAGTTCTCCGGACAATATCCGCCACTTCCTGGAACTGCGTGGTATCGGTATCATCAACGCCCGCCGGCTGTTCGGTATCGGTGCGGTAAAGAACACGGAAAAAATTGAACTGATCGTGGAAATGGAACAGTGGAATCCGGAAAAGATTTACGACCGTATGGGTGTGGATACCCAGTTTGCCACCATTCTGGGCGTAAAGATTCCGATGCTGACCATTCCGGTAAAGCCGGGCAGAAATCTGGCAGTCATTCTGGAAGTTGCTGCGATGAACAACCGTCAGAAAAAAATGGGCTACAATGCTGCAACCGAACTGCTGGATCAGCTGGGACTGGATATGGAATCCAAGGAAGTTGTCAAGGATTACGACGCATTTTAAGGGCGATACCGTGCAAAGTCGCCAGATGCTCTTTGTGCGGTAT
>NZ_KI260290.1:0-1091 GCF_000468015.1 Ruminococcus callidus ATCC 27760 | reverse complement strand
AAGTCGCCAGATGCTCTTTGTGCGGTATTGCCTAAGAGCAACAGCATGATTTTTAACCGGCGGACGGTCGGCAAAATGAAATCAGAATCCATTTTAGGAGAAAATAATGAAAAATTGGCAGGAACTTGCTGCGATTTGCAGGACGTGCAATTGCAGCGTGCAGTATGCAGAGCCACTTCGGAACCATACCACGTTCCGGATCGGCGGAGCCTGTAGTGCTTTCGTGAACGTGAATTCCGAAGAAACACTACGGCAGATACTCGGTCTGTGCCGTGACCGGAACTATCCCTATCTGGTATTGGGAAACGGCAGCAATATTCTGGCGGCAGACAGCGGCTATGCCGGCGTGATCCTGCATCTGGGAAAAGAATTTTCCCAGATTCGGCAGGACGGCACCACGCTGTACTGTGAAGCCGGAGCCACACTGGGCCGTATCGGCAAGTTCGCTCTGGAAGAATCTCTGACCGGCATGGAGTGCCTTGCCGGCATTCCGGGGACTGTGGGCGGTGCCCTGTACATGAACGCAGGGGCATACGGCGGCGAAATGGCAGACGTGATAGTTTCCGCACGCTGTATGGCACCGGACGGCACGATCTCTGTGGTACCAAAATCTGAAATGGAACTGGGCTACCGGAAAAGTATTTTCCGGCAGGACGGCAGAATCATTCTGGGTGTCACGCTTCAGCTGCAAAAGGGCAGCTATGGGGCGATCAAAGAGGAAATGGACTCTCTGCTGGGAAAGCGGCGGGCAAAACAGCCGCTGGAGCTGCCCAGTGCCGGCAGCACCTTTCAAAGACCGGTGGGCAATTATGCCTCATTTCTGATCGACCAGTGCGGTCTGAAAGGTGCCAGCGTCGGCGATGCACAGGTGAGCGTAAAGCATGCCGGCTTCGTGGTCAATACCGGCAAGGCAACTTGTCGCGATGTGCTGGAACTGTGCGATTTTGTAAAGCAGACCGTTCTGGAAAAAACCGGCTATCAGCTGGAATTGGAACCAGTCATTGTCGGAGATCCGGCAAAGCCGGCGAATATGCCGGAGCAGGAAGCTGTTGAGAAGTAAGGGCAATACCGCACAAAGATTGTGCGACAGA
>NZ_KI260289.1:24412-26491 GCF_000468015.1 Ruminococcus callidus ATCC 27760 | reverse complement strand
AGTCGCCAGACGCTCTTTGTGCGGTATTGCCTTGACTACTACAGTATACCACAAACGGGAAATGCTTCGCCATCGATTCGGCTTACATTTCCCGCTTTCTTTCTTACATTTTTGTCACATCACTCAATGCCGCGTGTTTCCCGAAACATGCCGATGCGAATGGTGGTGCCTTGCTCTGCCTGCGACTCCGCTGTAATGGTATGGTTCAGGTTCCGGCAGATTCGCCGGCAGAGATACAACCCGATGCCGCTTGCCTTTTTGTCCGTTCTGCCGTTGCAGCCTGTAAAGCCCTTTTCAAAAATACGGGGCAGATCCTCCGCTGCAATGCCGATTCCCGTGTCCCGAATGCACAGCGTTTTCGGCTCCTCCAGAAAAATCGAAACCGTCCCGCCGGAGGGAGTATATTTCAACGCATTGGAGAGCACCTGCTCCAGCACGAACAGCAGCCACTTTTCATCAGTCAGCACCTGACAATCCAGCGGCTCATATTCCAGCCGAATCTTCCGGTGGATAAACTGGGCGGAAAACCGCCGCACTGCCTGCCGGACGATACTGTCCAGATCACACTGCACAAAGAGATAATCCGTGGAGTCTGAGTCCAGCCGCAGATAACACAGCACCATTTCCACATACTGTTCGATTCGCTGTAGATCTTCCAGCAGCATGTGATTTTCCGGCGTGTCCGCCGCCTGTAGGTGCAGCCGCATGGCAGCGATCGGAGTTTTCATCTGGTGCGTCCACGCCGTGTAATATTCCATCATGTCGCTGTACCGCACCCGCCATTCCTGTGTCAGTTCCTGCTGCTTCTGGTACAGCAGTTCCACCAGTTCCTGATACGCCTGTTCTGACGCGTCCTCCGGCGGCGGGAGGTGCCGGGTAGTAATGACGATCTCCTGCTGCATCTGCCGGAGTGTGCGGCACTTCTGGTAATACTTCCGGAAACGCACCAAAAACCAGAACAAATACAGCACCGCCGACAGCACACCGCCGTACAGCACGGCTTCCGCCGGCAGGTCGTACAGAGAAAATACCAGCACAAAAATGCCGCAGCATGCCAGAAATATCCCGATACTGCCCAGATGCCGGCGGAGATAATCCCCGAAAATTTTCATGCCGTCCTCCTATTCCACCAGATACCCCATGCCCACTTTGGTACGGATAAAGTCGTGCAGCCCCGCCTTGTCCAGCTTTTTCCGCAGCCGGTTCACGTTGACAGTCAGGGTGTTCTCGTCCACAAAACTGTCCGTTGCCCAGAGCCGTTCCATTAAGGTTTCCCGACTGACGACCTTGCCCTTCTGTTCCAGCAGAGCCTGTAGGATCCGGTACTCGTTCTTGGTCAGGTCAATGCGTTCTCCGTGATAGGTCAGCACGGCATCTACGGTGTTGAGGATCGCGTCCCGATGTTCCAACAGAGCCGTCTGCCCGCCGAAGTCGTAGGTTCGCCGGAGCAGTGCCTGTATCTTTGCCAGCAGCACGTTCCAGTCAAAGGGCTTGGCAATAAAATCGTCCCCGCCCATGTTCATTGCCATAATTAAATTCATATTGTCCGAAGCCGAGGACAGAAAAATGATCGGCACCTGTGACACCTGCCGGATCTCCCGACACCAGTGGTAGCCGTCATAACAGGGCAGCATGATGTCCATGAGCACCAGATGCGGGTCAAACGCCGTGAATTCTCCCAGCACGCCGCGGAAATTCTGTACCACCTGTACTGCAAAATCCCACTGTTCCAGCTGGTGCCGCAGTCCGTCCGCAATGCTGCGGTCGTCCTCCACCAGAAATATTCGATAGTTCATCGATGTGCCTCCTGTTTCTGTGATCGTTTTTTGAGAGCACTGCATAAAGTTTAGATGCAGGCAAGCTATAGGCTTAAATAGGTGTCAATTCCCACCCGCAGCAAAACAATGTGTAAACTTTATACCGTCCTTTTTATTATAGCATGATTTCGCATGGTTGGCAAGCCGTGCATTCTCACAAAAAAGACGTGCAGTTCCGCAAAACCACACGCCTTTTTCAGGAAACGTCGTACAAAGCCGGTTTCTGCGTTCCCTTAGGCAATACCGCACAAAGATTGTGCGA
>NZ_KI260289.1:8031-24312 GCF_000468015.1 Ruminococcus callidus ATCC 27760 | reverse complement strand
GTCGCCAGACGCTCTTTGTGCGGTATTGCCCTTAATCTCTGCTTTTCAGCAGCCCTCTCGCCACCAGACCGCAACCGGCTGCGATCATGCCGAACATGACCACATACTGCCACAGCGAAGCCGACACCGGACGAAACCGCACCGAAGTCAGCAGCGTTACCAGAATTGCCAGCAGTCCGATTGCCGTCACCACCCAGCCAATCCACTTTCTGTCCAAGAAGAACAGCAGACCGATGCCGATCAGCAGCGGCACCAGCATCAGACCAGTTGCCAGTGAAGTGTTCATGCCGAAGCCGCCCCACAGGCTGCCCCACGAGAAGGAGACCACAAAGGAGTTCAGCACCCAGAAGATGCCTGCTCCCAGCAGTACCAGCCCGATGAGAAACGAAGCCAGCGGGTGAGATTCTTTCGCCGCCGCAGAGCTGCTTTCCCGATGCTTTTTCGCCGTCTTTCCGCCGGTTTCCTGCTCCTGCCGCACAGCTTCTTCCAAGGCTTTCAGCTGCTTTTCTGTATCTTTTTCTTTCATATCAGTTCCTTTCGTAAATCCTGTCATTCCGTATATTTTTTCAGTTTTTCTACCAGCACCTGATATAGTGTATCATTTCTCCCTGCGGGACTGGGCAGACCGCCGCCCTCATACAGCCCGAAGGAACCATCGTGATAGGCGTGGTAGTTGAAGCTGACATCGCCGTCACGGAAAATTTCCAGCATGTCCCCGATCCAGCGGTCACCGCCGCGGTCGTTCTCAAAGCAGTGCGAACCGGCACCAAACTCGCCGCAGTATACCGGCACATTGTACTTTTCCGAAAACGCCGTGTTCAGTGCCACGCTCTTTTCCAGATAGTCCCGATTCAGCACTTCCACAGAATCCACATTCCACACGTCCACGCGGGGACGGACAATGGCATCGGCATTCTTGGTGTTCACCTGAAAATAACCGCATGCCTCATAGCTGTGTCCTGCCGTGGGACGGAAATATCTTGTACTGGTGTTGGCATCATCGGTGGTGCCGGAGAGCATCAGACTGCCCTTTGCCAGATGTCCCTCGGAAGAAGCGTAGTACTGTCCGCCGGAGTCGTTGCTGGACCAGAAGTTCAGCAGGGACATGCTGTCAAAGTCGTTGGCGTATATGGTCTGGACAAAGCTGCCGTCCTCATCATATTCGTTCAGCCGCAGTTCATCTGCCCGGGCGTAGCCGTAGTCCCCGATGTTCTGTGCCTGAAATACCAGACTGATTAGCTGTTTGCCGTCCGATTTCGGCGTGATCCTGCCGCTTTTCAGATACTGCCACTCGGTGTTCTCCGTGTCCGCCCGATCGCCGGCAAAGGTGGAAGTGCCCCACTGGGCATTGCCGCTGGACACCAGATAGCTTTCGTCCGGATAGGTCACATCATTGCCCAGTGTCCCCGCCCAGTCGAAGCCCTGATGCGTAAAAGCATGCGGATCATAGTCGTGGAACTCGTACACCGTGTTGTCATCGTCCAGATGCACGTAGTTGTTTTCGTCATTGAAATTGATCCACTGTTCCTGTGTGCCTGCCAGATTCTGTGCCGCACACATGCGTTCCACAAAGATCATATGGTTCTGGTCTACAGTACGGATCCCGTCCGTCAGCATCTGTGCTACGGACTGCCACAGGGCAAGGCTCTCCTCACCGCTGGCAGCAGCTACCACCGGTTCATTCACCAGTCCATAGCCCAGAATCACCGGCTCGTCTGCATACCGCTTGGCAATTTCCGTCCAGAGGGCACAGAGCCGCTTCTGATTTTCCGGTTCTGTCCAGAGGGCCGTGCCGTTCCCCTGCGACTGGTAGCCGCCCTGCGGATAGTGCATGTTCAGCACCAGCCGGATTCCTGCCGCCTTTGCCCATGCAATGTTGGTGTCCAGCCAGCGGAAGCCTTCTTCCCGATAGGTATAGGGTTTGCTGTCAGATTCAAACATGGCGTAGTTCAGATAGAACCGCACGGAATCAAAGCCCATGTCCGCCAGTTCCTGATAGCTTGCCGCATCGTGATCCTGGGCAGGGGCTGTGGTGGGATTCGACCACACATTATTGCCGATTGCCATGCCTTTGATGAGATACTGCTTGCCGTTTTCATCGACCAGCAGTTTGCCGTCTGTGCGGATAAAGCCGGCATAGCCGTCCTGTATTTCTCCCCCGTCGAATTGCTGCTGCCGCAGCAGTGCCAAGTCCATGCCGTCCACAACGCCGTCCCCGTTGCAGTCCGTTCCACCGGCATTTTCTTTTCCCAGCAGGAACGCCTGTAAGCTTTCCAGAGTGCCGGAATCGGTTTCCAATGCCAGACCGGAAAAGGCTCCTGTGCCCACGGCGACCGCCGCGGTCAGCAGGGCAGCAGCGACACGCCGCAGCTGGTGCTGTATCTGCATTTGCATTTGTCATGCCTCCATATTCATTCTATATCTCAGCGTGCCGAAACACGCTCCGGAATAGTTCCGGAATATCCGTAGGAAACACTGCATAAATTCCGCCTGACGGCTCTATGCAGTGTTTCCTTTATTTTATCATATTTCTGCTGCACAAACAATTGACAGAACTGCCGATTTTTCCGCAGGGATTTCGGGTATTCTGCTACTACAGCAGCACTGCCCCAGCTTATGACGAATGCTTCTCCGTAATGGTCTTTTTCCCCTGCTTCATCTGTGCCGCATATTCCCGAATGGCTGCCTCGATCTGCAAGACCTCCTGCCGGAATTCCGCCGCAGTGATACGGAGAGCACCGTTTCCCAGAATAATCAGCTGCTCCATGCCGTCCGAAGTTGCCACCCGCACCTTGTGCTTCTTCGACAAGTCCAGCGTTGCCTTTTCAATGTAGGAGTCGGCAGTTTCCGCCTCTTTGGTATACACCACCGTGATGTTGTGATACTGCTCTGTTTCGCCGTGATAGCCCTTGACCTTATACGCATCAAATACCAGAATCAGCTTGCACTTCCGATAGCCGCAGTAGTTGCTCAACATGTGCATCAGCTGTCCTCTGGCACTGTCCAGATTGTTTTGGGCAATCGTTTTCAACTCGTCCCACGCAAAAATGATGTTGTAGCCGTCTACCAGCAAGTACTCCTCCCCATCATACGCCGGATCCGGCTTGCCGTGATATGCTGCCGCAGTGTCCTCCTCTTTGGGGGTGCAGAGTGCCTGTCGGGGATTGCGGTCGATTTTTCCGTAAGTCCGTTCAAAGATCGCCATGAGTTCCTTGTCCTCTGCCAGACTGCCCCCATAGGCTGCCCTCGACACCCGCACCGGTGCCGCCGGTTCGTCGGGTTCTTCCAGCTGGTGCAGGCAGCTGGGCAGGTGCATGTGCTGTTCCACCTCGTTCCACTTGACGGCAAAGCCGGCTCCGTGGGCACAGAAAATGGAATCCGCAGAGTTTTCCAGATCGCTGTCGCAGTCATACCCCACTGCGGCAATGACTTCTTCCGGATTCTGACAGGGAGCATAACCCTTGGGGGAACAGACCAGTCTGCCCACGCCGTGGGTATAACCGGTCACCTCTGAAGCATAGCCCCGCAGCTTCGCCACCGGAGCACTGCCCTGCAAAACCGAACGGTCGCCCTCGGTTTCCGGCGGCTGGAACTCCGCCCCCATCTGCTGTAGATCGGTCATGGCACGTCCCACGTTTTCCGTAGGCAGTTCCAGCAAAAACTCGTACCACGGTTCCAGCAGAATGCTTTTCGCCTTTCGCAGTCCGTTCCGCACCGCCCGATAGGTCGCCTGCCGGAAGTCGCCGCCCTCGGTGTGCTTGACATGGGCTTTTCCGGCACACAGGGTGATCCGCATATCTGTTATGGGTGAACCGGTCAGTACGCCCAGATGCGTTTTCTCCTCCAAATGCGTCAGCACCAGCCGCTGCCAGTTTCGTTCCAGATCGTCCTCCCGACAGTTCACCCCGAACTGCAAACCGCTGCCCTGCGGCAGTGGCTCCAGCAGCAGGTGCACTTCGGCATAGTGGCACAGCGGTTCGTAATGCCCCACGCCCTCTACCGGCTCGGCAATGGTTTCCTTATAGGTGATCTGTCCGGCATCGAACTGCACCTGCATGCCGAACCGGTCGGCGATCAGCCGCTGCAATACTTCCAGCTGTACCTCTCCCATCAGCTGCATCTGAATCTGTCCGGCGTGGTCATTCCACACCACGTGAAGGGCAGGATCTTCCTCCTCCAGCTGTGCCAGCTGTTTCAGGGCATCGGTAGGGTGCACCCCTTCCGGCAGCTGTACGCCGTAGCGGAGCACCGGTTCCAGCACCGGAGCCATACCGTCGCCGGCACTGCCCAGCCCCTGCCCGATAAACGTCCGGCTCAGACCCGTCACCGCACAGACCGTGCCCGCAGGGGCCGCCTCTTTCGCCTCGAACTTCGCACCGGCGTAGACACGGATCTGGCTGACTTTTTCCTGCATGTCTCTGCCGTTGGAAGCAGTATAGGCGATGCTGTCCCGCACCCGCAGCCGTCCGCCGGTGATCTTCAGGTAACTCAACCGGTTTCCTTTTTCGTCAGCGGCAATTTTAAACACCCTCGCCCCGAACTGTGCCGGACAGGGCTGTTCCAGCGTATACCGGTGCAGTCCCTCCAGAAATGCGTCCACGCCCTCCAGCTTCAACGCTGCCCCGAAGTAACAGGGGATCAGCTTCCGGCGGGCAATGCCTTTTGCCAGCAGTGCCGGCGGGATCTTCCCCTGCTCCAGATAAGTATCCATGAACGGCTCCTCCAGCAGAGCCACCTGTTCATAAAAGGCATCGGTGCCGTCTGCGGAAAAGTCCACACAGCGGTCACTCAACCGGCTTTGCAGCTGTTCCAGCACTGCCGCCTTGTCTGCCCCTGCCAAGTCCATTTTGTTGACAAAGAGGAACACCGGCACCTGATAGCGTTCCAGCAGTTTCCACAGGGTTTCCGTGTGGGACTGCACGCCGTCTGTGCCGCTGATGACCAGAATGGCATAGTCCAGCACCTGCATAGTGCGTTCGGTTTCTGCTGAAAAGTCCACGTGTCCGGGAGTATCCAGCAGCGTATATTCCGCATTTTCACAGGCAATGCATGCCTGATGTGCAAAAATCGTAATGCCCCGATCCCGTTCCATCGGGTGGGTGTCCAGAAAAGCTGTCTGGTGATCCACCCGCCCCAGCTTCCGGATCTCGCCGGTACGGTACAGCAGAGCTTCGGAAAGCGTCGTCTTTCCGGAATCCACATGGGCAGTAATGCCCACTACCAATCGTTTCATAATCGCCGCGGCACAGGCACACGGCTTTTCACCTCGCTTGTTGTGATGCTGTTTCTATTATAACATAAAGCGGGCGGTATTGACAAGGCAGATTCCGAAAAAGATTCCGGACAGCACAAAAGCCGCCATGCATCTGCACAGCGGCTCTTTCTTCCTATGGTTATCTTGCACCCTTTTTCATAATTACCACGCCAATGGTCTTAAACATCAGCTTCAGATCCAGTCCGGCACTGCGTGTCTGAATGTATTCGAGGTCGGATTCCACCCACTTTTCGAATCCCATATCGCTTCTGCCCTCTACCTGACAAATACAGGACAGACCGCCTTTTACCTGTAACCGCTGCATCTGGTGGGGCGTATACAGTACCACTTCCCGCGGAAGCGGCGGACGCGGCCCGATAATGGACATGTGCCCGCAGAAAACGTCCCACAGCTGGGGCAGTTCGTCAATGGACGTTCTCCGGATAAAATGCCCGATCCGTGTGATTCGCGGGTCGTTCTCGCTCTTGAACGCCAGACCGTCGGTTTCGTTTTCTTTCTGCACCTCTGCGAACTTCTGTTCCGCATCGACACACATGGAACGGAACTTGTGCATGTAGAACACCTTTCCGTCCTTGGTCAGCCGTGCCTGTGAAAAGATCGGCGACCCCTTGTCGTCCAGATAGATCACCAGTGCCACGATGCCCATGGGGATCGCCAGAAGGATCAGTAACAATGCAGACCCCACGATGTCAAACAGCCGCTTCAGAAACCGATATGCCAGACCGCCGCGGGGCTTGATCTCACTGTACCGCAACGTTTCTGCAACGCCGGCGGACAACAGCCCCAGTGCACGATCATCAAAATCCAGAATCGGATATTCCGTAATTCCCTCGGGGTGCTCTTTCAGGGCGGACAGTGTCACCTCTGTAAACTGTTCCTCCGTCAGATTGATTTTCGTACTTCCCATTTTCCAAATACTCGCTTTCAAAACAAAATATACCTGTCTTTTATTATAACTGAAAAATGATGTTTTGTCAATTGGAAAATGTATACTTTTTCAATTTTTTCGCGAAATACCGGCAAAAAAGGCGAACGCCGAAACGTTCGCCTTTTTCTGTTCTGTTATGCAGCAGCTTCTGTTGCATTGTCTGATTACTTCTGCTTGGTGCGGACTTCTTCGACCAGCTTTGCTGTCAGTTCTGCCACCGTCATGCTGCCCAGATCTTCGCCGTTACGCTTGCGGACTGCGACTGTCTTTTCTTCGCATTCCTTGTCGCCCACAGTCAGCATATACGGCACCTTTTCCATCGTTGCCTGACGGATCTTCCAGCCCACCTTTTCGGCACGGCTGTCCACCTCGACACGCAGACCAGCAGCTTCCAGTTCCTTCTTGACCTCATATGCAAAGTCCAGATGACGGTCTGCAATGGGCACCAGACGAACCTGTTCCGGAGCGATCCACAGCGGCATTGCACCGCCGAAGTGTTCGATCATGTAAGCCAGCGTACGCTCATAGCAGCCCAGCGATGTTCTGTGAATGATGTACGGCAGCTTCTTCTGACCGTCCTTATCCTTGTAGTACATGCCGAAACGCTCTGCCAGCAGCATATCGATCTGAATGGTGACCAGGGTGTCTTCCTTGCCGAATACGTTCTTGTACTGAATATCCAGCTTCGGACCATAGAAAGCCGCCTCGTCGATGCCAATCTCATACTTCACGCCCAAGTGATCCAGAATGTTGCCCATGACACGCTGTGCTTCTTCCCACTGCTCTGGTGTACCCTCGTACTTGTTGCCCGGATTTGCCGGATCCCACTGGGAGAACCGGAATGTGCAGTCGTCCAGCAGTCCGACTGTATCCAGGAAATACTTTGCCAATTGCAGGCAGTTCTTGAATTCATCTTCCAGCTGATCCGGACGCAGGATATAGTGTCCTTCAGAAATGGTGAACTGACGAACGCGGATCAGGCCGTGCATTTCGCCGGAGTCCTCGTTCCGGAACAGCGTAGAAGTTTCCGTCAGACGCATCGGCAGATCACGGTATGAACGCTGCCGGTTCAGATATACCTGATACTGGAACGGGCAGGTCATCGGACGCAGAGCGAAGCAGTCCTTGGTTTCGTCGTGAGGGTCGCCCAGTACGAACATGCCGTCCAGATAGTGATCCCAGTGACCGGAAATCTTGTACAGTTCCCGCTTTGCCAGCAGCGGCGTCTTAGTCAGCAGGCAGCCGTGTGCCTGTTCCACATCTTCTACCCAACGCTGTAACAGCTGTACCACTCTGGCACCCTTGGGCAGCAGCACCGGCAGGCCCTGACCGATAACGTCAACAGTGGTGAAATATTCCAGTTCCCGTCCCAGCTTATTGTGGTCACGCTTCTTGGCTTCTTCCAGCTTTGCCAGATGTTCTTCCAGCATCGATGCCTTGGGGAATGCCACCGCATAGACACGGGACAGCATCTTGTTCTTTTCTGAACCTCTCCAGTATGCACCGGTGCAGGACAGCAGCTTGAACGCCTTGATCGTACCGGTAGACATCAGGTGCGGGCCGGCACACAGATCTGTGAAATCGCCCTGCTGATAGAACGAGATCGGCTCACCGTTTCCGGCGTGCTCCTCGCACAGCTCTACCTTATAGGGTTCGTCCATTCCTTTCAGCTTAGCCACAGCTTCTTCCGGCGACAGATAGAACTGTTCCAGCTTTTCGTTTGCCTTGACGATCTTCTTCATCTCGGCTTCAATCTTAGTCAGTTCTTCCTGACTGAACGGATGTTCTACGTCAAAGTCGTAATAGAAACCGGTATCGATTGCCGGTCCGATCGCCAGCTTTGCCTCCGGATACAGGTGCTTGACAGCCTGTGCCAGCACGTGAGAAGCGGTGTGCCAGAATGTTTTCTTACCTTCTTCGCTGTCGAAGGTCATGACTTCAAATGTGCAGTCGTGGTCGATAACGGTACGCAGGTCACAGACCTCTCCGTCCAGCTTGACACAGCAGGAAGCCTTGTACAGCCCCATGCCGATGCCCTTAATGACTTCTGCCGCAGCTGTGGGAGCTTCCAGTTCCCGAATGCTGCCGTCTTTCAATGTCAGTTTGATCATGATCCATCTTCCTTTCCAGAATGCGGGAAACGCCCGACATGTCAAACGTGCCGTGTGCGGCATTTCCCAAAGTAAATGCAAAAAGTCCCTTACACAGTAAAGGACTGTGCAAGGGACGATGAAAAATCTATCGTGGTTCCACCCTTGTTTCATGCACGTGCCAAAGACACATACACCTCGTGGTGTCCGATAACGGGGACAGACCGCTGCGGATTGGGCAGACTCGGGGAGTGGTGTGCAAATTTCTTCACTTTTTCCCGCTGCTTTCAGCCGGTGACAGCGGTTCTCTGCAAAAAGCTTCAGCGAAATGTGCCGTTCCCTTCAACGCTCTAAGGACTAGTATAGCACAATCGCCGAAGCTTGTCAACTGTTTTTTGCAAAAATTCTCGCAGTGCAGCCCTGCTATTCCACAGGCTTTCAATCCTCGCAAGATGCCTCCTGTTTTTCCCGTCGTTCCGCCTCCAGCCGGCTGTAGACGCAGCCGCAGAAGTTCTGCCGATAGAGGTCATACTCTCTGGATAAGACGATCGACCGCTGATAGCCGCCCTTTTTCTTGAAGTCTGTGGGCAGCCACGGGATGCCGTACTGCTCCGCCAGTTCCGTTCCTCTGGTGTTGATAAACACCGCGTCTTTATGGGGGCTGATGGTCAGCGTGGTGCAGACAAAATCCGGTAACACTTCCAGTGCTGCCGCCGCCCGAAATGTTTCTTCCAGACGGTGCCCGATACACTTCTGACAGCGTGCTCCCCGTTCCGGCTCCTGCTCCAGCCCTTGGGCAAGAGCATAGAACCGTTCCGGCAGATAATCGCCGTCCACCACCGTCACCGGATTCCCCAGCGGTAATTCCTGCACCAGCCGGCACAACTCAGCTTTCCGGTGCAGATACTCCGCCTCCGGCGAAATGTTGGGATTATAGAAGAACAGCGTAATGGCAAAATACCGGCTCAGATATTCCAGCACATAACTGCTGCACGGAGCACAGCAGGCGTGCAGAAACAGTGTCGGTGTCCGTTCCGCCGGCAGCTGTGCCAGGATCCGGTCAGTTTCCAGCTGATAATTGATTTTGGATCGCATTTTCTGTGCCTGTTGTTCCCTCTGCACCAAATGCAGCAGTAGTTGCCAGAGCATCTGCTCCGCCGATCGCTGCCGTTGTCGTGCTGTTCACATCACCGCCCAGTGCTGCGGTGGTCACTGCTGCACCGCTTGTGGGAGTAGCTACCTGCAAATAGCTGCAAATACCCTGTGCCAGTGCAGAAGCGATGTTGTCCTCATTGTCCAGAATCCACTGTGCCACATTGGGACCGTCGTGATATTCCACTTCGATCAGACAGCTGGGGCTCTTGTTGGCACCCACTTCATACTGATAATTTTCAGAATTGCTGTCCGAACCGTCGATCAAGCCCTTGTCATCTGTGGGAGTCAGGGCTGCCACCGGATCATATACTGCCTGTGCCAGACTCTTGCTGGCTTCGGAATTGGCATTGTAATAGCAGTCTGTGCCGACACCGGTACCGGCGTTGGTGTGAATCGCCACATATGCCGCCAGATTCTGATCGCCGGCCGCTGTCTTGGTCTGAATGCTGTCAGCATCGCCGGCAACGATGACGTTCACGCCGGACTGTTCCAGAATGGCAGCCGTCTTTTGTGCCAGAATGCGGCAGACCGCAGCTTCGTTGGTGTCGCCCACATAGAACTTGTTGTCCTCCTGATTGGACGGGCTCAGATAAACGGTTTTCGTGTTATCTGCCTCTGTGGGAGCTGTGGTCGCCTGAGTAGGTGTGGTAGTCACATTGTCGTTCTTCTTGTCCTTCTTGCTGGAGCAGCTGGAACAGCACTTCACCAGCAGTACGATCAGCAGGATCAGAACCAGAAGAACTGCCAGAATCCGGTCATACCGGACACGGCGGCGTTTACTTTGAGATGCCATAAAAAAATACCTCCTATATGCAGACCGGTGGGGAGCCGGTCTGCCCTTACTTATCCTCTAACGATTTCAATGCCTTGCGTTCTGCCGCATCGACCTTGATTTTTCCGTCCCGCAGCAGCTTCACGTCGTCCCGCTTGACCTTTACCGGCACATCGGATTTTTCTGAAATCACCTTCAGATCGCCAGTCAGCGGATTGGTTTCGCAGACCTTTGCCCTGGTGCCGTCTGTCATGGTGACGATCGCCCCGACCTTCGGGGTAATGCGGAGCAGTTCCTCATAGACGTTCTGCTCATATTTCAGGCAGCACATCAGTCTGCCGCAGCAACCGGAGATCTTCGTCGGATTCAGGGAAAGCCCCTGTTCCTTTGCCATGCGAATGGAAACCGGCTGGAAATCCTGCAAGTGTCCCTTGCAGCAGAATTCTCTGCCGCAGATACCGATACCGCCCAGGATCTTCGCCTTATCCCGCACGCCGATCTGCCGCAGTTCGATTCTTGTCCGGAACACTGCCGCCAGATCTTTGACCAGTTCCCGAAAATCCACGCGGTTGTCCGCGGTGAAATAAAACAGCAGCTTGCTGTTGTCGAATGTGCATTCCACATCTACCAGATTCATTTTCAGCTTTCGATAGACGATCTTCTGCTGGCAGACCTGAAAAGCACGTTCTTCCTTTTTGCGATTTTGTTCCAGTGTCCGGCGATCCTCCCGCGTGGCGACACGCAGGATCGGCTTCAGCGGCACTGTCACCTGCTCCTTGGGGATCTGTTTATTGGCGATCGCGACTTCTCCGCATTCCGTCCCGCGGGAAGTTTCGGTGATGACAAGATCTCCCTGTTTCACCTTCCAGCTGTCCGGAGAGAAATAGTAGACCTTTCCGCCGTTCTGAAACCGAACGCCGATGATTTCAACCATACTTTCTTCCTTTCTATAGTAGAGCCAACGCCCCGAAATTTCATTTCCGGAATGAGAAGCTGTTACGCGTCCATGCAGTCTGCACAAAAAGCTGCCAGTGCCAGCGGCAGGTTGACATTTGCCTCCATTGCCCCGTAGGTACTGTCCACAGCACGATGCATTGCCTGTCCGGCACTGTCGGAAAGCCGTTCTGCCAGCTTTTTCGACCCTGCCGCATCACAGCCGATTCCCGCCGCACAGGGGTCATGCTTCCACACAATGGCATCACGAATGCACCGGTCAAACAGGTTCAGGAACAAAAACGTCCGTTCCCGTTCCTTTCCCAGCACCGAAACGGTTTGCAGCAAC
The DNA here is from genome assembly GCF_000468015.1 of Ruminococcus callidus ATCC 27760. Taxonomy (GTDB): domain Bacteria; phylum Bacillota; class Clostridia; order Oscillospirales; family Ruminococcaceae; genus Ruminococcus_C; species Ruminococcus_C callidus. The sequence goes on along the minus strand of NZ_KI260289.1, from coordinate 12,810 downwards.
GCATACTCATTCTTATTTATTATACTATTGATTGCGGTTTTTGTCAATCCAACGGCCTCACGAATTGGCATATTTTCCAAAAAATTTAAGCACTGCCCGATGTTCCCATGGAACGCCGCCACTGCTTCTGCGGCATCTTCCGGCGAAAAGCCCCGTTCCGCCAGTGCAGCACGGCATTCCTGTTCCGTCACCGGCGACACCGCCAGCGACACGATACGGGAACGCACCGTAGGCAGCAGCGATGCCGGAGAAGTTGCCGTAAAAATAAAATACCCATAAGCCGGCGGTTCTTCCACCGCTTTCAACAGCAGATTCTGGGTGCGGGTGTCCATTGCATCACAGTCCCCAAAGACATAGCACTTGGCATTGCCCTCGTTGGGCGGCGATGCCAGATCTACGCACACCTCCCGCACCGTGTCCACGGAAAAGCCGTTTCGCTTGCCGCTGTGTTCCACAAACCGCACGTCCGGATGCACACCGTCCGCCAGCATTTTGCAGGATTTGCAGCTGCCGCAGGGCTTTTCCGTTCCTGTGCAGAGCAGTTCTGCCAGAAACTGCTTTGCCAGCGTCTTTTTCCCCAGACCGGTTTCCCCGTAAAAGAGGAATCCGTGGGGAGCCCTGTCCCGCAAAAGCATCTGGTGCAGGGTGTGCTGTATCTGTTCATTGCCATAAAACTGTGCCATGCCGCCACCTCCTACTGTACGACGCTGATCTCCGTAATTCCATAAGCCTCACAAACTGCAATGCAGCGGGCATCGATTCGTTCTCCGCTAAGCACAATGGGCACTGCCGGCGGACAGGGCACTTTCACCGCGGCACAAATCCGTCCGCTGCTCTCCCCGATGGGCACGATCTCCTGCGGAGCCAGTGCCGCCTCCCGAATCCCGCAGACCTTTTCCGGTCTGGGCAGAGCGTACTTTTCTCCGGATTCCGCCGGTGTAGGCGAAAACCTTTCCAGCAGCTGCTCCAGAATGTCAAAGTCCCGATCGGTATTGGCTGCCGAACAGAGCAGCACCACATGAAATGCATCGGCATACTCCACAAAAACTTCATGCTGTTCCAGATACGCCGCCAGTTCCAGCCCGTGAAATCCGCCTGCCGCCGCATCTATAGTCAGGTGCATGGGGTCGCCGTCTACGAAACAATAACGTGGCGAAAACCGGCACTTCAGCTGCTGAATGCGGTCGAGCACTTCCTCCAGCTGTTTCCGGAACAAGGGCGAAGCCAGTTCCCGATTGCACCAGTCCAGCGAAGCCAGCATCAGATACGAGGGGCTGGTCGAGCCGAACATTGCCATCGCGTCCCGCACCCGTTCCGGTTCCACATCAATATCGCTGCGGACATGCAGATAGGCAGTACCGGTCAGCCCCGACAGCATCTTATGTGCAGAGTCGCAGCAGTAGTCCGCCCCCAATTGGATCGGGTGACACCGCCACGGCAGAAACGCCAGATGTGCTCCGTGGGCATTGTCCACCAGCAGCTTCGCGTGATACCGGTGGCACAGTTCCGCCAGACCGGCAATATCCGCCATACGCCCCAGATAGTCCGGCGAAGTGACATAGACACACGCCGGTCGGGTCTGCTGCTGCAATGCGGCCTCAAAATCCGCCAGATCATAGGTACCGGACAAAATGCCGTCACTTTCGCGGGGATAGATCCACTGCACCGGCAGGTCCAGCAGCACACAGGCATTCAAAAATGCCCGATGCACATTTCTCGCCGCCAGCACCGCCCGCCCCTGCTGTTTCATCAGCAAAAGCATGGTCTGAATGCAGAGGGTCGAGCCGCCGCAGGAATAAAACGTATACGCCGTTCCATAGAGCGAAGCGGCATTCCGTTCACTCTCTGCCAGAATGCCCTCGGCTTCGAACAGGCTGTCCGCACCGGTGATTTCCGTCAGATCCAGTGTCGTGGCACGCTGCAACGCCGGTGCCCCGAATCTGCCCTTGTGTCCGGGCATATGCAGCCGGACAGGGTCCCGCTCTGCGTATTGTATCAAAAAGTCATAGACTGGTGTATTCATGATCGATTCTCCAATGATTTTGTGCGAAAAAATACTGAACAGGCTCTTATAAAAGCCCGCAGGCTTTCAGCCGCTTTTGAACGGCGGCACAGGCACGGCGGTGGGTGCGGGATACCGTGGAAATGTTCACCCCCAGCAGCTGTGCAATATCCGCCATTTTCTTTCCCTCTCCATAGTACAACAAAAGGACTTGTTTCTGTCTTGCAGAAATGTCATGTTCCAGAATGTTTCTGGCAGCCAGACAGGCGGCACGTTGTTTTTCCTGCCGGTCCAGATGAAAATCCACGGAAAACAACATCTGTTCCCAGGCGGCTTTTGTCATGCACATGCCGATTCGCCTGCCTTTTCATTTTCGGCATAGACTGCAATGTCCGCCATGCTCCGTTCCATATCCCGCACTTCTTCACTCAGCAGACGTTTCCGTGCCTCCAGTTCCTGCCGTTCCAGCGGTGCCATCGTCTTGTCCCGCTGCAAGACCTCCCGCAGTTCTGCGATGCGTTCCCGCAGCACCTGCACTTCCTTTGCATAGTCTTCCCACATTTTTTGCATATTTCTCATTCGATACTCCCTTCTGACAAATTTCTTTTGTCAAACCGGATTGTACCAGAATGTTCTGCAAAAGTCAAGTGTAAGTTCTGAAAAACTAAACTTTTTTTGCAAGGCAGCATGATGCGTCAGATAAACATTTCAATTTTTCGGGAATTGCATGCAAAACTGACCGGTAAACTTTGTGCGGTATTGCCTTTGTTCTGTGCAAGAAAAACGGCAGGCATTTGTATCTGCCTGCCGTTTGCTTTTTGTATCTGAGGCAACACCGCACAAAGCCCGTTTGCAGGCAGGCTCTTACTGGAATGCTTCCACCGGCTCCGGTGCAGCTTCCATGTCCGAACGATCGATGTCAAAGAGGAATGCCTCGTCCCAGTCCAAAAAGCCGGCTCTGGGGAAATAGGTGATGCGAAGGCTCTGGAAATCTGCCGGCACTTCCATGCAGATATAGCCGTCGCGGGTTTCTCCGGGCTGGATTGCGGTGTCGAACGTCTTGCCCGAATCGCCGAATTCCTTATAGATAAACCGCGGACCGCGAATGCTGACACCGGGGTAAGCCTCGCCGTCTACCGTCAGACCGAATGTCTGTGACAGCAAGTCCACCGCCAGTTCGTCCTCACTATTGTTGGTGATCTCAAATTCGAAGAATGTCAGACCGATCTCGCTGCCGTTTTCCGAGAATGTGTAGTCAGAAACGTATGCTTTTTTCATCACGGCATCTACATCCTGATACTGCATCTCCTCACCGATCTCGCCCTTATGGCTCTTGATCTCTCTGACAACCTGTGTAGTCTGGGTTGCCGTTACAGAAGAACCGTCAGTCACATCGCGGGCAGAAGTTTTGTCTTTTTTGCCGCAGGCACCCATAGACAGCAGCAGTACACTGCCCAACAGCAGACAGACCGCTTTCTGCATCTGCTTTTTCATCATAAATCCGTCCCTTTCCTTATCTAAAAGAAAAAGCCGTCCGTTTCCAGTGTGAAGCCGGAACGGAACAGCTTTTTTGCCGTTTGTTTACAAAAGCTTAGTCAGCTTCAATTGCATCTGCCGGACATTCCGATGCACAAGAACCGCAGGAAATGCAAGCATCTTCAGCGATTTCATACTTGTCAGCACCTTCAGAGATTGCGTCCACCGGACATGCGTCCTTACATGTACCGCAGCTGATGCAGGAATCTGTAATTTTATATGCCATGAGAAATTCACCTCCGTGTTGGTTTCCGCAGAGTATTCTCTGCTATTTCTTATTATAGCAGATTGCCGTGGAAAAAGCAAGCGTTTTCTCAAACATTTTTACGTCAATACCGCACAAAGATTGTGCGACAGATGCGTCGTCAAATTTTCCGTCAGATGGAGCAAAAAGCAGAGTGAATACTTGCTGTATTCACGAGCATTTTTGTGAAATATGACGGAAAATTTGCAAGCAGATGGCGTGCAAAATCGCCAGACGTTCTTTGTGCGGTATTGCCTTAGAGTCTGTTTCCTCATTCCTGAATGTGTTCCAGAGCCTGTCCGAAAATGGAGGAGATGTGGGAATCCGCCAGTGCATAGAAAATGGTCTTTCCCTCCCGCCGGCTGGTGACCAGACGGGACTGTTTCAGCACACGAAGCTGGTGTGAAATGGCAGATTGTGTCATTTCCAGCTTCTGGGCAATATCCATAACACATTCCTCATGCTGAAAGAGGACAAAGATAATTCGCACCCGTGTCAGATCGCCGAAGATCTTGAACAGTTCTGCCACATCTGCCAGCTGGGATTCCGGCGGCATCTGTGCCGGCAGTGCGGCGGCGTGATCGTGTAAATGGTTGTGCTCCATGGCGATTCCCCTTTCGTTTCGGACAGTACAGGCGTTTTTGATTGCCTTTCTATCATACGATATTTTGACAAATTTGTCAAGCCGCAACCACACCGGCGTGTACGCACTGCTCCGCATATGTCCGGAAATACAAAACAGCCGCTTGCATCAGCATTGCACTAAACCTGAATAGAATCCAAGCCCAAACCATACCGATTTTCTTCAAAAAAAGGCAACACCGCACAAATGCTTTTACGCATTTTGTCAATCCTTAAACCGGTGTAATTTTGCACAAATTCGCACACATTCTTTTAGCCAAAGCAAACAAAAAGAGGACAGGTTCCCCTGTCCTCTCCGCATTTCATTGCGAGTCTGCCTTTAGGCAACACCGCACAAAGAGCGTCTGGCGACTTT
>NZ_KI260289.1:0-7931 GCF_000468015.1 Ruminococcus callidus ATCC 27760 | reverse complement strand
TCGCACAATCTTTGTGCGGTATTGCCTTTACTTTGCGTAATCGACCACGCGGCTTTCGCGAATCAGGTTGACCTTGACCTGACCCGGATAATCCATTTCGTTTTCGATCTGCTTGGCGATCTGTCTTGCCACCAGTACCATTTTCTCATCGTTGATGATCTCCGGTACCACCATGACACGAATCTCACGACCAGCCTGCAATGCGTAGCACTTTTCTACGCCCTCATAAGAAGAACAGATGCCTTCCAGCTTCTGTAACCGCTTGATATAATTCTCGTAGTTTTCGCTTCTCGCCGCCGGACGTGCCGCAGAAATGGCATCTGCCGCCTGTACGATACATGCGATTGCGGTTTTCGGTTCCACATCGTTGTGGTGAGCCTCGATCGCGTGAATGACCTCGTTGCTCTCGTTGTACTTCCGGCAAACATCAACACCGATCTGTACATGAGAACCCTCGATCTCCGCAGTCAGAGCCTTACCAATATCGTGGAGCAGTCCGGCACGGCGTGCCAGATTGGCATCAACGCCCAGTTCCGAAGCCAGCACACCGCACAGCTTGGAAACCTCGATAGAGTGCATCAGCACATTCTGCCGATAGCTGGTGCGGTAATACAGCCGTCCCAGCAGCTTGACCAACTCGTTGTTCAGTCCGTGCACATTGGTTTCCAGCACGGCACGTTCGCCCTCCTGCCGGATCCGATGTTCCACTTCCCGCTTTGCCTTTTCCACCATTTCCTCGATCTTGGTCGGGTGGATTCTGCCGTCTGCGATCAGCTTTTCCAGAGCAATCCTTGCCACTTCCCGACGAACATGGTCGAAACAGGACAGGGCGATTGCCTCCGGTGTGTCGTCAATGATGATGTCCACGCCGGTGAGGGTTTCCAGTGTCCGGATATTTCTGCCCTCTCTGCCGATGATACGGCCTTTCATTTCGTCGTTGGGCAGTGCCACAACGGAAACTGCCGTTTCTGAAACCTGATCTGCCGCACACTTGGCAATGGCGAGGGAGATATAGCTGCGAGCCTTTTCCTCACACTCGTCCTTGATCTGCTGCTCATAGTAGGAGATCTTCACAGCCTTTTCGTGCACCAGTTCGCTGTCCAGCGTGCTCAGGATATATTCCTTTGCCTGATCCTGTGTCAGTCCGGAAATGCGTTCCAGTTCTTTCAGCTGGCTGTTCTTGACTTCTTCCGCCTCTGCCAGCTTCTTGTCTGCATTTTTCAGACGCTGCTTGAGGGATTCTTCCTTCCGGTCCAGATTATCTGTCTTTTTGTCCAGATTTTCCTCTTTCTGCTGAATCCGGTGTTCTTGTCTGCCGATTTCAGAGCGTCTGTCTTTGATTTCTTTTTCCGCTTCAGAACGGAGTTTATAAATTTCGTCTTTTGCTTCCACCATGGCATTCTTCCGCTTGGCCTCTGCCTCTTTTTTGGCATCTTCCAGAATGCGTCCGGCTTCTTTTTCGGCGGAGCCGATAGTAGCTTCTGCCTGTTGTTTCCGCTGTTCAACGCCGGACTGTACGCCCTTGCGGTACGCCAGAAATCCGGCAATCGCGGCACCCACCAGCAAAGCCACCAGACAAAGCACTGCTGCCAGTGCCCAGTTCATCGCTTGCATGTCTATGCACTACCTCCTTTAAAATCTGTTTTGTATTTGTCTATCTGTATACAACACAGCGGCGTTCTGCCAAAGGCGGCATGTGCGTCTTGTATTCACTTGTGTTTCCCGACAGTCGGGAATTTTCCTCAGGAAGACGTGCATCTCCTTCCCCTCTCCGTCCTGCACAGCAAATCCGCGGCATTCTCCCTTCCGCCGAATCGCTTTCAGACAGCATCACACAAAGTCGCCAGACGCTCTTTGTACGATATTGCCTTATGCATTGATGTCTTAGGACGTATCATGAGGATCATAGACAATCCCATCCAAAACGCTGTTCAGGATCGCCTTTCTTTCCTGTATGCCGTGCGGCAGAATCCTGTTCCGCACGGCTCACAAGTCCATTTCCAGAAAAAAAGCGGTTTCCCACACATCGCAGGAACTGCCTTCTCTGCTCTATCGGAACCCATTGCCGGAACAAATCTGCCGGCAGACGGGATACATGAATAACCACGACGCACACGCAAAAAACGCAGCGTCACCCAGCATTTTCACTGAGAATCGTTTGTAATTTGATACAACACTTTTATTTTACACTGTTTCCGTGAAATTGTCAAGACGTTTGCAGAAAGATTCACATTTTTCTTGAGAAACACTGAATAAAGCTTGTGCGTAAGATGCGTGCAGTGTTTCCCTTACAAGACACAAAAGGACCCGGCACAGCAGTGCCGGGTCGGGTTTCAAAATATTATACAGATTCTAATGCTTTTTTCGATTTCTTTTCGGCATGCTTATGATTTTCTTCGAACTTTTTCTTCACAAATTTCAAATCAACCTCTTCTATGTAATAAGAGGTTGCGGCTTTTCCGATAGAATATGTACCACCAAACGCAATCGTAGCACTAATAGCAGAGCCAGCCCCGGGAAATAGTCCATTTGCTAATTTTGATGTCTGCTGAGCAATCAACTTAAAAAGCATTCCTGCACCAACCACTCCACCTAAGGACGCTATAAACTCTTTTGCAGCATCAAACGACAACTCTCTTCCGCTTAACGCTGCGATCAACATCACCATAATTGCCTGCAAAGATATCAATATATAAATATCAGCAATAGGGATTGGCGTTACCGCTACTCCAGAAGAAATGGAACTAAATATGCCAACAAGATGGCCTGCCAATTTTTTCATCAATTCTTCCAGCCGCAATGCCATCCTCAAGCCCATTTTTCCAGAGAAGTCTTGTATGGCATCCTCCAAATCATTTAATAAAACTTCAATTTGAAATCTGCCGTCAAATTGAATTTGCAGATTTTCAATGTCACTCTTCGGAAAATTATTAATGTTATCTGCATTAACTTCAATTCCATCTGGCGTTTGCCAATCCATCAACGAAGACACCGGAACAATGCTGTGAATTTTAAGACCATTAGAAACGATTGTAGTTTTATATCTTTTTACATTTTCAGAAATACTATTTATCTTATTTTCTGTATACTCTTTTGGATTTTTAATACGTGCCGGCGGTATTTCATCCACTTTGTTAACAACAGCAACAACTGGAAGTTCTATCTTATTTATCGCCTGATACTTTTTCAGCACCTTTTTCAAAAGTTCTATGTCTTGTAAAATACTGTCATCACGAGTTGTAGCATTTAAAACAAAAATAGCTACATCTGGACAAAAGTCAACCACTTGATCGATTAATTGCTTTTCAGCATCATAAGAATCATTGATTTTATTGCACTCTGCAATTCCACGAGTATCTAATATATCTAAAAGGACTCTATCCCCATCCATACAATGGTAAATATCGACATTAGAAGTACAACTTTCTATATCACTAACCTTTGCCAAGTAACTCCCACATAAAGCGTTAATCAAGCTACTTTTTCCAACACCAGTCCGACCGATCAAGAAAAAGCGAGGTGGTCTATGCTCATCAATGCCTTCCATCAATTCTTTTAACTGTTTGTCTCCTAATATTTTGTCACGCAAAACGCTCTTCATCTTTTCTGGAATAGCATCAGGCAAACGATTCAATACACTGTCCAACTTCAAATACGCATTTTTCATATTTTGCATACGTTCTTCTGCAATTTCTTTTTTCATAATTTTCCTCTTTTTTAAGCATATGACAATATCGGAAATACATATGGTAGACCAATTTCCATTTAATTATATCACATTTCAAAAGAAAAGTAAAGTTATTTTAGAACTTTTGTTGTGCCATGCTTTTCCGTCATTCTGCAAACAGTACTTGTTTCTGCATTCCCGGCACAGCAATGCTGCACCGGGAATGCTCTTATGAAAAATTCAATTCTTATTTCTTTGCAGAGATCCGCATGGAAATATCAAAGCACTTGACAGAATGAGTCAGTGCTCCCAGCGAGATGATGTCCACGCCGGTTTCTGCAATGCCCCGAATGGTTTCCGCGGTCACGTTGCCGGAAGCTTCCAGCAGCACCTTGCCGTCCACACGCTGCACTGCCTTGGTCATATCCTCGCAGCTCATGTTGTCCAGCATGATGATGTCCGCACCGGCAGACAGGGCTTCTTCCAGTTCTTCCAGTGTCCGCACTTCCACTTCGATCTTCACCATGTGCCCGATCTTTTTCCGCAGGGCAGCCACAGCCGGCGTAATGCCGCCGTAAGCATCGATGTGGTTGTCCTTCAGCATGGCACCGTCAGACAGATTGTACCGGTGGTTCTTGCCGCCGCCCACTGTCACGGCATACTTTTGCAGCGGACGCAGCCCCGGCAAGGTCTTGCGGGTATCGGTGATCTGGGCGTTGGTGCCAGCCACCAGTTCCACGCACTGGTGTGTGGCAGTGGCAATGCCGCTCATGTGCTGGAGAATATTCAGGGCAGTCCGTTCGCCTTTCAGCAGGGTCTTGGTGCTGCCGGTCATGGTGGCGATAATGTCGCCCTTTTTCACCTGTTCGCCGTCATGAATGCGAATATCCATGGTGAAGTCGCCGCCAACCAGTTCAAACACCCGCTTGGCAATGTCAATGCCGCAGAGCACACCGCTGTCCTTTGCCAGATAATACGCCTCACTGGTGTGTGCGTCGTCCAGCAGATTGTCAGTGGTCACGTCGATATAGTGAATATCTTCGTCCAGTGCGGTGGTAATCAGTCGGTCAATATAGGTTTGCTGTAACATGGGGAATGGTTCCTTTCACGATGATGCTTTTTGATGATTCCTTTTTAAAGTACTTCTTTCAGAATAATATATGCCACCGTTGCCAGCGACTTTGCTTCTACATAGTCGGCATCTACAATATAGTTGCCGTTCAGCAGCTGGTCGCGGATCTCGGTGATTCTCCGGAATCCCTCCGGCAGCTTTTCCTTGTTGGGAATAACAAAATAGTTGTCCTGCATGATCTGCCGAATTTCGGTACGCAGTCCTTTCGGAATCTTCTGCGGGTTCGGCTTGGTAGGAAATTCTGCGGCGGTAAAGGTCTTGGGAGCGTCCGGCAGCTTCTTGGCAATGTCCAGTGCCGCCTGTCTGGAGAACACCAGAGCCTCCAGCAGAGAATTGCTGGCAAGACGGTTGTTGCCGTGTACACCGGTATGGGAGCATTCGCCGGCAGCGTACAGATTGGGAACTGTGGTTTCGGAATTGTCGTCCACCTGAATGCCGCCCATGAGGTAGTGCTGGCAGGGGAAGATCGGAATCGGCTCCTTGGTCATGTCGTAGCCCTGTTCCAGAACCTTTTCGTAGATCATGGGGAACCGGTTCTTGATGAACTCCGAGTCCTTATAGGAAATGTCCAGATAGAAGTTGTCAGAATGGGTTCTGCGGCTTTCCAGAATAATGGCATGGGAAACCACATCACGGGGAGCCAGCTCCAGCCGTTCGTCATACCGGTCCATGAAGCGTTCCTTGTTGCAGTTCAGCAGATATGCCCCCTCGCCGCGGACAGCCTCCGAGATCAGGAAGCACTCTCTGGTGTGGTGGTCGTTGAATGCTGTGGGGTGGAACTGGATCAGATGCAGGTTCCGGATCTCCGCACCGTTTTCATAGGCAAATGCAATGCCGTCGCCGGTAGCGATCTTGGAATTGGTGGTGAACCGGTAGACCCGTCCGATGCCGCCGGTAGCCAGTATCATAAAGTGGCTGCTGTACACGGTGCAGGAGCCGCCCTGCATCACATTGACAGAAAAGCCGGTGTCGGTCTTTTGCATGCCCGTCATCATGGCGTGTTCCAGAATGGTCACATTGGGCAGGGTCTTTACCTTTTTGAGCAGCTTGTCCAGGATCTCTGCACCGGTGGCATCTTTGTGGTGGAAAATGCGGTGGCGGCTGTGACCGCCCTCCAGTGTCCGGTGGAGTTCGCCGTCCGGTGTCCGGTCAAAGTCCACGCCGAAATCCAGAATCGCCTGAATCTCGTGTGCGGCATGTGTGGTCAGAATGTGCACCGTTTCCGGATTGTTGGTAAACCCGCCGGCAACCATGGTGTCATGCTCGTGCAGTTCAATGGAATCCTCCGGCGACTTGTACACACCGGCGATCCCGCCCTGAGCCAGTGCAGAGTTGCACAGGGTCAGTTCCTGTTTGCACAGCAGCAGGATCCGGCAGTCTGACGGCAGATTGATGGCACCGTACAGTCCGGCAGCACCGCAGCCAGCAATGATCACGTCAAAATTGTTTTCCATGTTTTCCATAACATTCACGCTTCCTATCCTTTATCGCGGCAGTTCCGCCGCCAAATTCGATTTCACGCACTGACGACAGCAGGATATTCGCACGTCAGGCGGTTCTTCGGGACAGCCCGTGTCCAGATCTGCACCGGACTGTCTGTGGTATTTTCTCATATACCAGTATACCATAACACGCCCCGTTTGTCACTACTTTTCCGCACATTTTGGAGATTTGTGCAAAATCGAAAGGGAAAGCTGTTAATTTTTTGACAAATGAAAGAAAAGTGGGCTTGCTGTGGGGAGAATTGCCGTTTTCCGCAAGGGCAGACGGAGAGATTTTCCCATATCCATTATTGCCTCATCAATGATGCCACTATGATTTTTCAACATTTTCGCATATTCTCATTGACAATTGCCATAAAGTATGGTATACTAAACATACACTACAGAAACTGACGATCAGCGGCAGCCCGCAAACCGTCCGATTTCAATTCATATTAAAGGAGAATACTTATGATTTGTCCGAAATGCGGCAGCAACAATTCTGACGGCACAGCATTCTGTGCAAGCTGCGGAGCTCCGCTGTCCAATGAAGCACCGACTCCCAACGGAGCAGTTCCGAACAACAACGTTCCACCCCAGACACCGCCGCCGGTATTCAACGGCAACCCCTACGGCGGCCCCATCGAGCAGAGAAACATTGCCCTGTGCATCATTCTGTCTATTGTGACCTGCGGCATCTATGGCCTGTACTGGATCTACAAACTGACAGAAGATGTTAACAAGCTGACAGGTGATCCCAATGCCACTTCCGGCGGCATGGTCATTCTGCTGAGCATCATCACCTGCAACGTCTACATGTGGTACTGGCTCTACAAGCAGGGCGATGCCATTGATCAGGTGAAAGCGTCCCGCGGACTGTCCTCCGGCAACAGCGGCATTCTCTATCTGATTCTGGCAATTTTCGGGCTGGGCATCGTGTCCTATGCCCTGATGCAGAACGAACTGAACCAGCTGGCATAAGAGCCTGTGCTTTTCCCGCTGAACAAAACACAAAAGCTGCACGGAACGATTCCGGTGCAGCTTTTTTCTGTACGACAAACTTTCCCGCAACCGGCAAGGAGGTATCCCTTTTGCTGCAAAATCTGCGTTTCTTTTTCCGCACCCACCGCAAACAGCTCCGAACTGCCGGCATCTTTTTTCTGCTGGGGCTGGCGTATTATATCGTCACCCAGCTGACACCGCTGCGGATCCCCTGCCTGTTCCAGAAGATCACCGGTCTGGCATGTCCGGGCTGCGGCATCTCTCATTTTTGCATTCGCCTGCTGCATCTGGATTTCTTTGGTGCCGCCAGGGAAAATCTGGCGATCGCTCTGCTCTCTCCCCTGTGGCTGGCGGCATTTCTGGTTCGGGTGCTGTGGAATCCAAAGTGGTTCGCCAAGGGCAGCAAAGGGGAAAATCTTCTGCTGTGGGGCAGCGTTGTTGTGCTTCTGCTGTTCGGCGTTGTCCGCAATCTTCCCCATATGGAATTTCTCCTGCCGTCCTATCTGCAATAGCACTCCTTTTTCCCTCCGCGAATATAATAAAACAGTATCGATTATTTTTGAAAATCACGGGCATACTAAGAGCGTGATCACACAAAGCCATTCATCGTTGTGTTTTCTAAGGCAATACCGCACAAAGATTGTGCGAC
>NZ_KI260288.1:37946-40692 GCF_000468015.1 Ruminococcus callidus ATCC 27760 | reverse complement strand
TGTCGCACAATCTTTGTGCGGTATTGCCTGAACAGGCTCTTACGCCAAATTGAAAGGAGATATGATTTGTGACAAAATCCGTAGTATGTATTCTGATTGCTATTCTTGTCTATATGGGCATGATGGTCGTGATCGGTGCTGTGTATTCCAAAAAGAACAGCAGTGTCGGCGATTTTTATCTGGGCGGCCGGCGGCTCGGACCGGTGGTTTCTGCCATGAGTGCAGAGGCTTCGGACATGAGCAGCTATCTGCTCATGGGTCTGCCGGGGCTGGCGTATCTGAACGGCTGTGCAGAGGTAGGCTGGACTGCCATTGGTCTGGCGATCGGCACCTATCTGAACTGGCTGCTGGTGGCGAAACGCCTCCGCGTGTATTCTCAGCGTTGCCGGAACTCCATTACCATTCCTGACTTCTTTTCCAACCGGTATCGGGACGATAAGCACGTGCTGATGGGCATTGCGGCAGTCATCATTCTGATATTTTTCGTGCCGTATACCGCTTCGGGTTTCTCCGCCTGCGGCAAGCTGTTCAATCAGCTGTTCGGCTGGAACTATCACATGGCAATGATCATCAGTGCGGTCATCATCATTTCCTACACCTGTCTGGGCGGCTTTCTGGCGGCAAGCTTTACCGACCTGATCCAGAGCATCGTTATGACTTCGGCTCTGGTGGTGCTGGTGATCTATGGCGTACATACTGCCGGCGGACTGGACAACGTATTGGAAAATGCCAAGGGTATTGAAAATTACCTTAGCTTTACCAGCACCCGCACCGCAGAGGGCGAAGCCGTTTCGTTCGGCGGACTGAGTATCATTTCCACGCTGGCGTGGGGACTGGGTTACTTTGGCATGCCGCATATTCTCCTGCGGTTCATGGCGATCGATGACAAGAACAAGGTCAAGATCTCCCGCCGCATTGCTTCTGTCTGGGTAGTGCTGGCAATGGGCGTGGCAGTATTCATTGGTATCATCGGCAACGCCCTGACGGTAAACGGCACGGTTGCTCCGCTTGAAACCTCTTCCAAGGCGGAAACCATTGTGCTGGAAATGGCAACGGTATTGAGCAAACACAGCGTGGGAGCTGCCCTGATCGCCGGACTGATCTTCGCAGGCATTCTGGCGTGCACCATGTCTACTTCCGACTCGCAGCTGCTGGCGGCTTCGTCCAGTATGTCGGAGAACCTGCTGAAAGGCGTGTTCCATATTAAGCTGTCGGAAAAGCAGTCCATGATCGCAGCACGTGCCGTCCTGCTGATTATTGCAGTGCTGGGCATTGTGCTGGCGTGGGATCAGAACAGTTCTGTATTCCGCGTGGTTTCCTTTGCATGGGCAGGTTTCGGTGCGACTTTCGGACCGGTAATGCTGACCTCGCTGTTCTGGAAGCGTTCCAACAAGTATGGTGCACTGGCGGGGCTGATTACCGGCGGTGTGATGATTTTCGTATGGAAATTTGCCATCAGTAAGCTGGGCGGCATGTTTGCCATTTATGAGCTGCTGCCGGCATTCCTGTGTGCACTGATCGCGATCGTTGTGGTTTCGCTGCTGACCAAGGCTCCGGAACAGGAGATCGTAGACGAGTTTGAAGCAGTTTCTGCGGAGATGAAGCAGAAGTAAAACGCTGACAAGTGAATGTTGCAAAAAGCTGGTTCCTGTATGTGCAGGGGCTGGCTTTTTTTGTTACTTAAATGCGAATGAAATACTGAAATTTACAAAATATCGCAAAAATGGTTGTTTTTTCTTTTTCTTTTTGAGCTATAATGTAAAAAACGTTGAATCTTGACTAATTTGAGGAGGATGCAGTTGATGAGGTTTTGGAAAAAAGTTCTTGCATCAGTGACCGTAGGCGTGCTTTGCGTGAGCGGTGTGGGGCTGTCTGGGGTGGAGAGTGTGCAAGAAAGCGTGGGAACAGTGTTATCGGCGAGTGCTTACGATGGCACATATGAAGGTTTGCATTATAATGTGACGGATACAGGAGAAATCGAAATCGCCAAATGCAATAAAGATGCTGCTACAGTAGTGAATATTCCCACAGAAATCGATGGAAAGCCCGTGACGAGCATCGGAAAGCATGCTTTTTCCGGCTTCAGTCTGACGGAAATCACGATCCCGGACAGCGTGGCGAGCATCGGAGAGTATGCTTTTTACGGCTGTACCAGTCTGACGGAAATCACGATTCCGGACAGCGTGACGAGTATTGGAGATTGTTCTTTTTGGGGCTGTACCAGTCTGACCGAAATCACGTTACCAGATAGTGTGACGTATATTGGATATAAAGCTTTTCTTGATACACCTTGGTTAAAGATAAAACAAGCAGAAAATCCATTGGTAATTGTTAATCATATTTTGATTGATGGAACAACTTGTACTGGCTCTGTCTCAATACCCAGTGGTGTGACGAGTATCGGAGTGTGGGCTTTTGACGGCTGTATCAGTCTGACTGAAATCACGATTCCGGACAGTGTGACGAGTATTGGATGGTATGCTTTTGACGAATGTATCAGTTTGACCAAAATCACAATCCCGGACAGCGTGACGAGTATCGGAGGGCGTGCTTTTGACGGCTGTATCAGTCTGACTGAAATCACGATTCCGGACAGCGTGACAAGTATCGAGAGTACTTTTGAGGGTTGTACCAGTCTGACCGAAATCACGATCCCGAATAGCGTGACGAGTATTGGATATTATACTTTTTCTGACTGTACCAGACTGACCAAAATCACGATTCCGGACAGCGTGACGAGTATTGG
>NZ_KI260288.1:13052-37846 GCF_000468015.1 Ruminococcus callidus ATCC 27760 | reverse complement strand
ATCACGATTCCGGACAGCGTGACGAGTATTGGAGGGTATGCTTTTAAAGGCTGTACCAGTCTGACGGAAATCACCATTCCAAATAGTGTGGTGGATATTGGAGAAAGTGCTTTTGAAAATTGTACCAACTTAACAATTTATGGATATTTTGGTTCTGCAGCAGAAACTTCTGCAGCAGAAAATAAAATTTCTTTTGTATCCATAGGTGGTGTTCAAACCACAGAACCTGTGGCAACTACAACAACTGAACTTGTTACAACAACAACTATATCAACGTCAAAAGCAACGAGTACTACGGCACGGACAGTTACACCTCCTTCAACTGCAATTAAACACCAAGCTACTGCAACTTCTGAAAATCAAACCACCACTTCTTCTACCTCATCTGAGTCTTTTTCGCCTATCTACGGCGACATCAACCTGGACGGGCAAGTGGACATCACAGACGTGATCCTGCTGAACCGGTATTGTTCCGGCACGGTGTCTTTGAATAAGAATGCGGTAAAAAATGCTGACTGCGATGGAGATAAGGAGGTCAGCAGCAACGATGCGGTTGTTCTGCTGCAATTTCTGGTACATATTGTAAGCTTCTTGCCGCACAGTGCATAACACAATTGAGGCAATACCACACAAAGCCGCGTGATGGCTTTGCACAACATGAATAAAAGAAAAACCGATTTTTGCGGAGGTGCAGAAATCGGTTTTTGGTTTTCAGATTCTCAAACAATGCCGCACAAAGAGTGTCTGGTGGGATTGTCCTTGTAAGGACATGTGAAAATGATCACTTGCAATTTTTCCAAAAGTTTGTTATACTATTATAACAGTCCGATTGAAATCACAGAAACGGAGGAACTCTATTTGAATATTCCACAGAAACTGGCTGCCGAATTCCAACTGCGGCAGGAACAGATCGACAATACCATTGCCTTGCTGGACGACGGCAAGACGATCCCGTTTATTGCACGGTACCGGAAAGAGCGTACCGGTTCGCTGGACGATCAGGTGCTTCGTGCCATTGACAACCGGCTGCAATATCTGCGGAAGCTGGAACAGCGGAAAGAAGAAATCTGCACGGCGATTGAAGCACAGGGCAAGCTGACACCGGAACTGGAAGAAAAGATCCGCGGTGCGGAAACACTGGTGGAAACCGAGGACTTGTACCTGCCCTATCGTCCCAAGCGGAAAACACGGGCATCTATGGCGATTGTCCGCGGACTGGAACCGCTGGCACGAATCCTCATGGCACAGAATCCCCGGACGAATCCGGCTCAGGAGGCAGAAGCCTTTTTGCAGGAGGAAGTGCCGGACACCGAAGCGGCATTGCAGGGGGCAATGGACATTCTGGCGGAGGAAATGGCAAATGATGCCGACCTGCGAAAGCAGATGCGTCGGCTGGTGATGTCTGCCGGAACGATACAGTCCCGTGCCACAGAGGAAGATGCGGATACGCCGTACCAGAACTACTACGACTATGCAGAGCCGGTGAAACGCATTGTGGGGCACCGGATCCTTGCCATTGACCGCGGCGAACGGGAGGGTGCTCTGAAAGTGGCAGTTACGCTGCCGGAAGGACACGGGGCTTCGCTGCTGATTCAGAAGTTCGTGAAGAACCAGAGCCCCTGCGGCAAACTGGTGCAGACTGCCGCGGAAGATGCATTTCAGCGGCTGCTGTTTCCGGCGGTGGAACGGGAAACCCGCAAGGCTCTGACAGAGCAGGCGGCAACGGCGGCAATCGGCGTGTTCTCGTCCAATCTGCGGCAGCTGCTCATGGCGGCACCGCTGAAAAACCGCATCGTTCTGGGCGTAGACCCCGGCTATCGCACCGGCTGCAAGCTGGCAGTGGTGGACGAAACCGGCAAGGTACTGGACACCGGCGTGGCACATATCACCGTCAGCAAAGGGGCTTCGCTGGAACGGGAAAAGGACGTGATCCGAAAGATGCTGCGGAAGCACCACGTGACCGCGGTGGCAATCGGCAATGGCACGGCTTCCAGAGAGTCGGAAGCGGTCGTGGCGGAACTGCTGAAGGAACTGCCTTATTCCGCGGCGTACATGGTGGTTTCCGAGGCAGGGGCTTCGGTATATTCTGCGTCCAAGCTGGCGGCGGAGGAATTTCCGGAGTATGACGTTTCCCTCCGGAGTGCCGTTTCCATTGCCAGACGGTTACAGGATCCGCTGGCGGAACTGGTGAAGATCGATCCGCAGGCGATCGGCGTGGGACAGTATCAGCATGACATGCCCAAGGCGGAACTGTCTGCCGCACTGGACGGCGTGGTGGAGGACTGCGTGAACCATGTGGGCGTAGACCTGAACACGGCTTCGTTCTCTCTGCTGTCCCACATTGCCGGCATCAACCAGACCATTGCCAAGAACATCGTGACATACCGGACGGAAAACGGGGCGTTCACCGACCGGAAGCAGCTGAAAAAGGTGGCAAAACTGGGCCCGAAGGCATTCGAGCAGTGTGCCGGATTCCTGCGGGTGTCCGGAGCCAAGAACCCGCTGGACAATACAGCAGTGCATCCGGAAAGCTACGGGGCAGCAGAGCAGATCTTGCAGGAGTGCGGTTTCCGGCTGGCAGACATTGCCGGACAGGATCGCAGCGAGATCGGTGCCATTGCCAAGCAGCACGGCATTTCTGCCATTGCGAAAAAGGCAGGCGTAGGCGAACCCACTGTGCGGGACATTCTCAAGGAACTGGAAAAGCCGGGGCGTGACCCCCGTGACGAACTGCCGCCGCCGCTGCTCCGGAGTGGGGACATCATGGAACTGAAAGACCTGAAACCGGGCATGGAACTGGTGGGCACTGTGCGGAATGTCATTGACTTTGGCTGTTTCGTAGACGTGGGCGTTCATGAGGACGGACTGGTGCACATTTCCCAGATCTGTGACCGGTTCATCAAGCACCCACTGGAGGCTGTCAAGGTCGGCGAGGTGGTGAAAGTCTGGGTGCTGGACGTGGACTTGAAGCGGAAACGCATCGCCCTCACCATGAAGCCGCCGAAAAAGGGATAAGCGGTGTTACATGCGAAACGGAAAAAAGTCGTTTCTCTGCTGCTGGCAGGGGTGCTGGCGGTGTTGTCGTGCAGCTGCGGCAATTCCTCTAAAGAGGAGAGCAGCAAGGAGGAAGCCGACAGCAACCCCCGCACTGAAATGCGGGACGACATGACTACCAGCCAGATCGTGGAAGAAATGGGGCTGGGCATCAATCTGGGCAACACACTGGAAGCCTGCGGCGACTGGATCGACAGCAGCGGCGGGGTAAACAGCTACGAAACTGCATGGGGCAGCCCGACAATTACAGAGGATATGATTGCCGGCTACGCTGCCGCCGGTTTTGATTCGGTGCGGATTCCCGTGGCGTGGTCGAATCTCATGGCAGAGGACTACACCATTGCACCGGAACTGTTAGACCGTGTGGAAACGGTGGCACAGTATGTGCTGGACAACGGCATGTATGCGGTGGTGAATCTCCACTGGGACAACGGCTGGATCGCAGGATTTTCCACGGACTATGACACCTGTATGGAAAAATATACCCGTATCTGGGAGCAGGTGACAGAACGGTTTGCAGATTACGGTGACCACCTGATTCTGGAATCCATGAACGAAGAAGGCTGTTTTGATGATCTGTGGAACCGCTACAGCGGCTCTGATGACAGCAAGGCGGAGGCATACGGCATTGTCAACCGCATCAACCAGCAGTTTGTGGATCTGGTACGCGATTCCAGGGGCAACAACCCCAGGCGGCATCTGCTGATCGCCGGTTATGCCACTGACGTAGACCTGACCTGTGACGAAGCCTTTCAGATGCCGCAGGACGAAGCCGGACGATGTGCGGTTTCGGTACATTATTATACGCCGCCTACGTTCTGCATTCTGGAAGAAGATGCCGACTGGGGAAAAGCCAAGACCATGTGGGGCTCACCCAGAGATCAGAGGATTCTGGAAAACGACATGGACAAGCTAAAAAGCCGGTTTCTGGATAACGGCGTGCCGGTGATCATCGGGGAGTACGGCTGTTTTACCAAGAACAAGACGGAAGAAACTGTCCGGACATTCCTCACCGCGGTGGCACAGGCGGCGTATACCAAAGGTATGTGTCCCATGCTGTGGGATGTTACCGGTGTGTTCTATGACCGGAACAACTGCCGTATGCTGGACAGTCAGCTGGAACAGGATTTGCAGGAGATCGCCGCCGCACCCCGTGACGGCGTTCACAATGTATCCGGAAATTGACATTTGAAAAATGCAAAATTCACCGGCATGTCGTATCAAATTATCAAGTTGTTTTTCACTGGCAATTCGAGATTTAGAAAAAATGCACAAAAACAAGGTGTGCTTTTATTGGTGCTGTATAAAAATATGTGGAAAATAAAAAAAATACTTGCAAAATAACGATAAATATGCTATGCTGGTATATGGAGAAGTAGGGTGCAGGAAAGCACTGGGCGGATTTCAGAGGACAAATCGCACGGCTGTACAATTTGAAAGCGGAAAGGGGGACGTGAAAAACAGTGCGGCGGCATTCGTTTTTTTGAAATGCCAAAAGCTTCTCTGCACACAACTAAGCGGCAATACGCCGCATCAATTCAAGAAAGGAAGAATGATAATCATGAAGATGAAAAAGTTTCTTTCATCTCTGACAGCTGGCGTAATGGCGGCAACGACCATTCTGACCAGTGCATTGGTGACCCCGATGATGTCCCTTGCTGCGACAGCGGCAGATGATGCACCGATTGCGTTTCTGCACATTCAGAGTAGCGATGGCAAATGGTCGCTGAACAACTATAAGGCAGGAACTGGAACTGATGTTACCATCGATAAGAGCGGCTCTTATGAAGTTTCTGTAAAAAGAGGTGACTGGGGTGATGCTCTGAGTTCCTACAATTTCTTCGACTTGTGCGTTCAGGATCCGGATCTTTACGACGGTAAATCTCTGTATAAGAAGATCACAATTGATTCTGTAAAGATCGGCGAAACGACTCATGAACTCAATCAGGAGTATACGACATTTACTCCGTCTTCTGTACAGTCTGCATCTGATGAGTGGGATTTCACCTGCAACAAGCTGGCAATTGATTCCACTGGCTGGGCTATGCCGGCAGCAGGCGAAGTGATTTCAGTTAGCTTCACAGTAGAGCTGGCAAATGAAGTCACCACTACTACAACGACCAGTGAAACCACTGCGGAAACTACCGCGGAAACCACGGTTGCTTCCAGTGAAACTACTGTTGCTTCCAGTGAAACCACTGCAACCTCTGCTGTCACTACAGCGACTACCGCAGAGGAAAAGGGCGTGAAAAAGATCACTGTCGGCAAGACCTACAGCGAACTGCTGAAGGATGCACAGAAGGCTGACCCGAAGGAAGGCATGATTGGCTGGAAGTGGGCTGACTTTGGCATCACCAACAGCAATGTTGTCAAGAAGGTCGTTGTCAACGTTTCCTCTGATAAGGAAATCGGCACATACAACTATATGTTCGGTTCTTCTACACAGAAAGCACCGGATTATTGGACACAGACCACACAGGAAAACAAAACTCTGGGCAAGTCCGGCGAATTCACCTGGGACATCACCAAGACTGTGGACGCAACCATTCAGAAGGAATATGATGGTTCTCTGAAGTTTGGTGCCTGGGGCGACGGTACCTATGAGGATTTCACTGTAGATTCTGTTGTGATTTACACAGATGATGCAACGATCACTACGACTGCTGCAACCACTGTGACCACACAGCCGACCACTACAGTTTCCGCAAAGTACACCAAGGAACTGACTCCGAAGGCAGAGGAAGACAAGGGTACTGACGGCAAGGCAAGCAACACCAAGGTTGAATTTGATCCCATGGGTGCATACAAGGCAATTGCTTACTACACCGTAAAGACAAATGACAAGAACACCAGCGGTGCGTTTGGCACATGGAACGACAGCCTGCCGGAAGGTGAAGAATGGCAGAGCACGGAATTCAAGGATCTGGCTGTACCGGCAAACAAGCAGGTCATCGTATCTTATGATATTCCGAAGACTGTTGGTGAAACTGTACAGTTCATGGTTTATTATCCGAAGTTCGGCGATGTAACCATCGACAAGATCGTACTGTGCTTCGACGAAGATCCGGATCAGACCACTACTTCCACAACTGTGACCACTGTAACAACTGAAACAGTTGCAACCACAGAAGAAAGCACCGTTTCTGCAACGACAGAAGAAACTACTGTTACTTCCAAGGAAACTACTAAGGAAACCACAGTTACAACTGTAGCTACCACAGCTGACACTACAGCAAAAACCACTGCTTCTACTTCGACAGAAGCATCTGCTGAAACCAGCAAGGCTACAGAAACTTCTGCATCTGCTGCAACAACCACAGCAAAACAGACCACTGCTACAAAGGCAGACACCACTGTTGTAACCACTACCAAGTCCATCAGCACCACCACGACAGAAGCTCCGAAGGGCAAGGGCATCATCTTCAAGGTAGACGAAGCACAGGTCAAGACTGCAAGCAACTATGCAAAGATCCCGCTGTCCGTTCTGGTTGAAAACTATGTGGACGCACAGGGCTTCAACTTCGCTCTGGAAGTTCCGGAAGTTACTTCCAAGATCCTGACGATCTACAAGAATCCGAAGAACAAGAAGGACTATGGTTATAGGGACGTTTATGTCAGCGGCGACCTGGCTCCTTCTCCGCAGAACCTGAAGGGCTATGAGGCAAACGGTCAGGATATGAGCGTTGAGCCGTCCAAGCGTTGGATGTATTTCCAGTGGACTTCCAGTACCAGCACGATCACGATCAGCGGTGACAAGGTGATCGACATCAACTGCACCATTGCAGAAAACGCAGTGGACATCGCAAAGGAATATGGTCTGGAACTGCAGACAGATGAAAACGGCGACAGCTACTATCTGTTCCCGGTAAACTTTGCAGAGTATCAGAAGGTAAACTGGGACTTTGAGGGTACACACGGCGACGGCTATCTGGCTCCGAACCGTCAGTACATCGACGAAAACGGCACAGATATTGCGACTACTGATGTAGTTTACTACAACGGCGGTATCCGCGTTTACACAGATGCACAGACTGAAACCACTACAACTGACACGACTACCACAACCACTACCACAGAAGAAAAGGACATCAATCTGGACATTGACGAAGTATTCGTATATCCCAGTGAAAAGGATGCCACTTCTCTGAAGAACTACACTCTGGGCGTGAAGGTAACTGCCAAGGAAGGCGTAGACGCAACCAGCTATGGTATCAACTGCGTTGTCAACCTGCCGGAGGCAACTGCAAAGCTGTACACCATTCCGTCCAAGCTGCTGAAAAAAAGAGCATTTGTTGTCAACGACTTCGGCAGCGGTATTCCGAATGCAAATGATTTCATTGCATACAAGGACGGCACTTCTACCATTACTGACGGCAGCGACCGCTGGATCCGTTTCATTGGTGCACGTTCTGCCGAAGGTGCAACTGACCCGACAAAGATGAATCAGGTATTCCGCATGATCTTCAATGTGCCGGATAAGGATACTGTACAGGCACTGGCTGACGAATATGGTCTGACACTTCAGACTGGTGAATACGATGGCAAGACTGTTGAGTACTATGAGTTCCCTGTAGACTGGGCACCGAATGGTTCTGACAAACTGCCCAGCGGCACCACGATGGTAGATGTCAAGCGTTTCAACTACCTGAACGGCGAGGGCGTAACCGGCGAAGACATCTTCGACGAAATGGTTGGTCTGAAGGACGGTGCGATCCGCGTAATCATGAATGATGTAGTGGAAACCACCGAAACAACAACTGCTACAACTACAACTACTACAACAGCTACCACCACTACAACTGCAACCTCTGCGGCAACGACTACTACTACAGAAGAACCGCAGACTACAACTGCTACAGAGGCTACGACTGTCACCACCACAACTGCAGCAACCACTACAACAACGACTGCTGCTACAACCACCACTACCGAAGAACCTATTGTAACGACTACCGAAGCAACTACCACTACCACTACTACCGAAGCAACGACTGTTACTACTAAAGCAACAACTGCTACGGCAACCAGCACCAGTGCAGGCCCGACAACCACCAGCACCAGTGCAACAACCACTACTGTAACAGAATCTGAAACAACTACTACAAAGGCAACTACAACTGCTACAACAGAAGAGCTGCCGGACTTCAGCAAGAAGACGACTACCAGCACAACTACCACAACAACAACAACTACTACAGAAGAAACCACGGAAGCAACTACTGAAGCAACCACTGAAGAAACTACTACCACACCGGCAGCTGTTTCTTCTACTACAGAAGCAACTACCACAGAAGCTACGACAACTGTTACAGAAGCAACCACTACCACAGAAAACACGACAGCTTCTACCGAAGCTACCACTACTACAGAAGAAACCACCACGACTGCAGAAGCAGAACTGGAAATCGAAGTAAATCCGGATGCAAACTTCTATCTGTCTATTGACGGACGCAATTTCAACGCTGCTGACCTTGTGAAGTCTGCAACTGTAAACGGCGAGAGCGTCATGGACGATCTGACCTTTGGTGCAGAAAGCCCGAAGGCACTGTTCGACAGCGAAGGCAAGGCATATGTAGATACCGACCTCGATATCCTGTATAAGGGTGAAAAGGTTGCTACTGCAAAGGTTTACATCGGCGTAAAGGGCGATACTGACTTGTCCGGTAAGGTAGAGGCTACTGATATGTACTACAGTAGCTACTACATTGCAAGACAGGGTGCTGGTATTAAGGATGCAAAGCTTCTGGACGGCACAGAGCACGCACAGGATGAGAATCTGGAGAAACTGTCCTTCTTCCTGACGGATATTGATACCGAAAGCAAGGCAGGAGAGAATTCTGCAGACGGCAAGCTGGAAGCAACTGACATCTTCTACCAGGCATACTATGTTGCTCTGGTTGGTGCTGGTCATAAGAGCACTACCTGGGACAATCCGGTTTGCCCGGATCTGAAGAACCTGAAGGGCTCTATGTGGGCTGAATAATCAGATTCCCTGATTTCGAACGCGTAAGCGTTTCTGACAACAAGGCTATGACAGCATAAGAAAAACCCGATGCGGGAGCATTCCCGTATCGGGTTTTTGTTTGCAAGCGTAAGGCGGGATTTGCTTCAATTTTCAAGGCTGAGGCTTTGCTTTTTTCGAATTCTGTATTGAGATAGAAAAAATCACAAAGAATGCTTGCAAAATCGTGAAAAATCGGTTATACTGAATAGTGGAGAATTGTAGGAACGCAGATCGCCGCTTCCGGGAACTAAGGAAACGCTGCATAAAGCCCGCCTGACGGCTTTGCACGCAATCTGCGTACAGATTTTCCGTCATATTGCCCAGAAATCCCTTGCCAGACACCAAGTCTGCCTGCGGAATTTCTGAGCAATCTGCCAAAAAATCTGACTACGCATCTTACGCACAAGCTTTATTCAGTGTTTCCCTAAGTTTTACACAGCAGTTACCCGAAAAAGCGATTTGAGAAAGGGGCATCATATTGAAGACAATTGAGGAGGCTCGCAGACTGCTGCAGTCGGAAGAATTCATGCACATCGCGGCAGTACTTGGCGGCGGTGAAGATCTGGCGGAAGCTTATCGGAACCGGCTGCTGTGTGCCATTGACAGTTTTGTGCAGTTGTACGGCAGCGGTCGGGAAATTGCCATTTTTTCTGCACCGGGACGGACAGAACTGGGCGGAAACCACACCGACCACCAGCATGGTCACGTACTGGCAGCAAGCATCAATCTGGACGTGATCGCTGTTGTGGCAAGACGGGAAGATACCACGATCCGGGTGCATTCAGAGGGCTTTCCGGAAGATGAGATCTCTCTGGAAGAACTGGAACCGGTAACGGACAAAAAGCCCACAGCAGCGGAACTGATCCGCGGAATCGCTGCCCGCTTCAAGCAGTACGGATGTCCGCTGGAAACCGGTTTTGATGCATACACCACCTCGCAGGTCATGGCAGGCTCTGGTCTGTCCTCATCAGCAGCTTTTGAGGTTCTGCTGGGAAATATCTGCAATGCCCTGTATGCCGAAAATCGGTTCACACCGGTAGAACTGGCACAAATGGGGCAGTATGCGGAAAACGTGTATTTCCAGAAGCCCTGCGGGTTAATGGATCAGATGGCTTCGTCAGTAGGCGGTGCTGTTGCCATTGACTTTGCCAATCCGATGCTGCCGGCAGTGCACCCAGTTGCATTTGACTTTTCCAGAACCGGTTATGTACTTTGCATTGTGGATACCGGCGGAAACCACGCAGACCTGACAGCGGAATACGCTGCGATTCCGGCAGAAATGCAGGAAGTGGCAAAGTATTTCGGCAAGGACGTTCTGGCGGAAGTTCCGTCGGCACAGGTGCTGCGTTCCATTCCGGAACTGCGGAAAGCCTGCGGCGACCGTGCAGTGCTCCGTGCGATGCACTTTTATCGGGAAGACGGACGGGTACAGGGCGAATCTGATGCACTGGATCGGGGCGATTTCGAGGCGTTCCTGCACCTGGTACAGAACTCCGGACAGTCTTCCTATTGCCTGCTGCAAAACGTCTACCCGTCCTCCGCACCGGAAGACCAGCCCATCTCCATTGCCCTTGCAGTCGGCTCGGCAGTGCTGGGCGGCAGGGGAGCGATCCGTGTACACGGCGGCGGTTTCGGCGGAACAGTACAGGCATTTGTGCCGGCTGTGCTGCTGTCCCAGTTTCAGGAGGGTATGGAATCCGTTCTGGGAAAGGGCTGCTGCCACGTGCTGCGAATTCGTTCCGTTGGCGGCATGACTGTATTGATATAAGGCAGCATTGTGCTTTTGTGCAGTGTTGCTGAAAGTTTGCCTTTCAGGGCAAACTGATAGGAGGGAAAATTCCCTCTCCATTTGACAGAAATTGAAAGGAAGCGTAAAGTAACATGGGAAAAATTCTGGTCACTGGCGGTACCGGCTTTATCGGCAGTCATACTTGTGTGGCATTGATCAATGCCGGCTATCAGGTCGTGATTATGGACAATCTCTGCAATTCAAAGGTGGAGGCAATTGCCCGTATCGAGATGATCACCGGAAAGCATGTGCGGTTCTATCGTACAGATATGCGTGACGAGGAGGACATGCGGCAGATTTTTGAGGACAACAAGATCGATGCCGTAATTCACTTCGCCGGTCTGAAGGCAGTTGGCGAATCGGTGGAAAAGCCGCTGGAATACTACGAGAACAACATCAGCGGTACACTCTCCCTGCTGCGTGTCATGCGGGAGTATCACTGCAATGTGATAATTTTCTCCTCCAGTGCGACCGTTTACGGCTGCAACAATGAGGCTCCCTACGTGGAGGAAATGCCGACCTCTGCAACGAATCCCTATGGCTACACCAAGGTCATGATCGAACAGATTCTGCGGGACGTTTGCACTGCCAATCCGGAGTTCACGGCTGTGGCTCTGCGGTATTTCAACCCGATCGGTGCTCACATCAGCGGTCTGCTGGGCGAGAATCCCAACGGAATCCCCAACAATCTGGTGCCCTATGTGGCACAGGTGGCACTGGGCAAGCTGGATCATGTGCGGGTATTCGGTGATGACTACGACACGCCGGACGGCACTGGTGTGCGGGACTATATCCATGTTATGGATCTGGCAACCGGTCACGTGGCAGCCGTGGCATACGGACTGGAGCACCGTGGCTTTGAACCGATCAATCTGGGTACCGGTCACGGCAGCAGCGTGCTGGACGTGGTGCATGCGTATGAAAAGGCATGCGGCAAGAAGATTCCGGTAGAGATCACGGAACGCCGTGCCGGAGATATTGCCACCTCGTATGCAGATCCGTCGAAAGCAAAGGAACTGCTTGGCTGGGAAGCAACTGCGGATTTGCAGCAGATGTGTGCCGACAGCTGGCGTTTCACAAAGCAGAATCCCAATGGAATGTGAGAAGCTGCTTTCGTAATCCGTTTACGAAAATGCGTTCCCACAGAAAGGAATACATATGACAGGCAGATTCGGAAATGCGATCGATAATTTCCTGATTATCATGGTTGCTGTTGCCGTGGTGCTGCTGCTGGTGGTGATGCTGGGTTCTCGGCAAAGCCCGTTCCGGCAGAAGCTGAGCCGGCTTCTGGTACAGAATCCAAACACTGCCGACAAACGGCAGCCGCTGGAGTTTAATCGGGAATATTATATCACAGGAGAAAGAGCAATGCGTAGACCAAACCGCGGAAAAAATCCACCCCGTACCGTGATCGCTGTTCTGGTACAAAAGGTAGACGAACGCCGCAGAACCATGGATCCCAGCGGCACTTTGAAACTGTACAACGAATACTATGAGTTGATTTTCAAGACCCGCAAGGGTGATGTGCTGCATATTGTTACCAGCAAGAAAGCGTATATCGAAACCCCGTTCCATCAGCAGGGACAGCTGACTTTTCAGGGGGATCGTCTGATCCGGTTCCAGTATCCGGAGGGAGAAGTTACCGAAGACGAAGCAGCATTCACCAGCATGATGCCGGCAGTACGCCGCGGATAATACAAAAGCAAACATAAGGCGATACCGCACAGTTTTGTGCCGTGATGCCATAACAAAAAGCGTACCGTTTCACAGGAAAACGGTACGCTTTTTTCGTTGTTATAGTGGCTGCGGTTTACGGAACGATCATAACCGGTGTGTTGATAGTGACCTTGTCATAGATCTTTTTGGCAACGTCCAGCGGCAGGTTGATACAGCCGTGGGAACCGTTGTTGATGTAGATGTCACCGCCGTAGGCACTGCGGTTCAGGTCGTGCAGACCGATGCCGGTATAGGTGACGGGCATCCAGTAATTTACCCATGTTTCATAGCCCTGCACTGCGTAAGTCCCCAGCTTTCGCGGAGATTCTCTGGACCATACCTTATATGCTCCCGGCGGTGTGGCACGTGTCGGATCGGACTCCTTACCGGTAACCACATCGGACTCCAGGAACAGTTCGCCATTGACATAGTACCACAAGTGCTGGTGGCAGATGTCCACTTCAATGTAGGTGTTTCCGGTGTAGGTAACGCCGGCGTTGGAGTTCATGCGGAATCCCTCTACCTTATATACCGGTTCAATGGTTACTGCCTCGCCGGCTTTGATGTAATCTACCAGCTTTTCCACAGTGGCAGAAACATTGGTTTTCCAGCCGTAGATGCCGTCAGAACCGATTGGCAGGGTAATCTCTCCGTCTTCGGTGGCTTTGAACTTGAAGTTGTAGCCGGTCACCAGTGTGTCGTACTTGTCAGCGATATGTTCCTGCACCCATGCGGAAGCTTTGTCGGTGTCTACAGTGATGTCATCGCCGTCCGTGGTGATCCAGTCCATGATAGTAGCGTGATCCAGCTTTTCCGTGCCAACCGGATCGAAAATTTCCTCGCGGTCAGTCATGTCATAGGTGATCTCTACAGCACCGATCTTGTTGTACAGTGCCAGTGTAGGCTCCAGACTTTCCGCAGTGACAGCTGCCTTTTTGTAGCAGTCACTGTCTGCCATCTGAATGGTGTTATTGCCCTCCCGCATCTGTGCGACCGTGTAGTCGGACAGCTTCTGGGTGTCTACCATGTTGCCGTTATCTTCCGGCTGAATGGTAAAGGAACCGTCCTCGTTCTGGACAACCTTGGCATCGGTGGGCGGTACATTGCCCCAGTCATAGGCGGCGATCAGGCTGACCAGTGCATCTTCCGAGTAGGAATCCTGCATCTTGACTGTATACTCGGTTTTGGAGAACAGCTTCCTGAACCAGAGGGCGTGACTTTCGTCTGCCGGCTCTGTCAGAGCGTTGTCCGGCAGGGTAACGGTGCAGCCGAATGAGGAGCCCTTGAAGGTGATCGGGTCGCCGCTTTTGGGAATGAATGTCAGCCCCATATCCTGTGCGGTATTCAGAACTGCGTCGCTGGCTTCCTCCGCGGTCATGCCGCCGATGTCCACGCCGTTGACGTAAGTTTTAGGGAGAAACTTGCTGTGATAGACAGCCAGTCCGGCGATGTAGCTCAGCAGGAGTACAGCCAGCACGGCAATACCAATGATGATGCAGATCTTTCCGGCGTTGGACTCCTCCCGCACTGGTTCGTAATGTCTGGGCGGTGTAGGGCGGGGCGGACGCTGTGCTGTTGCCACGTTGCCTCCGGAACGCTGCTGGTGCTGCGGCTGTGGTGCACGCTGCTGCCGCGGCTGGTCATAGGCATAGCCGGAAGAAACGGCATCATGGATCTGCCGTGCCTTGTCCGAACGGGTGCGTTCCGAAGCGGAGCTGTTTTCAGGGCTGCGGGAAGCCGGACGATTCTGTCCGGAAAAGCGTTCAGAAGACGGCTTCGGCGATGATGACTGAAATTCTGTTGCCTCTTTTGCAGCGAGAGAAGCTTTGATTTTTTCCCGCATTTCGTCTTTGGTCAGATGCTGCTTGGAAGCATTTCCGGCAGGGGATTGGTCTTTATTGTTCACTGTCATCTTTCCTTTCTTCCATGGTACGAGGGCTGTGCGGAATACAGCATCATTGAACTTCACCGCGTGTCGGCGTTCCGAGTATGTTGACAAACTGATGACAGCTGCGGTCAGTCCGAAGACAGTAGAACCTCTGTTTCTGGAAAAATTAAAAAAATATTACATTGAGAGAAGCGGGCTCTGCAGCGTGGATATTCGCCAGAGCCATTCTTTATTATTATACCCACTGGATTTCTGTTTGTCAACACTTTTCGACATGAAATATAAATTGTAAACATCCTTTACCGATTTGTTTCCAAATGCACATTGAAATTTTATCGGCGGGCTGTTGTAATGTATGCGGAAAATCAGTCATATATTCTGTTACTTTATGCGATGAAAACTAACAAAAAGTGCAAATATGTTGTGTAATGTGCACACTGAAAACATTGCATTTTTGTTGAAAAAGCAGATTGACATTACAGGGAAAAAGGCGTAAAATGGAGGTGGAAATTGGGTGGAAAAATGTGTCACCACAATGTGAGCTATCCACCACAATTTGAGCTATAAGGAGAAATATGAGAAATATTCCGGGCAATGAGGCTTCCGGAAATTTTTCAGCTGATGTCCGGTGTATGCACACATCGGACGAACAGGAGGAATGAATGATGAAGAACAAAAAAATCGGAACCAGTATTCTGGCATTTCTGCTGGCGGCGGCCACTGCCGCAGCCGGTGCACAGCCGGTTCTGGCAGCAGATCTGGGAACTGTAACTGACAACGTTCCGGCGATTGTGGCAGCCAGTGCTTCGGTGTCTGTGATCGATGCCAGCGGCGACCTGGAAGCTGCCTATGCGGAATGGGGTGCTGTGTCCAATGCGACCGGCTACAACGTGTATATCAAGCCGGCAGGCGGCAGCTACACGCAGCTGGATACCATGCTGGTACGCCAGTATCCGGATCGCTTCCGTGCTGATGCAGTAGGTCTGAAAGCCGGCAGCTACACCATGAAGATCGTGCCGGTGATTAACGGCAAGGAAGATGCTTCTAAGGCAGCAGAAACTGCGGGACTTCAGGTAGAGGCTCACGACAGAAGCGGCTTTGGCTTTGTAGAGGGCACTTCTTCCGGTGCATACAACGAGGACGGCACGCTGAAAGCAGATGCCATTGTGGTATATGTCACCGATGCCAACAAGGACACCGTGACGGCAAGCATTGACGCCACCGGCAAGGGTGCGACCGATGTGACTGGTGTGCAGAACATCATTACGGCTTATAAGAAAAATAAAGAAAAGCGTCCGCTGTGCCTGCGGTTTATCGGCAACATCACCGATCCGGCAGACATGCCCAAGGGCGATCTGATGATCGACACCGCAAAGGCTGGCATTACCGTGGAGGGTATTGGTACCGATACCGTATTCAACGGTTTTGGTCTGGTCATGAAGAACTGCTCTAACGTAGAGGTCCGCAATATCGGCTTCATGAACTGCAACAGCAGCGAGGGCGATGACTGCGGCTTGCAGCAGGGCAACGACCACATCTGGGTGCATAACTGTGATTTCTTCTATGGTGATGCCGGTTCAGATGCCGATCAGGTCAAGGGCGACGGTGCACTGGACACCAAGACTTCCACCTATGTAACACATTCCTACAACCACTTCTGGGACAACGGAAAGTGCAACCTGCAGGGCATGAAATCGGAAGAGGAAACCAACTATGTGACCTATCACCACAACTGGTACGATCACTCTGATTCCCGTCACCCCAGAATCCGCACCTGCTCTGTACACAGCTATAACAACTACTTCGACGGCAATGCCAAGTACGGCATCGGCGTCACCATGGGATCTTCTGCTTTCGCGGAAAACAACTACTTCCGCAACTGTAAGAACCCGATGATGAGTTCCGGACAGGGTACTGATGCACTGGGTGAAGGTACATTCGGAGGCGAAACCGGCGGTATCATCAAGGCTTGCGGCAACTATATCGAGGGTGCTTCCAGCTATATCCCGTATTCGCAGAACAGCACCTCGTTCGATGCCTATGAAGTTTCCAGCCCGTCTGAAAAAGTACCGGACAGCGTCAAGACGGTTTCCGGCGGCACAGGCTACAACAACTTCGATACCGATTCCAGCATCATGTACAGCTACAAGGCAGATGCAGCGGCTGATGTGCCGGCTATCGTTACTGCCAAGGCCGGACGCGTACAGGGCGGTGATCTCCAGTGGAAGTTTGACAACTCCGTGGACGATACCAGCTATGCGGTCAATCAGGCATTGAAAGACGCTCTGGTCAATTACAAGTCCTCTATCGTGGCAATCGGCAGCGGCTTTACCGACAGCACCACAGATCCGGTTGTCACCACTGAGGAAACCAAGACTACTACAGTGACCACCACCGTCAGCGTGTCCAAGGATACGACCGCAACGGCTCTGACCACTGCTACCACCAAGAACACCACGCCTACCACACCGGACGTGCCGGTGGCAGGGGACATCTTCTGTTCGCCTGCCGGTACCGGCAGCGGTTCTTCCGAAAAGGATCCGGCTTCTGTTACCGATGCGATCTCCAAGCTGTCCGCAGGCCACACCATTTATCTGCTGGGCGGTACATACAAGTTCTCGGAAATGATCCTCATTGACGCTCAGAACAGCGGTACTGCTAATGCAATGAAGACGATCAAGCCTTATAACGGTGCAGATGTGGTGTTCGACTTCTCCGGACAGGGCGATGCAGACGGCAGCAAGCGTGGCATTGTGCTGGACGGTGACTACTGGCACTTCTATGATTTTGAGATCACTAAGGCAGCCGATAACGGCATGCTCCTCTCCGGCAACAACAATAAGATCGAACGCATGGTATTCAACGACAATCAGGACACTGGTTTGCAGCTGTCCCGTTATAATACCAGTGCAGCAACCATTGCAGACTGGCCCAGCAATAACCTGATCCTGAACTGCACTTCCAAGAACAACTGCGACAATGCCAGCATGGAAAATGCCGACGGTTTTGCTGCAAAGCTGACCTGCGGCGAGGGCAACGTCTTTGACGGCTGTATGGCATACAACAACAGCGACGACGGCTGGGACTTGTTTGCAAAAAGTGCTACCGGTCCTATCGGTGTTGTCACCATTCAGAATTGTATTGCATTCCGCAACGGCTTTACGGAATTCGGCGAGGGCTACGGCAATTGCGACGGCAACGGCTTCAAGCTGGGCGGCTCTGGTATCGGTTCTGCACATATCTTGAAGAACTGTCTGGCATTCGAGAACCTTCACTGCGGCTTCACCGATAACAATAACCCGAAGCTGGGCAGTCTGACCAACTGTACCGCAGTCAACAACAACGGCGAAGGCAAGGGAAAGCCGAACTTCTCCTGCTATCGTTGCACAGATCCGGGTGCAATCTTTGAGAATCTGATGTCCTATTATGATGATTCTGTATTTATGTCTGACGCAAAGCTGAAAGGCGGTGCTTCTAACGACAAGTATGTTGGTACTTATGAAAACGGCGTGTACTACAACAGCGGCTACTATCAGGTAGATGCAAAGACTGCGATCACAAACGGTGCGAAGATCGGCACAAAGCTTTCTGCGGCTCCGGCAGCTTCTGACTTTATCACAATGGCAAAGGCTCCGGAACAGGGCACCGATTTTGATGCTGTATGGAGAAATGCAGACGGTTCGCTGAATCCGGGCGGTTTGTATGAAACTGCGGATTCCAGCAGCTATAAGACAATGGGTTACCATATGTATAACGGCAGCATTGTCGTTCCGCCGACAACAACCACAAGCACTTCTTCTGAACAGCAAACCACCACTACTACTACCACAGCAGTACAGCCCACTGAAACCACAATTGGTTCGGAAACTTCTGAAAAGACCAGCGAAACTTCTGCACAGCCGACAGAAACTGCTGTAAAGACCAGTGAAACTTCCGCACAGCCCACTGAAACCACAGCTGCTCCGGCAACTTCGGATACGGCGGACACCACGGAACAGTCGACTGCCACTACACCAGTCAGCAGCGGCGACAGCAACACAGAAACCACGCAGACCACCGCTTCGGAAGTGACCTCTCAGTCCCTGTACGGCGATGTGAACTTGGACGGCAAGGTGGATATTACCGATGCAGTTCTGCTGAACAAGGCGGTTGCCGGTGTGGTAACGCTGAACGCCAGCCAGCAGAAGAATGCCGACTGCATGGCGGACGGAGAACTCTCTACCAATGATTCGACAGTTCTGCTGCAATTCCTGGTACGCATAGTTACCTCCCTGCCAGTAACGGAATAACCGATTCTCCGGAAAAGAAATAGATCTTCATTCTGCAAATGGCAGCCGATGTTTTCGGCTGCCATTTTTGCGTGAAAAGCAATTCCGCTTTTTTCGGTTTTTTTGTACAATTTGACTTGCTTTTTTTTACGGGATATGTTATACTATAGACAGCACCCATGCCGGATTTGGAAGTCTGACATGGAAAAGTGTTTTCATTTCTATCCCTGTCGCTTCCGCTGCCTGCGGGCACGGCGGCGTTTTCGGGCGATAAATTTTAGATGAGGTGAATCAAATTGTCACAACTGAAAAAACCCACAATCAAAAACCCTGATCTGGTTGCCGCAATGGCGGAATTCAAAAAACAGCAGAGCGTACAGACCGAAAAAGAAATGCTGGACGCAATTGCAGCAGCATCGTTTATTGCTCCGATCACGTTGCAGAACAAGCTGAACGAGGTAGAACCGGACGAGAATGGTCAGCGTCACATGGAGGCTTCTCTCATGGCTGTTTCCAACAAGGACGGTGTAAAGTTCTTTCCGGCTTTCACCGACTGGCTGGAATTCCTGAAGTGGAAGAACGATCCGGACGCGGACACAATGGTAATTACATTTGACCAGTACTGCGGGATCCTGCTGAAGCAGGGTGTCGATGTCAGCGGTATCGTCATCAATCCGGCAGAAACCAACATCGTGATCCGCAAGGAAAAAATGGCAGAGATGAAGGGCGTTTCTCTGGAGGCAGAACAGCCGCAGGAAGCTCCGAAGAAGAACAACATTCTCCCGCTGTTTGGCTGCGAAAAGGTCACCAATCCGGAAGTGATCGTTGCCGCAGACCGTCTGCGTCGGGAAAACAACGAACCTGCCCGCAACAATATGTTTGAGGCAATGCGGAAAGCACGCTTTGTGGCTCCGGTGCTGATGGAAGTGCCGAAGGAAGTCAAGGCTGGCGAAAAGGTTAATGCACAGGCAGAGTTCATCATGCTGAATCACGAGGGCGGAAAGTACATGCCGCTGTTCACCAGCCTGTCAGAACTACAGAAGTGGAACGGGGCACCGGACTGCAAGGCAGTTCCCATGAGCATGGCAAACTATGTGGCAATGCTGTCTGATCCCAAGAGCACAGCTGCCGGCATCGTGCTCGATCCGTTCACTATGGGGCTGGCATTCAGCAAGGAACAGGCAATGAACATTCAGCCGCGTCTGGCAATGCGGGATATTGACTCCACTCCGGAGGGCATGGAAGACGACCTGAAAGCATACTTTGCAGAAAATGCAGATGTTAAGAAAGCATACATCGATGGTGTCAAGGCGAACAACACAGATGGTTTCGTGGTAGTTCTGGAACTGGAAAACGAAAACAATGTCCGTGAGATCGCTGACCACGTGGCAAAGGCAATTAACAAGTATGGTTCCTGCGTGGTGGCTCCGATCAGCTCGCCCATCGGTAAGAAAGTGCTGGAAAGAAAGACTGCTTTCTACGAAGCTTGAAAATTACACACATCGGAGCAGTAAAAGGAAATGCTGATCCGGTAATTTGGGTGCGAAAAATTTTTGGGAAAGAAAAATATGTTAAGAAAGAATCGAAAAAGATGCGGGCTGCTGGCAGGGACACTGGCATGTGCAGCTGCGGTGTCGGCGGTCATGCTGCCGATGCACTGTGAGGCGAAAACGCCTGTGATCGGTGCGAAGCAGGTGGGCGTGGCATACTTGCAGCTGAATGGGAACACCGTCAGCTCTACGCTCAACCTCTTTACGGACGGGCAGAACACGCTTTCGTGTGATGTGGCTGCCGTGCAGGAAACGGATACGCTTACGCTGGTAGTTGACAATATCGATCCCACGCCGCTGGGCGACAGCAGTACGACGCTGACCATTGATTCGGTACAGCTGAACGGCACAGAAACCGGAGCCAAGCTGCGGGACGGTGACGGACTGCTTAGGGTGTCCAAAACGGATATGGGATACGCTGCCGGTGCAATTACCGGCTTTGTCGGCACGTTTACCCCGTTGCAGTCGGAACTGGAAACCAATCAAATTACTGTGACATTTACGCTGACGAATCTGACGGCTGCTGTAGAGGGAACTACGGCGGAGGTTGCCACAGGTACGACCACGCTGACAACTACCACCGCGGTGACATTTGCGAATGATGCAGGCGGTTCTGTAACCGCTGGGCAGTCATCTTCCGGCAGCGGAAGCACGTCCGGCACAAAGGGGAAAAACGCTTCTCCCAAGACCGGCGATATGGAAATCTACGGTGTGTTCGCAGTGCTGGCAATCAG
Source organism: Ruminococcus callidus ATCC 27760 (assembly GCF_000468015.1). Taxonomy (GTDB): domain Bacteria; phylum Bacillota; class Clostridia; order Oscillospirales; family Ruminococcaceae; genus Ruminococcus_C; species Ruminococcus_C callidus. The sequence goes on along the minus strand of NZ_KI260288.1, from coordinate 16,843 downwards.
CGGCGGCATCGCATTCTGGGCAAAGAAAAAGGGATAAAAACCAACCTGTTCTGAACCCTCTCTGAAAGAAAATCAACCCCCTGTCCTCGCGGCAATGACTGCAAGGGCAGGGGGTTTTTGTGTTGCTTTAGAAAAACTGCCGGAAAGCCGTGGGCAGGGAAATCTCCTTGGTGATTTCCGCCGCAGTTTTCCAGACGAATTGTTCGTCCTGTCTGGCACAGGTGAGGTACACGCCGTAGAGTTCCCATTCCACATGGGTGAAGATGTGTTTCCGTTCCACCGTCTGCGTCAGATCCGTTGGCTTGCAGTGCCATGCACTGGCCTGGGCAATGGCTTCTTCGGTAGTGCAGATGCCGGCAACATTGGGATATTCCCAAAGCCCGTGGAGCAGCCCCTTGGCAGTGCGTTTCCGGAGGGCGAATTTTCCGTCGCATTGCAGCACAAAAACGGTGTACTGTTCCTGTCGTCTGGCTTTTTTGGCAGTCCGCTGGGGCAGCCGCAGAGCATCGCAGTACTGTCTGCCCAGACACAGTTCCGACAGGGGACAGGCTTCACAATGCGGCTGTCCGTTGGGCACGCAGACCGTGGCTCCGATTTCCATAAACGCCTGTGTCAGCGTGCCGCAGTGTTCCGGATTGTCCAGATAGACCTGCCGCAGCAGGGCAGTGACAGCTGCCTTTTGTTCCGGCCGGTCGATCTCACAGAAGTGGTTCATCACTCTGGCGGCCACCCGCAGCACGTTGCCGTCTACCGCTGGCGTAGGCAAACCGTAGCAAATGGAACAGACTGCACCGGCGGTGTAATCGCCTACGCCAGCCAGTCCGCGGACTTCCTCCCATGTGCGGGGAAACACGCCGCCGTACTGCTCCTGAATCGTCTGTGCTGCCTTTCGCAGATTCGCTGCACGGCTGTAATAGCCCAGCCCCTCCCAGCACTTGTTGACCTGATCCTGTTCCGCTGCGGCAAGTGCGGCAATGTCCGGAAAGGTTTCCAGAAACCGTGCGTAATAGTTCTTGACGGCTTCCACCCGCGTCTGCTGGAGCATGATCTCTGACAGCCAGATGCGGTAAGGCTCCTGCGTGTGCCGCCAGGGGAGATCCCGTGCATGCAGCGGATACCACGCCAACAGCGGCTGTGCTGTTTGCAGAAGTGCCTGTTCCTGCATGGCTTTCCAGCAACGCATGCGGTGGATCACTTTTTCATAGACCGGCAGCATGTGGGGCTCTTTGCAGATTTCCGGCAGTTGTTCCACAGGGATCCACTGCACCGCAGTGTTTTCGTCCGGCTGGATCCGCAGCGTTTCTTTCTGGTCGGCAATGATGCCGTAGGTGACGTTATAGTGCTGATGTGCCGGAACGGGAACGCCTTTTTTCTGATGTGCTTTGACAGGGAGAATGTCCAGCGAGAGAATGGCTCCGGTAAGGGGATAGGGCTTCTGGATACCGGTTTCCTCTTTTGCCTCCCGCACGGCTGTCCAGAGAAAATCACTGGAACCGTCAGCGTGTCCGCCTGTCCATGCAAAGGAATCGTAGATGCGGTGGTAGACCATCAGCACCTGATCCATTGCCGGATTCATGACGAAACCGGAACAGGTGAAGTGGCTTTCCGCGTGGCTTCGGTAGAGCAGCTGTGTGCCGTACTGTTCCGCTGCAAGGAGTATCTCGTTCCGGTCGCGGCGTTCCTGTTCGGTTTCGGGCGTATAGGCAGCAAGACGTTCTTTCCAGTCGGTCACATCTTGTTCCTGCATGACGTTTCTCATGTTGTTTGTCCTTTCTTTTGGACAACCCCGCACAAACCTTGTGCGGGGTTATCGTTACTTTGCCGGCAGCAGAATCGTAATTTCCGTACCGTGTCCCAGTTCGCTGCGGAGAGAAATGGTGCCGTTGTGGCAGTCTACGATGTGCTTGACGATAGACAGCCCCAGTCCTGTGCCGCCACGCTGTTTCGAACGGCTTTTGTCCACCCGATAGAACCGTTCAAAGATCCGGCTCTGTGCCTGTAGGGGAATGCCGATGCCGTTGTCTGCAATGACGATTTTCGCCTGTGTGCCGAGGTGCTGTATGGTGATCGTCACGGTGCCCTCCGGATTGTTGTACTTGATCGCGTTGTCAATGAGGTTGATGAACAATTCCCGTATGTAGCCCTCGTTGCTGTGGAGCAGCAGACAGTCGCCCTCCAGCCGGACGTGAATTTTGTTCCGCTGAATCTGCGGCTCCAGAATTTGCAGGGCGTTCTTTGCCGCAGCTTCCAGTGCCACCGGTGTGTTCAGCATTTCCGTGTGTTCCTCAATCTCCGACAGGCGGATAATGTCGTTGATGAGAAACAGCAGGCGTTCGCTTTCCCGTTCGATCATGGCACCGTACTTGGCAACGTCTTCCTCTTTGGTGATCATGCCGCTGCCGAACATTTCGCCGAATCCCTTAATGGTCGTCAGCGGTGTTTTCAGCTCGTGGGAAACGTTTGCGGTGAATTCCTGCCGCATTTTTTCCGCCTTGACGTTGTAGGTTACATCGACCAGCAGCACGATCGTGCCGAAAATGCCGCCCATTTCCACGCGGGTGATGTACGCCCGAATATACTTGCCGTCGATCTTCAGCAGCTGCCGCACAGAGCAGCCCTTGTGCAGTTCACTGTCTTCCGGCAGCAGTTCATGCTGAGGTGCTGTTTTGGATTTTCGCAGTGCGTCCAGAAAGTCCTGATTGTTTGTCAGAATGAAAATGGATTTGTTGTCCCAGCTTTCCTTGCTGATGTTCAGCAGTGCCGTTGCCGTGCGGTTGGCAAGCTGGATCTTGTCGGAATCGTCCAGAATCAGAATGCCCTCTACCATGTGCTCCTGAATCAGCCCGATGATGTCCCGTTCGTGGTGCAGCTCTTTCTGCATGCGGTTCATTTCGTTTTCCAGCTTTCCAAGAGCCTTTTGACTTTTCTTGTGCTGATGCTGTGCCTGCTGTTTCTGGTGCAGATACAGAAAAATAAAAATTGTCAGCAAAAGAGCCGTTGCCGCAGCAAATGCCCAACCGAGCCATTCCATAATTACCCTCCGATCTTATAGCCGTAACCCCGTACTGTGTGAATGAGATTGGTACAGCCGGCAGCCTCCAGCTTTTGCCGCAGCGTCTTGACATGAGCGTCTACGGTTCTGGTTTCGCCCTCATAGGAGAAGCCCCAAACCTGTTCCAGCAGCCGGTCGCGGGAAATGGCAGAGCCGCGGTTGCGTACCAGATAGGACAGCAGTTCGAACTCCTTATAGGTGAGAACGATCTCCGTTTCCAGATAGACCACGGTACGCTGGTTCAGGTCAATGGTCAGGTCATGGGCAGAGAGCACCTGCTGCTGTTCCGGCTTTTGCACATGGCTCCGCCGCAGCACCGCCTTGACGCGGGACAGCAGTTCCATGATGCCGAATGGCTTGGTGATATAATCGTCTGCACCGTTTTCCAGTCCGGTGACCTTGTCGATCTCCGAGGACTTCGCCGAAAGCATGATGACAGGAATTTCCGCCGTTGCCGCATCGGATTTCAGTCGTTTCAGAATCGAGATGCCGTCCTCGTCCGGTAGCATGATGTCCAGCAGGATCAATGCCGGCTGTTCTTCCTGTACACGCTGGAAAAAGCTTTTTCCGTCAGGGAAGCCCTTCGCAGTATAGCCGCCGGACTGGAGAGCACAGGTGATGAGTTCCCGAATGCCGGTGTCGTCTTCCACACAAAATATGTTTGCCAAATTACATTTCCTCTTTTCCCTGGAATCCGCCGCAAAGCTTTAGGAAACACTGAATAAAGCTTGTGCGTAAG
>NZ_KI260288.1:0-12952 GCF_000468015.1 Ruminococcus callidus ATCC 27760 | reverse complement strand
CCGTCAGGCGGGCTTTATGCAGTGTTTCCTTTATACAGCAGTTTCCTTGTTTTCCCGAATCACAGCACGCATTGCCGCCACGGCGACCTCAATGGCGTGTGTCATGTCGCTTGCGGCGTGTTCCTTGTCCCGTACCACTGCCTGTCGTTCCTGGTTCCATAGCATCTGCAAAATGGTGGCACAGCGGACGTGCCGTGCGGCGGCGACCGTGAACAGAGCAGCCGATTCCATTTCCGATGCCAGCGTGCCGGCGGCTTTCCATGCCTGCCAGTTCTGGAGCAGGGTGGGAGCTACCGGCATGGTTTCCGGCGAGTGCTGCCCGTAGAAAGAATCCTTGCACTGCACCACGCCGGTATGATAATCATATGCAGCAGCACGTGCCGCACAGACCAGGTGTTCCGTCAATCCGAAATCCGGCACCGCCGGAAATGCCAGCGGCATGTATTCCTGCGAAGTGCCCTCCATGCGGATCGCTCCTGTGGGAATGATCAACGCCCCCGGCACCAGTTCCGGCTGCATGCCGCCGCAGGTGCCGATCCGCAGAAAGGTATGTGCCCCCAGAGCAACCAGTTCTTCCATGGCGATCGCGGCAGAGGGCCCGCCGATGCCGGTGGAGGTGACGCTGACGCGGGTGCCGTCCAGCGTGCCGGTATAGGTGGTGAACTCCCGGCTCTGTGCCACCTTCTGGGCGTTTTCAAGATAGGACGCGATCCACGGAACACGGTCCGGATCGCCGGGGAGAAAGACATAGTGTCCGATGTCCTCCGCAGTGCATTGAATGTGAAACTGACGTTCTGCCATAGGGAACTCCTTTCTGAATCGGTTGCCTATCCCATAATTCGACACACTTCTTGACAAAATTCCGGAATTCTGCTAAGATACTGATACAGGGATAACGCCGCACAGGAATATGTGGTGTTCGCTTTCATCAAAGGCAGGAGGAAAAATGCCATGCAGCAATATTCCAACCGACCTCCGTTTATGGGACCGGAGTATCACTATGATCTTAGAGCATTGATTTTTGGGATCGTGTCGTTTTTGTTTTGCCAGCTGCCGGTGCTGTCCGTCGTGACGGGCATCGTGGCACTGGTCTATGCAGCAAGGGCGAAAAAGCGGCAGTGGAATTACAGCCGCGGCATGCGTCGCTGCGGTATCATTTTGGGAATCGTCGGCATTGTCGTATGTGTACTTTTCAGCATTTACTGGGGCATTTCGATCCTGCGGACAGTGATCATGCTCTATGAAGAAAATCAAATGGTACCGGCTCCGCCGAATCCCCAGTTCTTTGAGGGACCCGGCACACCCGCAGCGATTTATGGCACCATCGCACAAAGCTCGCCTGACGGCTTTGCACGCGATCTGCATCATTTTTTATGATTCTGAAGAATCTGGATCGGGTTCTTCCGGTTGGAAGCTGTTTTCCGCGTCGTCATCGGTTTGCTTTTCTATGCCGAATGGCTGGACATCGTCCGGCAGAGGCTTGACTATGGCAAAACCGCTGTCGGCGTTTTCTTCTGCCTGTTCGCGGCAGGCGGGGTCCACGTGGAACGTCACCGCCTGTTTCCGGTTGAACACCTCGTTGACCCGTTCTGTGCCGCCGTATTCGCCGTCAATGGTCCACGAAACCGGCTCTTCGTCCAGTGCAGTGACTTTCAGGTGCGATGTGCGGAAATAGTGGAGATACTGTTTTGCCAGTCCCAGCTGGATCTTGGAGAATGCCATGACCAGTTTGTGGAATTCCACCAGATTAGAGGGCTTGTGGATCAGGGTGACTTCAAACAAGCCGTCGTCCCAGCGAACATCGGACAGAGCCAGAAATTTCGCAACGGAGGAAGAATTGGTCACCATGCCGTAGAGGAATTCATCCTCGATCACGCCGCCGTCGTATTCGATTCGCATGCGGTATGCCCGAATTTTCGGCAGCTTGGAGATCGCGTTGAGCAGGTAGGCGGAGTGTCCCAGCAGGTTTTTGAAATGCTGCGGCGTTTCGTAGGAGATCTCCGTAAATGCTCCGAATGCTGCCACGTAGGTGAAGTATTTGTCGTTGAAGCTGCCCACGTCGCATACCAGATCTTCGCCGTGAATGATACAGTCTACGGCTTGTTCCGGATCCTTGGGAATTCCCAGACCGCGGGCGAAGTCGTTGGTGGAGCCAAGGGGAATATAACCGATGGGACACTGGGTCTTGCTTTTCATACAGCCCTGAATGACTTCGTTCAGGGTGCCGTCACCGCCGGAGCAGACGAGAATATCATAACAGCCGGCATCGCACGCCAGCTTGGCACAGGCGGTGGCATCGCCGCGGTCCTGTGTCGGATGTACGGTCACCTGAAATCCGGCAGCGGTGAATTTGTCGATAATCATTGCCAGATGTGCCCCCGCCGAGGCTCTGCCGGAATGCAGATTGCAGATAAAATAGATCTGTTTCAACTGTGCTACCTCCTTTTTTCAGAAAAAGATGTTGCCTTTAGTATACCACAAATTTTACAAAAATGCAAGCATTTTGATTTGTGAACGTCTTTGAAAAATACTGTAAAAAATAACGCATTTCCTGCGTTTTTCGGTGCTTTTTGAATTTTTTTTGCTTGCAATTTTATGTGCACTATAGTATAATGAGAAAACGATACACAGATACCGTTGTGTGCAGGTCATGTATGTGGATCGTTGAAAGTGGAAAAAGGTATAAGGCATCACCGCACAACATTTTAGGCAGTGTTTCCCTTGTGCAGTGATGCCGCTAAAGGAGCGTGGAGGTTGTTATGAGTAAAGTTCAGAATAAAGTAAATGGATTTACGCTTGTTGAACTTTTGATTGCCTCTGTGATTATGGGGATTCTTGCTACAATTTTGGTGCCTGCTCTGCTGCAATATATTGAACGAAGTCATGAAACCATTGACATCACCAATGTGCGTGAGGCATATCTCAAAGTCAGAACGGCATCGATGATCGATGGAGCAGCAGGTGTGTCCAAAACGGTAAAGCTTGAACAAAAACGAGATGACTGACAGTCGTTCAATCCTGTAACGATTGCGGGGATCAAACACTATACCTGGGAAGGGGATACAGATCACTGGAAAGGTATCCCCGCGGCGAACGGAGAGTGTGAGATCACCTATACGCCTTCGACCGGCATTGTTTTCTACTGGAAAGGAAAGAGTGAAACCAGTACAGTTACTGATATTGATTTTAACGAAGATCTGCATAGTGCCCTGAATCAAACAAGTATATTGTCAGATTTGATCGCAAATAAATCTGCTCGCTTTGAGATCGATTCTCAGTGTCCCAATTCTACAATGGTACCAAAAGTACAGGAGCAGATCAGAGAAAGCAGTCTGCTGAATTACGGTACATGGGCATATTTGGGAAGTCCGAATGATGCTTCCGGAAGGTATCTGTTCTGGACTTCGGTAAATACTGAAGCAGTTGGTGCGGGGAAAAAGATCCCTGTGATCATCAGCAGGGCAGATGGTGGATTTTATATCTCTGAAACGACAACGGCAGAACGATCGAATAAGGGTAAAAATTATGTCGCGATCGTAGATCATATTTATAATTCTGCCGGATTCAGACCATACACCAAAGGTGAACGTTATAATAGTCTGACGGAAGCGTATGCGGCATATGAAAAACTGGTTGCAGAAAAATATCCGGATTATAAGGATGCACTGCCAAAATAAAACAGATCGTTAGAGAATTGAACGGTATAAAAATCCGGACTTGACAAAACGGCAAAAATCCGGTATAATAAAAGTCCATGAGCAGACTGTGTGATAGCACAGCGGTTTCGCTGTGAGGAAAGTCCGAGCACCATAGGACAGGATAGCTGCTAACGGCAGCCGGGGGCGACCCTAGAGCCAGTGCAACAGAGAGATACCGCCGCGGGTTTCCTGCGGTAAGGGTGGAAAGGTGTGGTAAGAGCACACCAGAGTGCAGGAGACTGTACTGCTATGTAAACCTTATCCGGTGCAACGTCTATTGGTACACGCTGTCTTAACATCGGTCCGGTGGACAGCGGCGTAATGGCGGCTAGAGCTGTGAGGCGACTCACAGACCAGATAAATTATCACACACGACAGAACTCGGCTTACAGGTCTGGTCATGGAAAAACAGCACAGCATTGATACCGTGCTTTAAGAGCCTGTTTTGTATTTTTTGCACGCATTTTGCCTGCATGTCCGGATACAAAATGGGCTCTGGCTCTTATTTGTGCTTTGTGCAATGTTACTTTGCAGCTGTGCAATGAAAAATACACCATTGTGCCGCATATGCTGTTTCAGGAGGAAACGGCGATGCAGCAGAATGAATCCAGAAAACATACAAAAGCACCGTACTCCGTCCGCGTGATCCCGCCGTCCAAAAATGCGGCACAGGAAAACGCCGACCGGATCCGGTGCGGAAAAATGCTGGGGCGGCTGATGCAGCTTTCAGAGGAAATGCAGGGGCGGGAGTCCCCGAAAAAACGGAGGATTTGACATGGACGCAGAAACGATGCTCTGGTATGAAAAACCGGCAGAGGATTTTGACCATGCACTGCCTGTCGGCAACGGCAGAATCGGAGCCATGATCTTTGGCGGTGCAGCAGATGAAGTGCTGAAGCTGAATGAGGACTCTATCTGGTCCGGCGGCAAGCGAAACCGGAACAATCCTGATGCACGGGAGGGACTGGAAGAAGTCCGGAAGCTGCTGAAAGAGGAACGCATTCCGGAAGCAGAAAAAGTCGCTTTCGAAAAAATGCAGGGTGTGACGCCGAATTCCAGACACTACATGCCCTTGGGCAACCTGAATTTACACATGGATTTTGCCGGAAAGGCAAAGCAGTACCAGCGGAGTCTGGATCTGGAACACGCACTGGCAACGGTACGCTTTACCGCCAACGACATCACCTATGTGCGGGAAGTGTTCGTTTCAGAACCGGATCGGGTGCTGGTGATGCACATTGCCGCCAGCGAGCCGGCAATGGTCAACCTGCGGGCAACCTTGGACGGCAGAGATGACTACTACGACGACTGCCGTCCCTGCACGGACTACCCCAACATGCTGGTCTATGACGGCGGTACCGGCAGCAAAGACGGCATTTTCTTCGCCGCAGCTCTGACCGGATTTGCCGAGGGCGGCACACTCCGCACGGTGGGCGGAGCACTGGAGGTAAAAGATGCCAATGAGGTAACGCTGATCCTCAGCGTCGGCACCAGCTTTTACCACGGAGAACAGTATGAGGACTCCGCCAAGCTGGACGCATCCTATGCGGCAGACTGCAGCTATGAGGAACTGCTGTACCGGCATCTGACGGAGTATCAGGAAAAGTTCCGTCGGGTACGGTTCACCCTGCCGGACAACAGCGAGGGCGGCAGCGAACTGCCTACAGATGAACGCCTGATGCGGCTTCGCGGCGACGAGGGTGACCACAAGGAGTGCAAGCTACAGATCCATGACAGCAAGCTGGCAGTGCTGTACTTCAACTATGGGCGGTATCTGATGTTGTCCGCCAGCCGCCCGGGAACACAGCCTATGAACTTGCAGGGTATCTGGAATCAGGACATGTGGCCGGCGTGGGGCTGCCGCTATACCATTAACATCAATATTCAGATGAACTACTGGCCGGCGGAAGTCTGCAATTTGTCGGAATGCCATCTGCCGTTGTTCGACCTGATCGAACGCATGCGGGCAAACGGACGGGAAACCGCACAGGCAATGTACGGCTGCCGCGGCTTTGTCTGCCACCACAACACAGACATCTGGGGCGATACGGCTCCGCAGGATCTGTGGATGCCGGCGACGATCTGGCCTATGGGTGCGGCATGGCTCTGCCTGCATATCTTCGAGCACTACCAGTTCACACAGGACTTGGAATTCCTCGACCAGCACTATGAGGCAATGCGGGAGGCTGCCCTGTTCTTCGTGGACTATCTCACGGAAAACGACGAGGGCGAACTGGTGACCTGCCCGTCTGTGTCGCCGGAAAATACCTATAAAACCGAAAGCGGTGCCAAGGGCTGCCTGTGCAGCGGACCGTTTATGGATACGGAAATTTTGACAGTGCTGTTCCGGAACGTCATCGAAAGCAGCAAGCTGCTGGGACGGGACGGAGAATTTGCCGCAGAACTGGAAACCCTGCTGCAAAAACTGCCGCCGCTGAAAATCGGCAAATACGGGCAGATTCAGGAGTGGGCAAAGGATTACGAGGAAGTAGAGATCGGACACCGCCACATTTCCCATTTGTTTGCTCTGTATCCGGCAGATCTGATCACACTGTACTACACACCGGAGCTGGGCAAGGCTGCCCGTGCGACTTTGATCCGCCGGCTGATCCACGGCGGCGGGCATACCGGCTGGAGTCGTGCATGGATCATCAATCTGTGGGCAAGACTGTTAGACAGCGGCATGGCATACGAGAACTTCCAGCAGCTTCTGGCGTGGTCTACTAACCCGAATCTGCTGGATTCTCACCCGCCGTTCCAGATCGACGGCAACTTCGGCGGCACGGCGGCAATTGCCGAGTGCCTGCTGCAAAGTCATTCCGGCGAGATCAATCTGCTGCCGGCACTGCCGGAATCGTGGCAGGACGGCAGCATCAGCGGTCTGCGGGCACGGGGCGGCTTTGAAGTGGATATGATATGGCATGCCGGCAAGCTGGAAACTGCGGTGATCCGCTCTCTCAGCGGAAATATGTGCACGGTTCGTACCAATACAGTGACCAGTGTGTCCAGTGATGCGGGAGCAGTTGATGCCAAAATTGACGGTGCACTGCTGCGGTTCCCCACAGAAAAGGGCATGACTTATCGTCTGAAAGCGTAATATTCGGGTGAAACAGATGGCAGGTGGTCTGTGTGCTGCCTGTCGTGTTTCTCCGGACGATCCCTCTAGGAGATGGAGCAATTTTGAGGAAAGAACAAGTGTTCGCTCTGGCGGCGGCAGGTGTGCTGCTGACAGGGTGTGCAAAAATTGAACAGGAAGAATCCCAGCCGTCCGCTTCGGTGGCAACTGCCACAACACAGCTTGCAACAGAAGCAGAAACGGTTCCGGCACAGCAGTACCCGTCTGTGGCGTTACAGGTGCCGGAAATCACCCGACAGGACGTGTCCATGAAGCTGGAGGCAGAAGATGCTGCCGTTCCCAGCGGCTGTTCCGTGGCGATGATGCCCCGACTGGGCTATTCCGGAAACGGATACCTGAGTGGGCTGGATGCCAAGAATGACAGCAGTCTGGTGCTGAATGCCGAGATTCCGGCGACACAGCACTATGACATCACCGTTGTAGTGGGGGCAAGTGCCGCTTCGACCTGTAAGATTCAGGTGGACGGCGAAACTGTCTACACCATGAAAACCGATGCCACCAACAATTTCATGCGGGTCAAGATTCAGGGGATCTTCCTCAATGCAGGAGCGTGTGAACTGTCGGTGGCTCCGGTGGACGGCATTGTGGACATTGACTGCATTGAACTGGTGAACAATACCAGCTTATATGACGGAACTTCTGAAATTTCCGCCACACCGGTGAACAGCAAGGCGACTGCCAGGACACAGCAGCTGTATCAATTTTTGCAGCAGAACTACGGTTCCAAAATCATTACCGGACAATATGCCTCGGACAGCAGCGGCAAGGAACTGGACGAGATCTATAACATCACCGGAAAATACCCGCTGATCCGGTTTGCGGACATGAACGCCTATTCTCCCAACGGCGGGGATTCCCAGAACGCCACTGCTGTGGCGGACAGTCTGGCGTGGGCGAAAAACGGCGGTGTGGTAGGGCTTTCGTGGCTCTGGAACGCTCCCATGGGAACGGGAACGATCTACGAGAAAGACACCTCCTATGACCTGAAAACGGCGGTGACAGACGAGGACATTGCCGGAAAGTCGCTGGAGGAATTGTCTGCCATGGTGACAGAGGGCAAGATCTCGCAGAACTGCTATGCTCTAGTGTCGGACATCGACAGCATTTCAGAGGCATTGCAGCCGTTGGCAGATGCCGATGTACCGGTGCTGTGGCGACCGCTGCCGGAGGCTGGCGGCGGCTGGTACTGGTGGGGCTCCGACGGGGCAGAGAATTACCAGTGGCTCTGGAAGCTGCTGTACACCCGTATGACAGAGTACCACCACCTGAACAATCTGCTCTGGGTCTGGAACGGACAGAGCAGCAGCTTTCTGGTGGACAGCAGCATGTACGACATTGCGGCACTGGATCTGTACGTGGAAAAAGATCAGACTTACGGCAGCCGCTACGAACAGTATGTGGCACTGCGGAACATGTCCGCCGGAAAGATTCTGGCGATCAGCGAGTGCAGCAACGTGCCGGACATGAATGCCATGTTTCGGGATAACGCGGTGTGGTCGTACTTCGGGCTGTGGTATGCTCCTTATCTCGGAGAGTACACCGACAACAACACCTTAATGGAGTTTTATAACTCTGAAGCGGCTCTCACCAGAGAAGATTTCTCCTACAGCGAATAAAACAAAGCAATAACGACAAATAGAGAACGTATTCGAATTGGATACGTTCTTTTTTTCTGCAAAATGATAGAGATACTTTTGTTTCTTTGAAGATGCAGCGGAGTCTGATTTTTTTCGGGAAAAGGGTTGACAATTGCCTTGCAATTGTATATAATGAACATATGAACAATCGTTCAAATGAATTGCATGGAGGAAACGCAAATGAAAAAGGTATTTAAGCTGAATGATCTGGACTGTGCAAACTGTGCCGCAAAAATGGAGGCAGCGATCCAGAAGCTGGACGGTGTCAAGTCGGCAACCATCAGCTTCATGACACAGAAGCTGACACTGGAGGCAGACGATGCGGATTTTGACAAGGTGCTGAAGGCTGCACAGAAGTGCATCAGCAAGGTAGAACCGGACTGCGAGATTATCATCAAGTAAGGGCAACACTGCATAAGCATTGCACGGTATTGCCCTAAGACCAATTTCCATGATAGAAAACAGGAGGCGATTCATATGACAAAACAACAGCGTAAAATTCTGATCAAGATCATTATTGGTGCGGTACTGTTTGCCGTGGGAATGGTGGTCACACATCTGCTGACGCTGCCGTGGTGGGCGGAACTGCTGATTTTTCTGGCAGTGTATCTGGTGCCGGGGTTCAGTGTGCTGGAAAAGGCTGTGCGGAACATTGCACACGGGCAGGTATTTGATGAGAATTTCCTGATGACGATCGCCTCCATTGCGGCGTTTGCAATCGGACAGTATCCCGAAGCTGTAGAAGTTATTCTGTTCTATCAGGTCGGCGAACTGTTCGAAAAAATTGCCGTGGGACGTTCCCGTCAGGCAGTGTCCGACTTGTTGGATCTCTGTCCGGACGAAGCCACTGTCCTGCGGGACGGCAAGCCGGAAACGGTACTGGTAGATGAGGTGGAAGTCGGTGAGCATATTCTGGTTCGCCCCGGCGAAAAAATCCCGCTGGACGCTGCTGTTTTTGAGGGACACACTACCATTGATACGGCGGCTCTCACCGGCGAATCCATGCCGGTCAGTGCGGCAGAGGGTGACGCAGTTTGCAGTGGCTGTGTCAATCTGAGCGGTGCAGTAGAACTGGTTGTCACCAAGCCGGCTTCGGAGTCCACAGCTTCCAAAATTATGGAACTAGTGGAAGAATCCGCTTCCAGCAAGGCGAAAACAGAACAGTTTATCACCAAGTTCGCACGGTATTACACCCCCTGCGTGGTCATTGCTGCCCTCATTCTGGCAGTAGTGCCGCCGCTGATCGCCGGTCAGCCGTTCTCCGGCTGGATCTATCGGGCACTGACGTTCCTGATTATTTCCTGTCCGTGTGCACTGGTCATTTCCGTGCCGCTGAGTTTCTTCGGCGGAATCGGTTGTGCTTCGAAAAACGGTGTGCTGGTCAAGGGCAGCAACTATCTGGAAGCCCTGTCCCACGCACAGACAGTGGTCATGGATAAGACCGGTACGCTGACGGAGGGGAAATTCCACGTTACCAGGCAGAAAGCAGTGGAAATCACACCGGAGGAACAGCTGGAGCTGGCGGCTCTTGCGGAATCGGCATCGAATCACCCCATTGCCCAGTCGCTGAAAGAGGCATACGGCAAGGCAATTGATACGGAACGTGTGGAAGACGTGCAGGAGATTGCCGGACACGGCGTTTCTGCCAGGGTGGACGGCAAACAGGTGCTGGCAGGCAATGCGGCTTATCTGGAAGATGCCGGCTTGCAGCCGGAAACACCGACGGAAATTGGTACAGCAGTGCATCTGGCTGTAAACGGTGTATATGCCGGCTATATCCTGATTGCGGATACGATCAAACCGGACGCTGCACAGGCAGTGCAGGCATTCCGGCAGGCTGGGGTTTCCACGGTGGCAATGCTGACCGGCGACAGCGAATCGGCGGCGGAAGCAGTCGGGGACACTTTGCAGCTGGACGAGGTACACGCCAAGTGTCTGCCGGCGGATAAGGTACAGTTCATGCAGGCATACCGTGCCAAGCTGGCAAAGGGCAGAACGCTGGTCTTTGTGGGCGACGGCATGAACGATGCTCCGGTGCTGGCACAGTCTGACGTAGGCGTTGCCATGGGTGGTCTGGGTTCTGATGCGGCAATTGCGGCAGCGGATCTGGTCATTCTGGACGACAAGCCCTCGAAGCTGGGGCTGGCGATGCACATCGCCAAAAAGACTATGGGCATCGCACGGGAGAATATCGTCTTTGCACTGGGTGTCAAGGCAATCGTGCTGGTACTGGGTGCTGTCGGTCTGGCACATATCGGTGCGGCAGTTTTCGCAGATGTCGGGGTGTCTGTCATTGCGATTCTGAATTCCACCCGTGCCATGCGGACAAAATTCAAGTAATTAAGGCAATACCGCACAAAGATTGTGTGACAGATGCGTCGTCAAATTTTCCGTCAGATGAAACAAAAAGCGAAGTGAATACTGTGATGTATTCACGAGCATTTTTGTGAAATATGACGGGAAATTTGCAAGCATCTGCTTGCAGTGTTTCCTCAGAGAAAAAGAGAAGAAATGGATATGGGGCAGACCTCTCGGCAGGGAGGTCTGCCTCTTTTGTAAAGTTGTGCAAAAAAGTGGGAAAAAATCTTGACAAGGCTCGGTGAATTGTAGTATAATAAAAATAATCACTGTTTTTTTAAATAGTGTCTGTCAGGAAAAACTGCCGCAGCAGGTGCGGCAATGGGATTTTCCATGCAGAAAAATCTGAACAGAAAAGGAGCATTTGCATATGCTGCTCGACAAATATTTGCCTCGTATCGATTTTGACAGTTACGAGGATTTCAAAGCAAATTATCGTGTCAACATTCCGGACGACTTCAACTTCGGTTTTGACATTGTAGACGAATGGGCAAAGCAGGAGCCGGAAAAGAAAGCCTTGGTCTGGTGCAATGATGCCGGCGAAGAAAAGGTGTTCACATTCACGGACATTTCCCGCCTGTCCAACCAGACAGCCAACTATTTCCAGAGCCTTGGCATCAAAAAGGGAACTGTTGTCATGCTGATTCTCCGCCGCCGTTGGGAGTACTGGATTTGTGCAGTGGCTCTGCACAAGATCGGTGCCATTCTGATCCCGGGTTCTTTGCAGCTGGCAAAGAAAGACCTGATCTACCGCGGAAACAGTGCACAGATCCACACCATGGTATGTCTGGACGACAAGTATGTACTGGAGCAGGTGAACGAGGCTCAGCCCTCTGTGCCCAGCATTCAGCACAAGATCGTAGTGGGCGGCTCTCACGAGGGCTGGCGGAACTTCCACGAGGAAGTGGAAAAGTTCCCCACAGAATTTGCACGTCCCACCGGTGAAGCAGGCACCAAGGCACATGACCTGATGCTGGTATACTTCACCTCCGGCACTACAGGCGAACCGAAAATGGTAGAACACGATTACACCCACCCGCTGGGACATATCGTGACTGCGAAATATTGGCAGCAGGTACAGGAAAACAAGCTGCACATGAGCGTATCCGATTCCGGCTGGGCAAAGTTCGGCTGGGGTAAAATTTACGGACAGTGGATCTGCGGGGCAGTGATCTTTGCCTATGATATGGACAAGTTCGTGCCGACACATCTGCTGCAAAAGATGCAGGACTACAAGCTGACCACATTCTGTGCACCGCCGACTATGTACCGGTTTATGTTGCAGGAAGATGTGGCTTCTTATGATCTGTCCAGCATTCAGAATTTCTCCACCGCCGGTGAACCGCTGAATCCGGAGGTATACTATCGTTGGCAGGAACTGACCGGCAAGGAAATTCGCGAGGGATTCGGACAGACCGAGGGTTCGGTTCTGCTGGCAAACTTCCCGTGGATTACGCCGAAGCCCGGCTCTACCGGAAAGCCCTCGCCGCTGTATGACATTGTGCTGCAAAATGATGACGGCACACGAACCAAGGACAACGAGCAGGGTGCACTGGTGATGCAGAACCTGAAAAAGGCTTACCCCACCGGTCTGTTTGTGGGCTACTATAAGAATCCGGAAATGACACAGGAAATTCTGGGCGGCGGCAGCTATTGCCCGCACGATGTGTTCATGCGGGATTCCGACGGTTACTACTGGTTCGTGGGCAGAAATGACGACGTTATCAAGTGCTCCGGCTATCGTATCGGACCGTTCGAGGTAGAAAGTGCCCTGATCGAACATCCGGCTGTGCTGGAATGTGCGATCACTGCGGCTCCGGATCCGATTCGCGGACAGGTTGTCAAGGCAACTGTCGTTCTGACAAAGGGATATACCCCCAGTCCGGAACTGACCAAGGAACTCCAGAACCACGTAAAGCACACCACCGCACCGTACAAGTATCCGCGTATCATTGAGTATGTGGACGAACTGCCGAAAACGCTGGGCGGCAAGATCAAGCGTGCTCAGATTCGCAAGGAAGACGAAACGGCAGTAAAGAATTCCTAAGACGGGGTTAAAAAATATTGCAAGGAAAGCGTCATGCAGGTGTGAACTGACCCCAAAAAGTTAGACAAAGATTCAA
>NZ_KI260287.1 GCF_000468015.1 Ruminococcus callidus ATCC 27760 | reverse complement strand
CATACCCTATAGAAATTATGTATACTGCTATTATCCATGAAATTGTCAATAACACTTGACACATTAACCGCAAGGATTTTGAAGTTAAGCAGCGATAGTCAAAGCTGAATAGAATCTATGTCGTTTTACAGCTGGTGGGAGCCCACCGATTGCCGAGCAGATTCTGCGGTTACTCCAGTAGCTCATAAAATATCGCCAGACCATTGTTTTTAATGCTTCAATCGTATAATCTTCAGATCTTCTGCCTCTGTTATAAAACAATTCCTCCTTCATTCTTGCCCATATGCTTTCGCATCTTGCATTATCGTGGCATCTTCCTCCTGCACTGTTCATGCTCTGGACAATGCCATATTTTTGGATAGCAGTTCTGTACGCAGAACTGGTATACTGGCTGCCGCGGTCGGAATGCACAATGGCTCCGCGAATCTCTGGATACCGCAAGCTTGCATTTTTCAGTGTTTCACAGCATAGTTCAGCTCGCATATGATCTGCCATGGCAAGACCATTTGGCATCAGGTCATAGCAATCAAAAATTGCCGAAACATACAGCTTTCCGTCTTTTGCCTTGATTTCAGTAATGTCTGTAACGCATTTTTTCAAAGGTGCATCTGCTGTAAAATCACGTTTCAGAAGATCGTCTGATTTACGGGTTCCCCGGTCAGCTTTGGTGATTCCGTTGGGCTTTCGCTTGGATCTATGGATCAGGTTTATCTGCTCCATCACGCTGCGGACAGTTGCTTCGCACGGGATTTTGATACCATCAAGCTTGCCGACTTCTTTTCTGTACTTGAGTGCCTGATACATACGTACTCTGCCGTAATCCGCATTTTCTGCGTTTTCATCATGAATTTCCAACATGGCGTCAGCAAGCCGCTGATACTTCCATGGTTTGCCCTTACGCTCAAGATAATCGTAAAACGCCTGTCTGCTGGCTTGCAGCGTGTTGCAGTAAAAACTGATTTTTCCGATGTTTCTGCC
>NZ_KI260286.1:67807-68340 GCF_000468015.1 Ruminococcus callidus ATCC 27760 | reverse complement strand
GCGTAATGGGAAGATTTAATCAGTGTTTCCCTAATATTTCCAACACGAAAATGTTGCACCTATTTGTATTTCTTATATAGAATTATTGTAAACAATCTATAATTCTATTGACAGAAGGGGTAGACAGGGGTATAATATAAATATCCTTTCTTAAAAATTTTTTTCATAAAAATCCCCTTACTAAAACGCTCGTCTGCTCCCTCAGGCGAGCGTTTTACTTTGTGCAGATCATCCCATGCAAAACAGACGGACTAGTTTGAGGCAGCACATTTCAAATGTGAAATAATTGTAAATTATCTTGAAAACTGTTGACAGAGGGGGTAGGCATGAGTATAATATAAGTATCCTTTCTTAAAAATTTTTTTCATAAAAATCCCCTTATTAAAATGCCCGTCTGCTCCCTCAGACGGGCATTTTACTTTTTCGAAGAGCAAAACAGATGCGAAACACGCAAAAAACGCTGACTGTACCATGCAAGTCAGCGTTTTTATTTGTAGGTTGTTAAGGCAATACCGCACAAAGATTGTGCGACA
>NZ_KI260286.1:55226-67707 GCF_000468015.1 Ruminococcus callidus ATCC 27760 | reverse complement strand
CCAGACGCTCTTTGTGCGGTATTGCCTTATAAAAGGATCAGCTTACAGGACGAAAGAATCCCAGGCGATGTGGTTGCCTACTGCACGGTTTGCAACGTACAGGAGGAGATAATAAATGTCTGTACTGTCCAGAGTTGCCGTGCTGGTCTGTCCCAGCGTGTCAAAGTCCATGAGGTAGAATGCAAAATCCTCCATGTTGGCATCGGTGGAAGTACCGGTATACAGAGTGGTTTTCATACCGACAGCCTTTTGGGCAATGTAGAGGGACAGGTAGAAAATATCAGTGGAGTCTACGCCGCCGTCAAAGTTCAGGTCGCCGCGTTTGCCTACCATGATGTTCTGTGTCACGTTCTTGTCGGTAGTCTTCCACTTCAGCAGTTTGCCGTTATAGTACAGGGGCATGTTGGGAGAGGAGAAGAAACCGTTCTTTGCCTGTTTGTCGTAGAGTTCCTTCGGTGTTGCACCGTAGCAGTCCACCAGACGGGTGATGTCCACATCAGATTCTGTGGTGCCGTCGGTATAGGTCACATCTGCAAGGATCTTGCTTGCAAAATCTGTCGCACGAATGATGTTGGTGTTGCTGTCCGTGTAGAACTGTACATTATCCTGCTGGGAATCGGTAACGGCAACGCTGTCCACGCCTACTGCAATGGAGGTGCCCACCAGTTCAGTGGGGAATTCCTTGCTCTTGTTGCTGGTAAGCTGGGTGGGAGCCTCGTTGGCACCGACGGTTTCCCGTGTCAGGAACTGCACATCATATATGCCGGAAGCAGTGCCCTTGGAGATAACGATATTGACATGGAACAGCGGGAATTCGTCAGAAGTGCTGCCGAGGAATTCGGCACCGTCCTTCAGCTGGCTGGTACCAGCGACCCACATGACGCTGTTGCAGGTATCCGGCAGCTTTTCGCCTTCCGGTGTGTCCGGATTGTAGCGGGGGAGTGTCGCCGTCTTGGTAATGGTCTGGAACGAACTCTGGTCGATGTAGTCATAGGAGTACACGCCGTTGCCGTTCTCGTCCACTGTCACATCTGCAATGAAATCCTTGTTGGTCTTTTTCACGCCGTTTTTGCGTTCGTCTGCACTGTTGTAGAACGAGGCGTTAAACTTGATCTTGTTCTTTCCGGCACTGGTGATCGTCGAGCCGAAGATCGGGTCACAGGCATATTCTCTGGTGGTGAACATCGGAGAATTGCTGTCGTATTCGTCATCATAAACAGAACCGAAGCAGTACGGCACATAGTCCGTGGTGAACGTGCCTTGACTGCTGTTATAGGTTTTCTTTTCCGAAGTCCGGTGAGCGGTGTCGCCGGTGGAGATGCCGGAGAAGTAAACGCTGTCAGTTTTTTCATCGTTGCGGAACGCATCGTACTTTACCATAACGGAGCCGAAGCGGTTGGCAGTGCTGCCGGAGATATACACAGCTGCCGGAATGACCACGTCGCCGGCGGCAACTTCTTCTGCCGTGACGAAGTTTCGTTCCGGTACGAAACGCAGCTGATAGGGCAGGGTGTTGGCGGTGCCGGTTGCCTGAAACGGGTTGGCTTCGGCTGCCGCTGCATCAAAGACAGTGCTTTCTTCCAGTGCAGATTCTTCTGCCGCAGCGGAAAAAGCCAGCGTCTGCGGCAGCACCAGTGTTGCAGAGAACACCGCTGCACTGATCAGTGAGATGAATTTTTTCATAAAAGTATCCTTTCTTGGGGTGTGTTTCCTTAATGTTCTCACGCCGGAACCGCAGCCTCCGCAGGGAGCAACTGCCGTTTCAGCTTTCGCATGTCCACAAAGTAAACGGTGATCAGCAGTACGTCGGCGAAGATCCACGCCACCGGACTTGCCATGACGGCAGCCATGTAGCCAAAGGTGGGAACAAAGCCGAAGCAGACCAGCGACCGTGCCGCCAGTTCGCTGACACCTGCCATCATCGGCATCAGGCTGTAGCCCATGCCCTGCAGGGAATTCCGCAGGATAAAGAGCACGCCAAGCACCGGATAGAAGATCGCGTTCAGACGCATGTACTGTACTGCCAGTTGAATGACTTCTGTTTCAGAGGGATCGAGGAACAGGTATGCGGTGTATTTTCCCAGAATCCACAGGAAAGCAATGCAGAATGCACAGTAACACATGGAAACGTACATGCTCAGGCGAATGCCGTCGCGGATCCGGTAAAACTTTTTGGCACCCAGATTCTGTCCGCAGAAGGTTGCCATTGTGATGCCAAGCGATTCCAGCGGGCCCATGACAATGGCACAGATCTTCTGTGCGGCAGTGACACTGGTGACTGCCAGCGAGCCGAGGGAGTTGACAGAGGTTTGCAGAATGATCGAACCGATCGCCGTAATGGAAAACTGTAGTGCCATCGGCAGACCAATGGACAGCAGCCGGCTGCACCGATTCAGTTCCAGTCTGCATTCTCCCTGCTGAAACCGCATGATCTCGAATTTTTTGTACAGGTAAAACAGGCAGAGCAGTCCGGAGATACCCTGTGAAATGACAGTGGCATAGCCGGCACCGGCAACGCCGGAGTGCAGTCCCACCAGAAATACCAGATCGAGAACGATATTCAAAACAGACGAAATGGCGAGGAACAAGATCGGGGACTTGCTGTCACCGACGGCACGGAGAATCGCCGCAAGGCTGTTGTACAGCACCGAGGTGAGAATGCCGCCGAAAATGACAATGATATAATCGTAGGAATACTGATAAATATCGTCCGGCGTTTTCATCCAGTGCAGGATCGTTCCTGTGCCGATCATGGTGAGAATGGTCAGAAGTACGCCGATCAGTGCACCTAAATAATAGGAGTTAGCAATATTTTTCCGCATGTTCTGGTAGTCGCCGGCACCGAACGCCTGTGCCACAGGAATGGAAAGCCCCGTGCAGATGCCGGTGGCAAATCCCACCACCAGAAAGCTGATAGCACCGGTGGCACCCACGCCTGCCAAGGCACTGGCACCCAGATAGCGTCCCACGATGACCGTATCTACCATGCTGTACAACTGCTGCAAAATGTTGCCAAACACCATGGGACCGCAGAAGCGTAAGATCAGCCCCAGCGGTTTCCCCGCAGTCATATCTTTTGTCATAACAGAGATCCCCTTTCGAAAAAGCATGTTTCTCTATTATAGCAACATCATGTGTGTTCGTCTAGTCGCATTTCCGACAAAGATTTCCGACTGTAACCGCAGGAATCTTGTGGATTTTACATGGACAGCACAGCATTTTTAACGTATTGCAGTTGCAATGTGTCTGCTTCGTTTCACTTCGCGGAAAAGTCTGGGAAAACGCTGCAAAAAGCTTTGCTGTCGACCTTGTGCGATGTTGTCTTTTTCCCTGTGTTTTCTCAAAATTTCGACAAAACACGTGGCTTTTCAGCCTTTTCATTTTCGCGGAGAAATGTTATACTGGTAGACAGAGAAAGGGTATCTGCTGCAAAATGCAGCACTGCCCAGAGAAAAAGATTCTATTTACCAGAACAGGAGCATACAAAATGAAAACGAAGTTGAAAACCCGTTCCCAGTCCCGCCCTGCGGAACTCATTGTGTATATGGAAGTCTACAGCAGCAACCGTGTGGTCTACCGTGTCACTGCCGGCAGCATCGTGCGGCAGGGGATCCGGCAGCCCACCTATGGAATCATGCTGGAGGACTTGTACACCGAAGAACGCCAGAGCATTCCCGACTTTTCCGGCAGTCTGGAACAGACGATCCGCTTTGCCAATGACCTGATCCGGCGTGAAGTCAAGCCGTCAGGTCTGTATGACATGGCGTTGGAGCATCTGTCCCGCCGAATCTAGGGCACCTTACGCACAATCTTTGTGCGGTATTGCCTAAAATCTTTATGTCTGATCTTCCCGCAGGATTTTTTCCCGATAGGCTGCCGCGGCCTGTTCCTGTCGGTTCTCGCCGAACTGATAATAGACCTTGTCCTTGAGAATATCCGGCAGGTACTGCTGTCTGACATAGTGGTTGGGATAGTCGTGGGGATAGCGGTAGTGCTGCCCGCGGACAGCTGCCTCTGCCCCGTCGAAATGTTTATTCTGTAAATGCCGCGGAAAATCCGGTGCTCCATATTCTTCCACGTCTGCCATTGCCCGATTGATCGCTTCGTAGGCACTGTTAGACTTTGGCGAAGTGGCGAGGAGCACCACGGCTTCTGCAATGGGAATACGGGCTTCGGGCAGCCCCAGCTGGAGGGCACTGTCCACACATGCCTTTGTGATGACAATTGCCTGCGGATATGCCAGCCCCACGTCCTCTGCCGCAATGACCAGCAGCCGCCGGCAGACAGACAGCAAATCATTTGCCGCCAGCAGTCTTGCCGTATAGTGCAGGGCTGCATTTTCGTCGGAGCCGCGAATGGACTTTTGCAGGGCAGACAGCAGATCATAGTGCTGGTCGTTGTCCCGATCGTATCGCATGTTGCTGCGTTGCGTCAGTTCCTGTGCCAGTTCATCGGAAATGACAATGCCGTTTTCGGTGTGTTCACCGGACAGCACGATCAGTTCCACCGTGTTCATGGCTTTGCGGACATCGCCGCCGCAGCCCCGTGCGATCCAGCCGCAGACACCGTCTGACAGGTGAATTGTTTCGCCCAGCTGTTGTTCCATACAGCGGAAACCACGGGCAACAGCACGTTCCAGTTCCTCCGGCGGAACCGGCTTGAACTCAAACACGGTGGAACGGCTGATGAGAGCGTTGTACACGGCAAAGTAGGGGTTCTCCGTGGTGGAGGCGATCAGGGTGATCTGCCCGTTTTCCATGTATTCCAGAAGCAGCTGCTGCTGTTTCTTGTTGAAGTACTGGATCTCGTCCAGATAGAGGAGAATGCCGTTCATGCCGGAAAAGGTGCCCACTTCTGCCACCACGTCGCGAATATCCGCCGTCGAGGCAGAGGTGCCGTTCAGCTTGTGCAGTGTCATCGAAGTGCTGTCCGCAATGATGCGGGCAACGGTGGTTTTCCCCACGCCGGAGGGACCATAGAAGATCATGTTGGGGATTTTTCCGCTTTCAATAATTCGCCGCAGAGGCTTTCCGGCAGCGAGCAGCTGCCGCTGTCCTACCACATCGTCCAGCGTGCTGGGGCGAATCTGATCTGCAAGGGGTGTGTGCATGGTTTATTCGTACAGCGGGTACTTCTTGCACAGCTCGCAGACACTCTCGCGAACTTCCTCTGCCTTGTTCTCGAAGTCGGAAGCGGCGAGGTACATTGCCTGTGCAATAATTTCCATATCTGCCGGCTGCAAACCGCGGGTAGTAACTGCCGGTGTACCTACGCGGATACCGCTGGTAACGAACGGCTTCTGCGGGTCGTTGGGGATTGCATTCTTGTTGACGGTGATGAACACTTCGTCCAGACGGCGTTCGAATTCCTTACCGGTGAGGTCGCCGAAAGGACGCAGGTCTACCAGCATCAGGTGGTTATCTGTGCCGCCGGATACCAGACGGAATCCACGCTGCATCAAGCCGTCAGCCAGTGCGGAAGCGTTTGCAACAACAGTCTTGCCGTAGGTCTGGAATTCCGGCTTCAGTGCTTCACCGAAGCAGACAGCCTTTGCTGCGATCACATGCATCAGCGGACCGCCCTGTGTGCCGGGGAATACTGCCTTGTTGATTTTCTTTGCCAGTTCCTCGTCGTTGGTCAGGATCAGACCGCCTCTCGGACCGCGGAGAGTCTTGTGGGTGGTGGTAGTGGTGATGTCGGCATAGGGTACCGGCGACGGGTGAACGCCTGCGGCAACCAGACCGGCGATGTGAGCCATGTCTACCATGAGGTATGCTCCTACAGACTTTGCGATCTCGGACAGACGCTTGAAGTCGATGATGCGGGGATATGCACTTGCACCGGCAACGATCAGCTTCGGCTTGACTTCTTTTGCCAGAGCCTCGGCACGGTCGTAGTCGATATATTCATCATCGCCCAGTTCATAGGGAACGAAGTTGAAGTACTTGCCGGAGATGTTGACCGGAGAACCGTGTGTCAGGTGGCCGCCGTGTGCCAGGCTCATACCCATAACCGTATCGCCCGGCTGGAGCAGTGCGAAGTATACAGCAGTGTTTGCCTGTGCACCGGAATGGGGCTGTACATTGGCATACTTGGCACCGAACAGCTTGCAGGCACGTTCGATAGCGATCTCCTCTACTACGTCTACATATTCGCAGCCGCCGTAGTACCGTTTGTGGGGCAGACCTTCTGCATACTTGTTGGTGAGGGCAGAACCCATAGCAGCCATAACTGCCGGAGAAACCAGATTCTCGCTGGCGATCAGTTCCAGATTCCGACGCTGGCGACCCAGCTCCTCATTCATTGCCTGTCCGACTTCCGGATCGAACTGGGAAACAAAACCAATGGTGTCCATCATATTTGCGTACATGGTAAAAACTCCTTTATGATAAATTGAAACCCGCAGGGCAGATTCCTATAGCTTTCATTATACAATATTTCAGCGGAAATTACAAGCGTTTTGCGGAAAAAAGAGCCGGTAAAAACGTTAGGAATCGCTGCCAATGACCAGTTCCTCTGTTTCCTGTGTGACTTTTCGCAATTGCTTCGCCTGTTCTGAAAGAAGTTTGGCAGTGGTTTCGGGGCAGTTTTTCGAAGCGGCTGTTTGTTCCAGTGCATCAATGGTGTCACAGACGGCACAGAATAACCGGAAGTAAGGTCTTTTGTAATTTGTCATGGGAAAACCTCCTTTTTTATCATTATAACCTGTTTCAGGTTATAAGTCAATAATCTGAAACAGGTTATCGTATAATAGTTGCAATTGGGAGGCTGTTATACGTATGAAAAATCGAATCAGAGATTTAAGAGAAGATGCAGATTTGACACAAAAGCAGGTGGCACAATATTTGCAGATGTCACAGACCGGTTATTCCAAATATGAAACTGGAGAAAACGATATACCCACAGTGATATGGGAACACCTTGCAGATTTTTATGGCGTAAGCGTGGACTACCTCATGGGACGAACGGACGAGAAAAAGCCTTATCCGAAAGGCAATCGATAATGAAAAAAGCGGAGAACGTCCAAAACGTTCTCCGCTTCTCATTTCTCTTTGCGTGAAGCCTACCGCTTACAGAGCCGCGATAACTTCAACTTCTACCAGCACACCCTTGGGCAGGTCTGCTACGCCAACACAGCTTCTTGCCGGCTTTGCATCGCCCATAGCTTCGGCGTACACTTCATTGAATGCACCGAAATCCCGTGCTACGTCCTTGAGGAAGCAAGTTGTCTTGACAACCTTGTCGAAGCTGGTACCTGCGGCTTCCAGAACGGCTTTCAGGTTTGCCATGACCTGCTTGGACTGTCCCACGATGTCAGTTGCTTCTACATTGCCGGTCGCCGGATTGATGGCGATCTGACCGGAAGTGTACAGCATATCACCGATTTTGACAGCCTGTGAATACGGACCGATTGCGTTTGGTGCGTTTTTGGTATAAATGGTATCCATGATAAAAACCTCTTTTCAAAAAATAGGGATTTCTTATTTTAGTCCACCAGATGGAATCCTGCTTCCATGAGGGCACTGCGGATCTCCTGAATGTGTGCGTAATCTCTGGTTTCCATGGTGATCCGCAGGAAGCAGCCGTTGATGTCGCTGCCCTCGTTGGCACGTTCATGGTGAATGGAGATGACGTTGCCGCCCAGATCGGCGATGATGCGGGAAACATCTTTCAGCTGACCCGGCTTGTCCAGCAGTTCAATGTTGAGCATGCAGCTTCTGCCGGACATCAGCAGACCACGCTTGATGACACGGGACAGAATAGTCACGTCGATGTTGCCGCCGGAAACCAGACAAACCACTTTCTTGCCCTCTACGGGAACCTTGTGGAACATTGCCGCAGCCACAGATGCTGCACCGGCACCCTCTGCGATCAGCTTCTGCTTTTCGATCAGAGCCAGAATTGCAGCGGAGATCTCGTCGTCGGTCACAGTCACAATGTCGTCTACATACTTCTTGACATACTCGAAAGTGTGGGGGCCCGGTTCCTTGACGGCGATACCGTCGGCAATGGTGGAAACGGAGTCCAGGCAGGTGATCTTGTCGTTGTGAATGGACTCGTACATGCTGGGTGCACCGCTTGCCTGTACGCCGTAAACCTTGATATTCGGGTTCAGCTGCTTAATGGCAAATGCCACGCCGGAGATCAGTCCGCCGCCGCCGATCGGCACAATGACTGCGTCCACGTCTGCCATCTGATCCAGAATTTCCAGACCGATGGTGCCCTGTCCGGCAATGACGTTTTCGTTGTCGAAGGGGTGTACAAAAGTGTAGTTGTGTTCCTTCTGGAGCTCTACAGCCTTGTTGTAGGCATCGTCATAGACACCCTTGACCATGCAGACCTCTGCACCGTAACTCTTGGTAGCTTCTACCTTGGAGATCGGAGCACCGTCCGGCAGGCAGATGAGAGCCTTCATGTGGTTCTTTGCCGCAGCCAGAGCCACACCCTGTGCGTGGTTGCCGGCAGAGCAGGCGATAACACCCCGCGCCTTTTCTTCTTCTGTCAGCTGGGACATCATGTAATAGGCACCGCGAACCTTGAAAGAACCGGTGACTTGCAGGTTCTCTGTCTTGAGAAACAGATTGCAGTCCGGACAGAGTTTCGGTGCCTGAATCAGATCCGTTTTCCGGATCACGCTCCGGAGCACGTGGCTTGCTTGATAGATTTTATCCAATGTCAGCATGGATAGGACTTCCTTTCCATAATCATATTAAGTAAACTTTGTATACTTGCACAAAATAAATCATCATAATTTGTGCACACATAACAGCGTTAACAAGTTAAGCATCTAGGTGATCTACGAAAAATTCGAGCAGTCGAATTACATAAAAAGGCGGCTTACGCTTACCGCTTTCCCAATCTTCCAGTGTCCGCAGCGGGATAGATGTCGCATCGGAAAATTCTGACCGGTTAAGACCAGCCTTTTCGCGGATTTTACGGAGCTCTGCGGCTTCCGTATCTTCCACAGTCCGGCGGAGCGTGGTGCAGCCGCTGCACGATACAAGCCGCGGCACGCCGCGATCTGTCAGCAGCTCGCACGGTATGCTCTCGCCGTTCCGCAGATCGTAAACCCGCTTAATCCCATCTTTTCCGGCAGCGATTTCAAACCCGTCCGGCAGCTCAAACCACGCGGTTTCTTTTTCATGGCTGCCTTCGTCGTCCAAAGACCAGCTTTGGAGAAAAATGTTTTCAAAATAATTGTATTTTTCCAGCATGTGTAATTTGATTTTCTGCATTTTGTGCCTCTTTTAATCCTCGTCCGGCTCGTACTCTTCCCACTCGCGGATAATGTCGTCCGCCTAGCTTTCGTAATCTTCGCCTTGCTCGTCAATCCACTCCGCAAAAGCTGCCTTGACCGGCAATACTACACAAAGATTGTGCGACAGATGCTCTTTGTGCGGTATTGCCTAAGAACGCTGTGTCAGCAGCTGGTCGATCAGCTGCTTTGCAGCACGGGCACTTCTGCCGCTTTTCTGGAGGGCGAACTGTTCTGCCTGTGCGTCCAGTTCCTCCATGGTGATGTCCAGACCGTTCTGTTCTGCCAGAGCGTGGACGATCTCCAGATACAGGTTCTTCTGCGGGCGGCTGTAGGTAATTGTGATGCCAAATCGTTCCGACAGGGAGATGCGTTCCTGTACGGTGTCGTTGGAGTGCTTGTCGCTGCCGTCGTCAAAGGTTTCCTTGACCAGATGCCGCCGGTTGCTGGTGGCGTAGATGACGGTATTCCGCATTCTGGCGGCAATGCTGCCCTCCAGAGTCGCTTTCAGCGTGCCGAAGTTGGGGTCGTCCTCGGAGAATGTGAGGTCGTCAATAAAGAGGATAAACTTCAGCGGATTTTTGCACAGGTGATCCATGATCTGGGGAATGTAGCACAGCTGGTCTTTGTTCAGTTCGATCAGCCGCAGTCCGTCGTCTTTGAACGCGTTGGCAATTGCCTTGACAGTTGCAGATTTTCCCGTGCCGGCATCTCCGGCGAGGAGGACGTTGGAGGCGTATTTTCCTGCAAGGAGTGCCTTGGTATTTTCTACCACAATGCCGCGTTCCCGTTCGTATCCCACCATTTGTTCCAGAGAAATGGGGTCAGGATACTGCACCGGAACCAACTCGCCGCTTGCTCCGACGGTGAACATGTGGTGCCGTGCATAGATGCCGTAGCCGTGCTTGGAGATCTCCGCTACACGCTGGGTGTAGAGCTTGTCCAGATCGGTCTTGTGGGTCTGCCATGCCGGCAGGGGAATGCTGGTCTGCATCTCTGCCTGAATCATGGCAGGGGTGAGCATTGCAATGCGGTTCAGCAATTTCAATTCTGTGTGCAGGCAGGTTTCCATGTTCTGCGAAATGGTTTCGCCGGCACCGGCACGCTGGACATAAACGTTTTCGTGTTCCAGAACGATCTGTTCCAGATAGCCGGTGAGGTCGTCTGCCCGTTCATACAGGGCGGAAATCATGGCACTGTAAAAGCGGATCTGTGCGGGGGTATTTTCCTTGTCAGTGTGGCAGAACTGCATCAGTGCACGAAGCACCGGATCCTGCTGTAAACTGCGGAAAATGACAAGGGCATCCAGCCCGTATCCGATTTCTTCTCTGGGAGTCATATGGAGTCATCTCTTTCGGTTTTTATGTTAGTATCAGGGAAACACCGCTTACTTCAGCAGTGCAATGATCTTTTCGGTGCATTCGGTGCAGGACAGCGGTGTTACGCCCTCGCCAGCCAGATCGGCAGTGCGGTAGCCTGCATTCAGATATGCGTCCACAGCGTCTTCGATTGCCTGTGCCTCGTCCATGAGGTCGAAGGAGTAGCGGAGCATCATGGCTGCGGAGAGAATGGTTGCGATGGGGTTTGCCTTGTTCTGTCCGGCAATATCCGGTGCAGAACCGTGGATCGGCTCGTACATGCCACGCTTGGTGGCACCCAGAGAAGCCGACGGCAGCATACCGATAGAACCGGTGATCTGGGAAGCTTCATCGGACAGAATGTCGCCGAACATATTGGAGGTGACAACTACGTCAAACTGTCTGGGATTCTTGACCAGCTGCATGGCTGCGTTGTCTACCAGCATATCGGTGAGGGTGACATCCGGATAGTCCTTTGCCACTTCGTGAACGACTTCACGCCACAGACGGGAGCTTTCCAGAACGTTTGCCTTGTCGATGCTGATGACGTTCTTGTTCCGCTTCCGGGCGGTTTCGAAAGCCACGCGTGCGATACGCTCTACTTCCATTTTGCTGTAGCACTCGGTGTCATATGCTTCTTCGCCGTACTTGCCCTCGCGTCTGCCCCGTTCGCCGAAGTAGATGCCGCCGGTCAGTTCACGAACCATCATGATGTCGAAGCCCTTTGCCACGATGTCTTCCCGCAGGGGGCAGTCGCCTTTCAGAGCCGGATACAGCTTTGCCGGACGGAGGTTGGTGAACAGTCCCAGAGCCTCACGGATTCCCAGCAGAGCCTTTTCCGGACGGAGATGCGGCGGCATCTGATCCCACTTGTTGTGACCGACTGCACCGCCGACAGCACCCAGCAGGACACTGTCGCTTGCCAGACAGCCGTCAATGGTTTCTTTCGGCAGGGGAATGCCGGTGGCATCGATCGCACAGCCGCCGATGAGGTACGGGGTGCAGGTGAAGGTGTGACCGTATTTCTTGCCAATCTTGTGGAGAACAGCCACAGCACTGTCTACGATCTCCGGACCGATACCGTCGCCCCGAAGCAATGCAATGTTAAAATTCATGGGAAAGACTCCTTTGTGTTTGGTTTGGCGGAACAAATCGTTGACATACCCCATTTGTTCCGCAAATACTCTTTCATTATACACCAAAGCTGTGAAGATTACAAGGTTTTTGTGAAAATTCTGCATTTCGCCACAAAAAAGCCGGTGCGGAGGGGGCTGTGTCGGTGATTTTGGTTGTGGATTGACTTGGTTGGGGCTGTGTGGTATAATGAAGGTGTGGTAAATCGGAATTTGTAAATCTGATTGATTTTATAATACAAGGTATTGGAGAGAAATAATATATGTTAGATTTAAAAATCAAATACAACGAACTAACGGCAGAGCAATTTATTGAATTATGGGAAACAGTATGGGGAGATGGACCATCTCTTGAGCAAACAAGATTAGCAATGAAACACACCCTATTTAGAGTTTCTATATGGGACGGAGATTGCATTGTTGCTATGGCAAGAATGAATGGTGATATGGGACTTAATTATTATATTAAAGATGTTGTTGTCAGACCTGAATATCAGGGAAAAGGTATTGGAAGAATGTTAATAGATGAATTAAGAAGGTTTATAAATAACAATGGAGTAAAAGGAACAGATATTTTTGTGGAGCTATGTGCGGTTCCGGATAAGATACCTTTTTATGAAAAATTTGGATTTGAAGCAAATGAGGCACAAAGATTAAAAAAATTTTATCATGTCGAGTAATATTAAATTCCAGTTTTTCTACATGAGAAGAACGCATAGCGGGCAACTGTGTCG
>NZ_KI260286.1:41295-55126 GCF_000468015.1 Ruminococcus callidus ATCC 27760 | reverse complement strand
TGGTATAATGGAAATGCGGTAAATCGGAAGTTGTGGAGGAATCATTGATGATACTTTTGGTAGTTGATACACAAAAAGCAATTACAAATGATAAATTATACCAATTTGATTTATTCAAATCTCGTGTTATAGAACTGATAAGAACAGCTCGAAATAATAAGATAGAAGTTATTTTTGTTCGGCATGACGATGGGATTGGCAATGAATTGACAAAAGGAAATGATGGTTTTGAAATATATGATGGATTTCAACCACTTAATGGTGAACTTGTTTTTGACAAGAACGTAAATAGTGCTTTTAAAGATACTGGACTATTGGAGTATTTAAGACAAAAAGAAGAAAATACGATTATTATTGTGGGATTGCAGACAGATTATTGTATTGATGCAACGATTAAATCGGGATTTGAGCATGGTTTCAAAATGATTGTTCCTGCAAATGCGAATAGTACAGTTGATAATCAGTATATGACCGCTGAACAAAGCTACCATTATTATAATGAATTTATGTGGAATAAGCGGTATGCAGAATGTATTCCTTTTGAGAAAACACTTGAACTAATGGACTGATAAATTCCAGTTTTTCCACATGAAAAGAACGCATGGCGGGCACTGTGTTGGTGAAATTTGCGGCGGATTGACTGTGTTGGGGCTGTGTGGTATAATGAAGGTGCGGTAAATCGGAATTTGTGAAGGAGGAGTATGCTATGAATATAGGGTTTTGGCTATGTGGAGTTTTGGTTATTCCATTTGTGATTATAGGAGTGTTATTTGCTATATTTAAAGAAAAAGCGGCTAAATTTGTTTCGGGATTTAATTCGTTACCGAAAGAAGAACAGGCATTGTATGATAAAGCTCATATTTCTCGTGATATAAAAAATCAGTGTTTTACATGGGCTGGCATAATGTTAGTAGGAGCAGTGTTGTCTTATTTTTTAACACCATATATGGCTATTCCGGCTTTTATTATTTGGCTCGTTTTATTTTTCAAAGAGGTTCACTTTGACACACACAAAGCATTTGAAAAATATTTATTAAAATAAATTCCAGTTTCTCCACATGAGAAGAACGCATAGCGGGCACTGTGCCAGTGAAATTTACGGCGGATTGACTAAGTTAGAATTGTGTGGTATAATGGAAATGCGGTAAATCGGAAGTTGTATGAAACTTTATAGTGATAATCGGAGGAAATGAGATGCTGACACACATCGGAACACAAACAATAGAAACAGAAAGACTGATACTTCGTCGTTTTGAGTATTCTGATATTGATTCTATGCTACGCAACTGGATAGCAGATGAACAGACACAATGGGATTATGGTGAACCATATTATCCTACATCTGATGATGTTCAGAAGTTATTTGATACGAAGTATATTGTTTCTTATTCCTGTAAAGATTATTATCGCTGGGCAGTTATTGAAAAGACATCCAGCGAGTGTATAGGACAAATTGCATTTTTCTTAGTTGACAGCAACAATCAGCATGGTGAGATTGAGTATGTTATCGGTCCTGCATTTCAGGGTAAGGGATATGCCACAGAAATGACGAAAGCAGTTATTCGTTTTGGTTTCGAAAAAATCAACTTTCATAGAATTGAGATTGATTGTCGTACAGTAAATGAAGCTTCACGCAGAGTTATTGAAAAGTGCGGACTTACATACGAAGGAACATTTCGTGATTTTTTCTGGAGAAAAGATCATTTTGAGGGAAGAAGAGTTTATTCAGTTCTCAAAAGCGAATGGGAAAAGTTAAACAAGAAATAAAAATTCCAGTTTTTCCACATGAGAAGAACGCATAGCGGGCAACTGTGTCGGTGAAATTTGCGGCGGATTGACTGCGTTGGGGCTGTGTGGTATAATAGAAATGCGGTAAATCGGGATTTGACGGAGGTAATGAAATGTTTGAAGAACTAGGAATTAGTTTTGGCACAGCACTAATCGTTTTACTTGCATTATATTTTATAGTTAAATGGGCTGTCAGAAATGGAATAAAAGAAGCCTATAGGGATATTACAGGAAAAGTCACTACCGAAGATATTGAAGAAGAACAAATACACGATGAACTAGGTATTGATGAAGAGGAGAAATAGACAACTTCTAGTTTTTCCACATGAGAAGAACACATAGCGGGCACTGTGCCGGTGAAATTTGTGGCGGATTGACTGCGTTGGGGCTGTGTGGTATAATGGAAATGCGGTAAATCGGAATTTAGGTGGTAAATAATGAAGAAAAGATATTGTATAATACCTCAAATATTGCTTCTGTTCTGGTTTTTTCTTGATATGACAGGTATTTATTTCAGAAATACTTATTTAGTCGCACGCTCATATAAAGATGATGGAATATTTTTTCTTATTTATTTAGTAACTATAATATTATTTATATTTAAGGAAAAATTCGGAAAATGGGCTGTTGCGGTATGGACATCAATATGGTTTGTAGTTCAATTCTTATGCCACGAATGGTATACTATTTTTGGTAAAGGGATAATGGGTTCACTTGAAGGTAAGATAAAGTGTTTTTCAGGGGCTATAAAGTGGCTTGAAATTGATGGAAGATATATACCAGATGTTTATCATTCTATTTTGCATATTCTTATTCTAATGGTTGTTATAACATCCGCAATATATATCAGAAATTCTAAAAAGCAAGCATAAATTCCAGTTTTCAGACAACAAAAAAGCTGTTGTACCAAACAAATGGTACAACAGCTTTTTGTATATCATAGGGTTTCAGAGAACCGCTTACTTCACAGCACCCTTTTTGATCGACTCGATCAGACCGCCGTTTGCGATAATGGTCTGGATAAATTCCGGAAACGGTGCCACATGGAATTCCTTGCCGGTGGTGACATCGCGAATGATGCCGTTGTCCAGATCTGCTTCCACCGTGTCGCCCTCGCTGATAGCGTCTACAGCCTCCGGACACTCCACGATCGCCAGACCGATGTTGATAGAGTTCCGGTAGAAGATGCGGGCAAAGCTCTTGGCAATGACCAGAGCAATGCCGCTTTCCTTGATTGCAATCGGGGCATGCTCACGGGAAGAACCGCAGCCGAAGTTTTCGCCGCCGACCATGATGTCGCCCGGCTTCACGCGGCTGGTGAAGGTGGTATCCAGATCTTCCATGCAGTGAGAAGCCAGTTCCTTCTTGTCAATGGTGTTCAGATAACGTGCCGGAATGATAACGTCCGTGTCCACGTTGTCGCCGTATTTGATGACAGTTCCGTTCAGTTGCATGATTACAGTACCTCCTTCGGGGAAACGATCTTGCCGGCAATGGCACTTGCTGCTGCAACCGCCGGACTTGCCAGATATACTTCAGATTCCGGGTGACCCATTCTGCCTACGAAGTTCCGGTTTGTGGTGGAAACTGCACGTTCACCGGCAGCCAGAATGCCCATGTGTCCGCCCAGACACGGGCCGCAGGTCGGGGTAGATACTACGCAGCCAGCCTCGATGAAATCCTTCAGCAGACCGTTTTCCATAGCCTTCAGGTAAATTGCCTGTGTTGCCGGAATGATAATGGCACGGACGTTCTTTGCCACCTTTTTGCCGCGGATAATAGAAGCAGCTTCTTCGATGTCCTTGTAGAAACCGTTGGTGCAGGAGCCAATGACAACCTGATCGATCTTCACCTCGCCCACTTCGTCAATGGTGCGGGTGTTGCCCGGCAGGTGCGGGAATGCCACGGTGGACTTGATCTCAGACAGGTCGATTTCGATAACTTCATCGTAAACGGCATCTTCGTCAGCCTTATAGACAACCGGCTTGCGGTCGCTGTGCTCTGCCACGAATGCCAGTGTCTGATCGTCAACCTCGAAGATACCGTTCTTGGCACCGGCTTCGATTGCCATGTTGGTCATGGTCAGACGGTCGCTCATAGACAGAGAAGCCACGCCCTCGCCAGTGAATTCCATAGAGCGGTACAGAGCACCGTCTACGCCGATCTTGCCAATGATGTGCAGGATCACGTCCTTGCCGGAGATGTACGGGTTCAGCTTGCCCTTGAGAACAAACTTGATAGCAGACGGCACCTTGAACCAAGCCTTGCCGATCGCCATGCCGCATGCCATATCGGTAGAGCCGACACCGGTAGAAAATGCACCCAGTGCACCGTATGTGCAGGTGTGAGAGTCTGCACCGATAACAACGTCACCGGAAACGACCAGTCCTTTTTCCGGCAGCAGGGCATGTTCGATACCCATTTGACCAACGTCATAGAAGTGGGTGATCTCCTTTTCGCCGCAGAAATCGCGGCACATTTTACACTGTGTGGCAGCCTTGATGTCCTTGTTCGGGGCAAAGTGATCCATGACCATGGTCACCTTGTCCTTATCGAAAACGTTGTCCTTGTTCAGCTTGTTGAATTCCCGAATTGCAACGGGGGAAGTGATGTCGTTGCCCAGTACCCGATCCAGATTGACCAGGATCAGCTGACCGGCTTCGACAGAATCCAAGCCGGCGTGTGCAGCAAGGATCTTTTGTGTCATTGTCATACCCATAGGGGAAGTTCCTCCTTTGTTTGATTTAGTCCATGCGGTTGATGATCGCACCCTGATCCGCAGAGGAAACCATCTTGGAATACCGCTTCAGATAGCCGGTGAGGTTTTCCTTGACCAGAATCTTGGTGGTCTTTTTCCGTTCTGCCAGTTCCTCGTCGGAAACTTCCAGCTGAATGCTGTGGTTCGGAATGTCAATGGAGATGATGTCGCCGTCCTGTACATAGGCAATAGTACCGCCGTTGACTGCTTCCGGAGAAACGTGACCGATCGCTGCACCGCGGGTCGCACCGGAGAAGCGGCCGTCTGTGATGAGGGCAACGTCCTTGTCCAGTCCCATGCCGGCGATTGCAGAAGTCGGGGAGAGCATTTCCCGCATGCCCGGACCGCCTGCAGGTCCCTCGTACCGGATCACAACGACATCACCCTTGACGATCTTGCCGCCGGTGATCGCTGCAATAGCTTCTTCTTCGCTGTTGAATACCTTTGCCGGTCCCTTGTGTACCAGCATTTCCTTTGCAACGGCACTCCGCTTTACAACGCAGCGATTCGGAGCCAGATTGCCCTTGAGGACAGCAATACCGCCGGTTTCGCTGTACGGCTGATCGATCGGGCGAATGATGTCGGTGTTCTTGTTGATACATCCCTTGATGTTCTCTGCCATGGTCTTGCCGGTGACAGTCATCACATCGGTGTGGAGCAGATTCTTCTTGGTCAGTTCGTTCAGAACGGCATAGATGCCGCCGGCTTCGTTCAGGTCTTCCATGTATGCGTGACCTGCCGGAGCAAGGTGGCAGATGTTCGGAGTGCGTGCACTGATCTGGTTGACCATGTCCAGATCGATCTTGATGCCGCATTCGTTGGCAATTGCCGGCAGGTGCAGCATGCTGTTGGTGGAACAGCCCAGTGCCATATCTGCGGTCAGTGCGTTTTCAAAAGCGTCTGCGGTCATGATGTCGCGGGGACGGATATTCTTCCGGTACATATCCATAACTGCCATACCAGCCTGTTTTGCCAGCTTGATACGTTCAGAATATACTGCCGGAATGGTGCCGTTGCCTCTGAGTCCCATGCCCAGCACTTCAGTCAGGCAGTTCATAGAGTTTGCGGTGTACATGCCGGAGCAGGAACCGCAGGTGGGGCAGGCGTTGTTCTCGAATTCTTCCACGTCCTCCAGAGTGAACTTGCCGGCAGCGTAAGAGCCGACAGCTTCAAACATGCTGGACAGACTGGTTTTCTTGCCCTTGACGTGACCGGCAAGCATCGGACCGCCGCTGACAAAGACAGTCGGCACGTTCACTCTTGCGGCAGCCATCAGCAGACCGGGGACATTCTTGTCACAGTTCGGGATCATG
Source organism: Ruminococcus callidus ATCC 27760 (assembly GCF_000468015.1). GTDB lineage: Bacteria > Bacillota > Clostridia > Oscillospirales > Ruminococcaceae > Ruminococcus_C > Ruminococcus_C callidus. The sequence continues at coordinate 49,267 of NZ_KI260286.1, read as the reverse complement.
ACCAGTGCATCAAAGTGATGTGCCAGAGCCATGCACTCGGTGGAGTCGGCGATCAGGTCACGGGTCACCAGAGAATATTTCATGCCCTTGTGTCCCATGGCGATACCGTCACAGACTGCAATTGCCGGAAATACTACCGGTGTACCGCCAGCCATGGCAACGCCCAGCTTGACAGCTTCCACGATTTTGTCGATGTTCATGTGTCCCGGTACGATCTCATTATAAGAAGAAACAATGCCGACCAGCGGACGTTCCATTTCTTCCTTGGTCATTCCCAGTGCGTGGAACAGGGAACGCTGGGGTGCCTTATCGACACCCTCACAGTAAAAATTACCGTTCATTTTTTTCACCTCATATAATTTCGGAAAAATACTTTTCCGTGTGTCACAATGGATTTGCTGTGTATCCAAAAACTGCTTTCCTGATATTGCGTCAGGAAAGCAGTTTCTGCGTTATGGTTTTATCCCTGCGTATCCCATCGATTCAGAAATGGGGGATTGCTGTAGCAAATGTACTGATTAGTTGTTGATCAGCTTGTCTTCACCGTTCCAGCTGTACAGCTTACGGATCTCTTCGCCGACCTTTTCAGACGGATGCTCAGCAGCCAGCTTACGCATAGCACGGAAGTGTGCCTGACCGCCTGCTTCGCTCATATCCAGCAGGAATTCCTTTGCGAAGGAACCGTCCTGAATGTTCTTCAGGATCTGCTTCATGGTCTTCTTGGTTTCCTCGGTGATCAGCTTCGGACCGGTGATGTAGTCGCCGTATTCCGCAGTGTTGGAGATGGAGTAACGCATGCCTGCAAAACCGCTCTGGTAGATCAGGTCTACGATCAGCTTCATCTCGTGAATGCATTCGAAGTAAGCGTTTCTCGGGTCATAACCAGCTTCGCACAGAGTTTCGAAACCAGCCTGCATCAGGGCACAAACGCCGCCGCACAGAACAGCCTGTTCACCGAACAGGTCGGTTTCTGTTTCGGTACGGAATGTGGTTTCCAGAACGCCGGCTCTTGCACCGCCGATAGCCAGACCATAAGCCAGTGCCAGATCCTGAGCCTTGCCGGTTGCGTCCTGCTGTACAGCAACGAGGCACGGAACGCCCTTGCCTGCCAGATATTCCGAACGAACGGTGTGACCTGGTCCCTTCGGAGCGATCATGGTAACGTCAACGTCTGCCGGCGGAATGATCTGACCGAAGTGGATTGCAAAGCCGTGAGCGAACATCAGCATATTGCCCGGTTCCAGATTCGGTGCAATGTCCTTCTTGTACATTGCTGCCTGCTTTTCATCATTGATCAGAATCATGATGATGTCAGCCTGCTTTGCAGCTTCTGCTGCGGTGAATACTTCGAAGCCCTGTGCCTCAGCCTTTGCCCAGGACTTGCTGCCCTTGTACAGACCGATGATTACTCTGGCCTTATCGCCCAGAGATTCCTTGGCATTCAGTGCGTGTGCGTGACCCTGACTGCCGTAGCCGATAACAGCGATAGTCTTGCCATACAGCAGCGACAAGTCACAGTCTTCCTGATAAAATACCTTTGCAACATGATCCATTGTGAAAGACTCCTTTGAATAAATTTGGGTTTCGGAAACGATTTTTCATTTCCGACGCAGTACCGCCGGAGCATCCGTGCAGTCTGCTGATCCATTTATATACGACTGCTCACGCATCTTTCAGGCATGAGCCGCCTCTTTCAAGAGCGACCAGACCGGTGCGGCACATTTCCATGATGCCGTAGGGTTCCAGCAGCTCAATAAAAGCGTTGATCTTAGAGGACTCGCCGCGAATTTCGATGACCAGTGCCTCCGGAGAATAGTCGGTGATCTTCGCACGGAAGACATCGACCACAGACATAATATCCTGACGCTTGTCTGCCACATTGTTGATCTTGATGAGCAGCAGCTCGCGGACCACTGTCTGATCCTGTTCCATGACCTTGACGGTCTTGACATCATACATCTTTTCCAGCTGCTTGACGATCTGGTTACAGATACCGGGGTCACAGTGGGTGGAAATGGTGATGCGGGAGAATTCCGGTGATTCGGTTTCTCCGACTGTCAGGGTATCAATATTAAAGCCTCGTCTGGTGAACATGCCCGAAACGCGGGACAGCACACCGGAATGGTTTGCAACGAGGACGGAAATAACAAAGCGTTCGATTCGATCCATGATGACACACCCCTTTACATTGCAGAAATATCGACGATAATATCATCGATGCAGCCGCCCGGCGGCAGCATGGGAAGAACGAATGCGTCACAGTCGATCGCACAATCTACCAGAACCGGTCCCTTTTCGGCAAACGCCTTGGGCAGGACTTCTTTCAGTTCTGCCATATTCATGGCACGATAGCCCGGCATGCCGAATGCTTCTGCCAGTTTGACGAAGTCGGTCTTGCGTTCCAGCGTGGTGTTGGAATAGTGCTTGTCGAAGAACAGGGTCTGCCACTGCCGAACCATGCCCAGCACGCCGTTGTTCATGATGAATACAACGACCGGTGTCTGGTTGGTGACTGCGGTAGCCAGTTCGTTCAGGTTCATGCCGAAGCTGCCGTCGCCGGTGACCAGAATGGTCTTTTTGCCGGTTGCAGTTGCGGCACCGATCGCAGCACCCAGACCAAAGCCCATGGTGCCCAGACCGCCGCTGGAAATAAAGGTACGGGGTGTTTCAAACGGATAGTGCTGAGCCACCCACATCTGATGCTGTCCAACGTCTGTGGCAACGATCGTTTCGTTGTCTGCCGCTTCTGCCAGTGCATCGATGGCAGTGAACGGTGTCAGTTCGTCCGGATTCTGTGCTTCCAGTTCTCTGGTCTTTTCCTGTAATTCAGCCACACGTGCCATCCAGTCGGCGTGAGTCTGCTGCGGCAGTTTTTCCGCCAGCTTTTGCAGGATCTCCTTCATGGAACCGGTCATGCCCAGTTCTACCGGAATGTTCTTGCAGAGCTCAGAAGCATCGATGTCCATGTGAATGATCTTGGCATTTCTGGCATACTTTGCAGTGTTGCCGGTGCCTCTGTCGCTGAAGCGGCAGCCTGCTGTGATGATCAGGTCTGCTTCATTCTGTGCAATGGAGGAGGCATAGTGTCCATGCATACCCTCCATGCCCAGCCAGCGGGGATTGGAGGACGGTACTGCGGAAATGCCCATCATGGTGCAGCCGATCGGTGCGTCGATCTTTTCTGCCAGAGCCAGAACTTCCGCACCGGCATCGTCGGTAATTGCACCGCCGCCGATGTAGATGTACGGCTTTTCGGCAGCCAGAATCATTTCGATTGCTTTTTCGATCTCGCTGTCGTTGACTGCCGGAACCGGATCTTTTTCCACCGGCTTCTGTGCAGTGTACTCATACAGGGCGTTCTGTACGTCCTTGGGAACGTCCACCAGAACCGGTCCCGGTCTGCCGGACTTGGCAATGCGGAATGCCTCCCGAATGGTATCTGCCAGATCTTCCACACGCTTTACCAGGAAGTTGTGCTTGGTGATCGGCATGGTCACGCCGGTGATGTCCACTTCCTGAAAGCTGTCCCGTCCGATCAGAGAGTTCGGCACGTTGCCGGTGATCGCTACCAGCGGCACAGAGTCCAGATATGCAGTGGCGATACCGGTGACCAGATTGGTGGCACCCGGACCGGAGGTGGCGATGACAACGCCGACCTTGCCGGTGGCACGTGCATAACCGTCTGCTGCGTGTGCGGCACCCTGTTCATGGGCTGTGATGATGTGATGGATCCGGTCCTGTGCCAGATAGAGGGCATCGTAGATGTCGATGACCTGTCCGCCCGGATAGCCGAATACCGTAGAAGCACCCTGTTCGATCAGGGTTTCTACGATGATTTGTGCACCTTTCAATTTCATTTGTTTTTCACCTTTTTACTGGGAAACTTTTCCGTTTGGGCAAAAGCTCCGATATTTGAGAAGAATTGCTGATTCTGTTAGCAAAAATACGATTGGTATAGACCCGAAGCGATATGCCGGCAGATGCGGCACGCTTTCTATGAAAGAAGTACAGGCACGCAGGCGGCTGTACAGCAAGACATTTTGCGGTGTCCTATAAAAAAAGCCTTCGGCTGTCATACCGAAAGCTTCCAATCTTCATGCAAGCGTTGCGGCGGAAAAACAGCCGTTCGCATTTGTCTTTGGAACCACGGTCTGTACAGCACAAATTCCGCTTCGGGTCAAAATGACTCGAGCGTCTAGTTCCACGATCATCACTCGTGCTGCCAGCCGGCACATCATGTCACTGTACATGTGAGGATACTCCCTTTCCGAAAGACTTTACGACTCCGCCGCCGGACGGCGATATTCACCGCCATTGCTGTTCGTATGTGTCTAGTATAGCACTATGTTTTCGCAAATGCAAGTGTCTGTCTTTTGTTTTTACATTTTGGATACAATTTGTTCAATATACAGCACTGTAAAACAGAAATATTCAGCGTCTTTCGTGAAATCCAAAGAATTTTCGCAAAAATGCTTGACAAACAAGGCGAAAACTGCTATACTGAAGATATTCACAGCAATGGGATTGCTGGTGTATCATGAAAAAGGCTTTGACGGGAAGAAAAGAGAACGCATTCTGCATCGCAGAGAGTCGGCGGCTGGTGTGAGCCGACAGCAGGGCGTTCAGGATAACTGGTCCCCGAGCCGCAGGCGGAACAGACGGGCATTGTCCCGTATCAGTAGGCTGTGCCGGATACTCTCCGTTAGCAGAGTACACATTGTCAGATGTGATGAGTGGACGCACACGCTGCGTCAAAAAGAGTGGTACCACGGAGAAAAATGGATCTTCGTCTCTTTTGTACAGATGAAAATATCTGTATGGAAGGGGCTTTTTTTGTAAACAGAGCAGATCGCCGCAGATCACATGACAGGGTAGATCACCTACACATAACAGGAAAGGAATGTATCTTATGAAAAACGTAGAACAGTATGCACCGCAGTTTTTTCCGGTAAAGAATCCGCCTATGCGTTGGGCACAAAAGACAATGATCGAAAAGGCACCGATCTGGTGCAGCGTCGATCTGCGTGACGGCAATCAGGCTTTGATCACGCCTATGAGTCTGGACGAAAAGCTGGAATTCTTCCGCTATCTGGTAAAGATCGGCTTCAAGGAGATCGAGATCGGCTTTCCGGCTGCTTCTGAAACCGAATACGAATTCTGCCGTACTCTGATCGAAAACAATATGATTCCGGACGATGTCACCATTCAGGTATTGACACAGGCACGGGAACACATCATTGCCAAGACATTTGAAGCCCTGAAGGGTGCAAAACATGCCATTGTGCACCTCTATAATTCCACTTCCGTGGCACAGCGGGAACAGGTGTTCAAAAAGAGCAAGGAAGACATCATCAAGCTGGCGGAACTGGGGGCAAATCTCTGCAAGGAATATCGGGCAAAGACCGAGGGACACTTCCGGTTTGAGTATTCTCCGGAAAGCTTTACCGGCACCGAACCGGAATTCGCTCTGGAGATCTGCAACGCCGTATTGAAAATCTGGGAACCGACACCGGAAGATCCGGTCATCATCAATCTGCCGGTTACGGTTTCCCACTCCATGCCGCACGTTTATGCTAATCAGGTCGAATACATGAGCGACAACCTGTACCGTCGGGAAAATGTCATCATCTCCCTGCACCCCCACAACGACCGCGGCTGTGCTGTGGCAGATAGCGAACTGGGGCTGCTTGCCGGCGGCGACCGTATCGAGGGCACCTTGTTCGGCAACGGTGAGCGTACCGGTAACGTGGACATTGTCACACTGGCTCTGAACATGTATTCGCAGGGCGTGGATCCGGAACTGGACTTCTCCAACATGCCGGAGATCGTAGAGGTTTACGAGCGTGTCACCAGAATGCACGTTTATGAGCGTTCGCCGTACAGCGGTCAGCTGGTATTTGCCGCGTTCAGCGGTTCTCATCAGGACGCAATTGCCAAGGGCATGCACTGGAGAGAGGAACACGACTGCAAGCACTGGAACGTGCCGTATCTGCCCATCAATCCGGAAGATGTGGGCCGTGTCTACGAGGCAGACGTGATCCGTATCAACAGCCAGTCCGGCAAGGGCGGTGTCAGCTACCTCATGGAAACCAAGTACGGCTATCACATTCCGCAGAAGATGCGGGAATCTTTCGGCTATCTGGTCAAGGGCGTTTCCGACCATGCCCACAAGGAATTGCTGCCGGAAGAAGTACTGGACATCTTCACCAAGCACTATGTCAACGTGGAAACACCGGTTTCCATTCCGGAAGTCCACTTCGTGCAGAAGGGCGAAAATGCCATTGGCACCGAGGCAACCATTTCCTATAAGGGCAGCACAGAAACAGTACACGGTGACGGAAACGGTCGTCTGGACGCGGTTTCCAATGCGGTAAAGGCACACCTGAATATGGACTTCTCTCTCACCACCTACACAGAACATGCACTGGAGGTTTGCTCCAATTCCAAGGCAGTGGCTTATGTGGGACTGGAGAAGAACGGCAAGACCTATTGGGGCGTTGGCGTGCATTCGGACATCATCAACTCTTCGATCTCTGCATTCTTGAGTGCACTGAACGCCATGCTTATGGATCTGAAAAAGTAAACGGAACACTCTGGTAAAAAGGTAGAGAATATTGCAAAAGCCTGTCAGGGAGAATTGCTCCCCGACAGGCTTTTTGTCGTTCAGCAGGATCTGCAATCAAAGCTTCCGGCAGTATCCCAGACAGATCCAGCCGGCACCGGATTTCAGCTTGCCCCAGTTGCCGCAGGTCTTTATAATAGTATAGACACCCTTGTCCCGAATGCAGCCGGTGATCGCATAGCTGGTACCAGCTCCCTTACGGATCCGCAGGGCATCGACAGTCACGCGAACCCGATAGCTGTCCGGCTCTGCTGCCGGTGTGGAAATGGCAGTACTGCCGCGTTGCATCTGCCGGGCAACGTCATGCAAAAATTGTTTCCAATGCCGCTCATCGTTGGTATCCGACCCGCCGCGGCTGGCAGGGACAAACCATTTTGGACAGATCTTTCGTGTCACGTCGTAGTGTCGTATCACCCCGCCGTTCTGCGGATCCAGATGATATTTCTGGCACAGCTGGGCAGTCAGTTCCACCAGACTGGTGTAGGTTTTTCCCGTGAAGCAGCCCGTCCAGTCCGGATGGCAGCACTCCACACTGACCGTATAGGAATTTGCTTCATTTGTGCACCAGCTGGTTTCCTCATCGGGAATGCAGCATAGAATTTCCCCCTGCAGCCCGATAATATAGTTGCTGGAAACGGCACGGCTGGTGGTGTTAAAGTAGTTCCGGTTTGCCATGGCGGTGCTGTTGGGATTTGCAACCCAGTGCACGGCAATGGCAGTGGTACGGCTTCGGCGTGTTTTGGGGCGGTTGTGGGTGAGGTAGGCGTTTTGTATCTGCATAGCGATCACTCCTGTTCCGACGGGCTGTCCGGCTGTGCCTTGCGGCTTAGCAGACTGACAGCATTTTTCCACGCTGCCGGCAGGGGAATGCCCATACGTCCGGCGTTTTCCGTAAGCGAGAGGGCTTCGCTGGCACAGAAGCCAATGATGACTGCACTTCGCAGGAAGTGACTGTTCAGCAGTAAGTCCGCCGCGTTTGCCGTCCCGACAAACACCAGCATTTCTGCCTTGCGGCACATGCCCTGAAAACAGCAGCGGCTGTCCAGCCTGCCGTCTTTGGTGTGCGGGGAATTGTGGAACACGCCGGCAGTAAGCAGCCCTGTTCCGAGGTCTGCCGCCATAAAGCCCAGAAGCACTTGTAAGCCCAAGTCCCAGCCGCCGAGAGCCGCAGCCAACAGCCCGCCGGCAGCACCGATTCCGATACAGATTTTTTCTTTCATGGAAATCCCTCCTTGTGATTTCCCTTCCGCATCTATGGAATGTACCAGATTTTTCGGAAAAGTCAAGGGCGGGGAGAAATTTTTTTGGAATTGAACTATAAGGCAATACCGCACAAAGAGCGTCTGGCGA
>NZ_KI260286.1:33582-41195 GCF_000468015.1 Ruminococcus callidus ATCC 27760 | reverse complement strand
CAAAGAGCGTCTGGCGACTTTGCACGCAATCTGCTTGCAAGTTTTATTCAGTGTTTCCTAAAATTTACGTGCAAGCTTTGAGCCATGGCTGCCTTGACTTTTCCCCCAAAAAAAGCTACACTAAAAGTATCATCTGCAACAGGAGGTTTTTCCCATGGGCTGGCATTCTTTTTGGGGGCATTTCTGTACCATTACCCGACATCGGCACACTGTCATGCGGCACTGCCGGCGGGCGGGGATTTTCTGGCAGGGGCTGCGGCATGATTTGTCCAAGTACAGCCCGACAGAATTCTGGCAGGGTGTCCGGTACTATCAGGACGGCAAACGCAGTCCCAACGAAGCCGAACGAGAGGCGTTGGGCTATTCGCTGGCATGGATGCACCACAAGGGGCGGAACCGTCACCATTTCGAGTACTGGTCGGACTATAACCCCAGAACCAAGCAAGTGGAACCGGTGGAAATGCCGGTGCGGTTTCTGGCGGAGATGTTCTGTGACAGAGTTGCCGCCAGCAAGATCTACATGAAAGATGCCTATGACCAGACCTGTCCGCTGGCGTATTTTCAGAAATCCACTTCCCGCAAGCGGGGACTGCTGCACGCCAACACAGAACGGGAACTGATGCGGCTGCTGACTCTGCTGGCGGAGCAGGGAGAGGACGCTGCCTTTGCGGAATTGCGGCGTATGGTTGCAGAGGATCGGAAAAACGAAAAGGAGTGATCGTAATGTTTTGTCAGAACTGCGGGAAAAAGATTGAGGGAGGGGACTTGTTCTGTCCGTTTTGCGGGGCAAAACAGCAGCAGGTGAACCCGTCAGAAAATGGTGGTGCTTCGTTCACTGCCGGCTCACAAAAGCTCACCAGAAAAGGGTTGGGCATTGCCGTGATCTGTGTGCTGATCGTCATTGTGCTGGCGTTGGTGCTGATCGGTTCCCTGTGCACCGGCGGACCGAAACAGGTAGTCAAGGAGTACTATCAGGCAATTGAAAAGTGTGATGCCAAGAAGCTGCTGGACACCGTCCCGAAAGACTACCTGAAAGAAGTCATGGACGAAAAAGACCTGACCAAACGGGAACTGCTCAAGGAAGTGCAGGCGTATCTGGACAAGTACTACAGCGGCTATGACGACATCAAAGTCAGCATTACCGATCAGGAAAAATTGGATCGGGACGATTTTTCCGACTATTTTGACTTTGATCTGGAAGAAGATGCAGATCTGGAGATCAAAAAGGCAGTGCAGTTTGACCTGAAGGTTCGCTATCAGTCTGACGAAGGCAAACAGACAGAAAAAGAGGAATTTATCGTATTTCGATACGAAAACGGCTGGTACAGCATGGACGCGGTATTTCTGGTTGCCATGTCGGCCTACCTTTAAAACAGGAGAAACCTCATGACAATACTACAAACCGAACGCCTGCTGCTGCGTCCGTTGGCTCCGACAGATTTTACAGCATTCCGCACATTTGCTGCGGACGGCGAACTGACGAAGTATATGCTGTTCTACCCGTTGGAGCAGGAAGCAGAACTGCACACGTTTTTGCAGAATGCTGCCCAAGCGTGGAACAGTCTTTTCCCACAGACGTATGAATTTGCAGTGCTGCGAAAAGCGGAACTGCTCGGCACGGTCACATTGGAGTACATGACACCGGAACAGGGCATGCTGGGCTGGCTGTTTCGTGCAGATGCACACGGAAAGGGCTATGCGACAGAAGCCGCGAAAGCTGTGGTGGAGTGGTGTCGGGAAAAGTTGCCCTATCGCACATTGGTTGCTTGCTGCGATGCACGGAACGCCGCCTCGGAACGGGTGATGCAACGCATTGGCATGCACTTTTCGGAAACTGGCAGCCGCACATATCCCCAGACCGGAGAAACGGCAGAAGAACGAACATACATCATGACACTGTAGAAATATCCCAATTCTGTTCTGTATTGCTCATCTAAAATGAAAATCAAAATTCACCAATATATCCATATATTTTTAGAACAATACATCTCAACAATATAAAAAAGAATTGGGACTTACAAATAGGAGATTTTTGGTATGGAATTAAATGAAGTGCAGTTAATGGCTGTTAATATTAGTACAGTGTTAAAGACTATATTAAATGACAGGATTTCATCAAGTAAAATATACGATTTAGTTGATGAACCAAATCATCATAGTTTCAAAATTGGCTTTACAGCTTATAATTTTTTTTATGTTGTATTTCAGTACAATCTTGATATTATTGGTTGTTATATTGAAGCTGGAAATAACATATGTATTCCGTTAATAACTGATAAGAATTGCTATTCTGATACAGTTATTGAAGATTATATTTCAAAAATAAAAGATGAACTGGAACTTAGAATACCAGATAAATATTTGAAAGCTAAAGGCTGGCTGTAATATTAGGACGATTACTATTACCTTGATATGAAAGAAGAATATATTGCAGGGCGTTGACAGTAGCACTTGTAACTTACAGGACACTGTTGACAGCATCAGTTCTTCCTTCAAGAGCGAGAACCGATTAAGACAATTTTAGACTTTTAGGAGGGAATATGGGCTTTATTGGAATTAAAGCTGCTAAATCTGATTTTAATGCAGTTATTGCCAAAACGATAAGGAAATATAGGGACATTTCAATTTCAGAAATAAAGGCGATAGTATCTGAGGGTAATTATCTATACGAATGTGATTACATTGATGCTCAGGGAATTGAAGTAATACTGTCCATAAACTCGGAATTGAATAGTAACGGGATATCAACGGTGATCTATGAACACGATCAAAAAACTAATGTTGAATTCCTAAACAACTTGTTAGAATCATATGCCGAAATTGCTGCACAAGTTGAGGCTGAAATGGATGCGGAGGCTTTATTAGAAGAAGGTGAATAAATATGCCATTTGATGCGAGTGTATTAATCTCAGATTCTCGTTTAGCTTTTTTGCAAGGGCAATATGAAGTTTCTCTTATTCTTTCAAAAGAAGTGTTACAAAAAGAACCGGAAAACTCAGATGCACACCAATGGAGGAATATGAATGCGTGGCATACTAAAAAGTGATGAATATTTTGCAGAAAAATTATCAAAAATTGATGAAGAAGTTGCTCATTACGAAGAATTGGTGGCTAAAGTATGTGCGGCTAGAGGTGAAAATGATCGAGGTGTTCAGAATGGGTACGGAATTCTTGCATCTATCTATCAGAATCGAATAAATTTGATTTATACGTCAGGAATTAGAGACGATGAAATCAAAGAGACATACATTAGTTTATTGCGGTATTATGTAAAAACATGGGAACCTGATAATAGTTATTTCGAACTAATTAAAGTGTTTTCCTTAGCAATACTTTTAAACATTGATTCAAAAAATGAGGATGTAGCGGCTTTGATTAGACTTCTAAGGGAAGCTGATTATCACGACTACCTTGTAGATTTTCTCTTGAGTTTTATCGACAAGAAGTGCAGCGAAAATTACCCAGACTTTAAATGGAGTAACACATACGAATCACTAAAGGATGTTGTTGAGTCCGAAAATAAGGAAAATGCTATTGCATTATTGAAATCATATCTTGATAATCAATGGTATGATATCCATAAAGAATGTGCATGGCATGATTCTCATAAGTCAACAAAAACAACGTATTATGGATATTGGAGTTTTGAATCAGGGGCATTGGCTAAAGCACTTGAACTCGATGATTCATCATTAAAGGAACAACTCTATTATCCGTATGACTTAGTACATAGGGGTGATGACTAATATGGATAATAACGAGCAGTTTAAAGTCGAATCCTATATTTCTGATTCGCGTCTTGCGTTTTTGGTGTTTCACTTTCTGGTGAAAATCATCAGCGGCAATACATTAGAGAATTGGGATATAGAAATAGAAAGAAATAGAAAAGCCGCCGCTGTGCAATTTTTCATGCACGGCGGAGGCTTTTTATCGGAATGTGATAGCAGGTTTCGGTGTTGCTTTTCGTATACTCAATGCAGGGCATGCGGTGCCAGTTCTGGCACGCCAATAGAAGTTGTTCCCTCCCGCAGGAGCACCAGTGTCAGTTCTGCCATGTGGGTCGGTGTTTCCGGACATCCGTTTTTCAGCCAGTGTTCGATCAGTCCCATGCAGCCGGCGAGGGCGAAGGAAATGGCATATTGCAGATCCTGTTCCCGCAGTTCTCTGGGGGCAAATGACCGCAGCGTCTGTACGCCCTTTTCCCGAATCATCTTTTCAATGTTCCGTAAAAAGGCAATGTCGCCGTTCGGTCCGATCAGGGCAGAACAAAGCTGTGCATTTTCCGAGAGAATGGTGAAAGCCTGTTCCAGAAACGCGAAAAAGTTTTTCGGCGTTTCCGGCAAGGTCCAGTTCTGGTTTACCGCGTCCAGCAGCTGCTGCAACAGCCGCTGCTCTGTCTTTTCCAGCAGGTCGTAAATGTCGGTATAGTGGAGATAAAAGGTAGAGCGGTTGATGTCCACCAGATCTGCCAGTTCCCGCACTGTGATTTCCTTGATGCTTTTCTGCTGGAGCAGGGTAGTCAGTCCGTTCAGGATCAGAGCCTCTGTGCGGCGGTACCGCCGTTCCTGTTTGATATTATTTGTCATGATACATCTTCCTTTATCTAGCATAGATGCTTTTTATCGTTTTCCTTGTCATGACATTCGGGGCTGTCATAACACATAATAGACACGATGTCTATTACTAGGCGAAATTTGCAAAATCAACGGTTGCAAATTATCTTCCCTTATATTATAATAGATACAGGACGAAAAGTCAACAGTTTTCTATTTGTAGACAAAAACTTTTTTGTAGACAGCTGTGTTTCGTCACTCGCAGAGAAGCAAAACTGTGCATTCGGGGAAAGCAGTCTTTGTTTCACAATAGAAAGGAAGTAGGTATTTATGCGATCGAGCGATTCCGGAAAAAAGCAGAACTTTTTCTGGCGGCATTTCAATGGTATCGCTATGGCGGCAATTGTGCTGATCCCGACCATTTACACCACGCTGTTTCTGGGCTCCATGTGGGATCCGTACGGCAACGTGGACCAGCTGCCGGTGGCAGTCGTCAACAACGACAAATCGGTAGACTATGAGGGAAAGACCCTTGCCGTCGGAGATGAACTGGTGGATAAGCTGAAAGAAAATGACCAGCTGGATTTCCACTTCGTCAGTGCAGACAAGGCGGAAAAGGGCATTGCAGACGGCACATATTATATGGTGATTACCATTCCGTCAGATTTCTCTGAAAATGCTTCCACCCTCATGGACGATGAGCCGAAGAAAATGGAACTGCAATATGCCACCAATCCCGGCACCAACTACATCGCCAGCAAGATGAGCGAAACGGCTCTGGCAAAGATCCAGAAGGAAGTTTCCGAAAGTGTGACCAAGGAGTACACCGAAACGATCTTCGATCAGATGGGAACCGTAGGCGACGGCATGAGTGATGCGGCAGATGGTGCACTGCAAATCAAGGACGGTGTTTCCGATCTACAGGACGGCAACACCACCATTACCGACAATCTGAAGCTTTTGTCTGACAGTACGCTGACATTTGTAGACGGTGCAAAGACCCTGCAAAGCGGTCTGCAAACCTACACCGACGGTGTGGCAACTGTCAACAGCGGGGCTCAGACTTTGTCTGGCGGCATGGATCAGCTGGCAAGCGGTGCCGGCACACTGGCAGACGGTGCAGTGGCATTGTCTGACGGTTCCGGCACGTTGTCCAGCGGTGTCAACAGCTATACGGACGGCGTGGCTGCCGCTTACAGCGGTGCTCAGACCTTGTCCGGCAACAGCAGCCAGCTGCAAAACGGTGCAGCTTCTCTGACCAGCGGTGCTGCACAGCTGCAAGCCGGCAGTGCACAGATGACCGCTGGTTTGCAGACTTTGTCTGACAGTCTGGGCAGCAGCCTTTCTGCGGAGAACCTCCAGCAGATGGAACAGCTGAATGCCGGACTGACACAGCTGCAGCAGGGCATTGACACCCTGAACACCACGCTGCAAAACACTTCGATGCCGGATACCAGTGCACTGACACAGGCACTGACCGCAAGCCTGACTGCGATCGGCACCAGTGCTCAGGATGCCGGTGCACAGCTGCAAAGCTTGCAGTCGGCATTGACCACAATGACCCAGACAGAGGTGTTCCAGTCTTTGGATGCCGCTTCTCAGCAGCAGCTTCTGAGCTGCTTCTCAGAGCCGATGACCGCACTGGCAACCGATGTTTCGAACATCGGCACACAGGTGACCGGCTTGTCCCAGACATTGCAGGGTACAGATCTCAGCAGTTCTGCCGCCGCAATGGATCAGCTGAAAACCAGCGTCAGTGCATTGGCAACTGGTGCAGATCAGGCACTGCCGGGAGCACAGCAGGCGATTTCCACCTTGTCCGGCGGCTTGCAGTCTGTACAGTCCGCAGTGAATGCCCAGCTGATCCCCGGCTCTCAGACTCTGGAAGCTGGTCTGGATCAGTTGGCAAACGGCAGCAGTACACTGGAAGCCGGCGTATCTCAGTATACCGGCGGCGTATCCAGTCTGACAGACGGCTTGCAGACACTGGACTCCAACGCCGGTGCACTGGTAGGCGGTGCTTCTTCGCTGGATGACGGTGCCAAGACGCTGGCAAACAGCGTGCCGACACTGACCGATGCGGTTTCACAGCTGCAAAACGGTGCGGCTCAGCTGTCCGACGGTACAGCAGAACTGGCAGCCAATAATGCGACACTGGTAGGCGGTGCTTCGCAGCTGACGGACGGTGCCGGACAGATTCAGGACGGTGCTTCCAAGCTGGCAGACGGTTCTGTGGAACTGGGTGACGGTCTGGTGCAGCTGTCCAACGGTGCTGTGACACTCCAGACCTCTCTGGCGGACGGTGCGGACGAAGTCAACAGCATCGACACCACCGACAAGACCTATGACATGTTCTCGGCTCCGGTGATGACCAACGAAACCTATGAAACCGCCGTTCCCACAAACGGCAATGCTATGGCAGCATATATGATGTCCGTTGGTCTGTGGGTATCCGGTCTGGCATTCTGCGTTATGCTGTCGCCGTATCATCAGAAGATCGGTAACCGCAAGGCAGGAAAGGCATGGCTTCTCACGCTGGCAAAGCTGTGGGCAATGGGACTGCTGCAGGCAGTACTGATGATCCTGTGCCTGTCGTGGATCAACGGCTTCCAGCCGGAATACATGGGCAAGACACTGATCATTGCATGCCTTGCTTCTATCGCATTCCTGACACTGGAATACTGCGTCAACTTCTTCCTCGACATTATCGGCGACTTTATCCTGCTGGTATTCATGGTGCTCCAGCTGAGCGGCTGTGCAGGTACCTATCCGCTGGAACTGTCCGATAAGTTCTATCAGGTACTGAATCCGTTCATGCCGTTCACCTATACCGTTCACGGCTTCCGCAGCGGTATCGCGTCCGGTCTGGACATCACCACCGACTGTGTGGTTCTGGCAGTGATCGCTGTGGTATTCGCAGGACTGCTGCTGGCGGGCTTCCGTAAGCGTGCCAAGAAGGAACAGGAATCTGAAGTGGAAGTTGCTGAAAAAGCAATTTCCGGCACTCCGGTTCAGGCATAAAGGAAACACTAAGGAAACACTGCATAAAGCCCGCCTGAC
>NZ_KI260286.1:26302-33482 GCF_000468015.1 Ruminococcus callidus ATCC 27760 | reverse complement strand
CTTACGCACAAGCTTTATTCAGTGTTTCCCTAAACAAATGACATTTTGAATTTTCCCATTATACAAAACGGCGTATCCGAGTACAATTTCGGATACGCCGTTTTTTTGTATGGCAATCGTCAGTCCCGTTTTTTCCGCCGGAACAATCCAGCAATGGAACTGCACAGAGGCACAGTCAGGGAGAAGCCCAGGGCGATGTACCATTGCGGACGGGTCAGCATGACTGTGGAGAAGATCACGCGGAGCATGGGCACGGCAACTGCCGCCGCCAGCACTGCCACAGAAACCAGCACGGCTCCCACCAGCCACAGATTGTTGCCGTAGGGCATGGAGAACAGGGTACGCCGTTCGGATTTGCACTCGAAAACATGTACCAGCTGGGACAGGATCAGGGTGCACAATGCCGCTGTCCGTGCGGCTTCCAGTGTGCCGCCGGTGCGGACAACAGCGGAAAATGCTCCCAGTGTGCAGATACCGATGAGCATGCCGCGGAAGAAAATGCGTCCCATAAGCCCGTCAGAGAAGAAGCTTTCGTCAGGCCTGCGGGGCGGCTTCTGCATGGCTTCCGGCTCCGGCGGCTCCAGCCCCAGAGCAATCGCCGGCAGCCCGTCAGTTACCAGATTTACCAGCAGCAGCTGGGTGGGGAGCAGCACCACCGGCATGCCCATGAGGATTCCCAGAAACATGGTCAGCACTTCGCCGATGTTGCAGGACAGCAGATACCGGACGAATTTTCGGATATTGGCGTAGACGCACCGTCCCTGTTCCACTGCGTCCACCAGTGTTGCCAGATTGTCATCGGTCAGCACCACGTCTGCTGCCTGTCGTGCCACATCGGTGCCGCTTTTGCCCATTGCCACGCCGACATCGGCTTCCTTGATCGCCGGTGCATCGTTGACGCCGTCGCCGGTCATGGCAACGATCTCTCCACGCCGCTTGTAAGCTCGAACCAGCCGCAGCTTGTGTGCCGGATTGACACGGGCAAAGACGGAATACTGGTCAATGCACCGGTCTAGCTGGGCATCAGTCAGGGTATCCAGTTCGGCTCCGGTCATGGCTTTTTTTCCGCGGAGCAGTCCTGCCTGTCTGGCAATGGCAGCGGCAGTGTTCTTGTGGTCACCGGTAATCATGACGGTGCGGATATTCGCCTTGGCACAGGTGCGGATCGCCGTGCGTGCGGACTCTCTGGGCGGATCCAGCATGCCGGCAAGCCCCAGAAAGATGCAGGCACTGCCTTCCTGTTTGGCGAACGCCAGCACCCGCAGGGCTTCGTCTGACATGGCGGCGACCTGTTTGCGGACAGCGGCTCGTGCACCCTCCGAAAGGGGAACGCTTTTGCCGTCCTGCATTTGGAATCCGCACAGGGGCAAAATGACATCAGCAGCTCCTTTCCAATAGGTGCAGGTGCCGGCTCCGTCTGTCACCGTTACCGCCATGCGGCGGGTTTCACTGTTAAACGGCTCCATGTGCTGGACAGGGTGCGTGCGGAGCAGGGCTTTTCTGGAAATGCCGCCTTTTTCCGCGGCGATCAGCAATGCCGTTTCCGTGGGGTCACCGGTGGCAGACCATGTGCCCTTTTCCGTGCGGCTGCCGCGGTTGCGGGATTGCTTTTCCTGCAGGCTGTGGATCTCTGCGGTGCTGCAAAGACTGCCGCAGGTGAGCAGTTCCCGCAGTGCCGGCTTGGAGAGAGGATTGATGTTGCTGCCGTCCAGCTGAATGGCACCGGCTTTTTGCAGACCAGTCCCCGTGACAGAAAAGCGTTCGCCGCCGGCAACAATGGCAGTGACAGTCATGCGGTTCTCGGTGATCGTTCCGGTCTTGTCGGAGCAGATCACGCTGGCACAGCCCAGCGTTTCCACACTGTGCAGCCGGTTCACCAGTGCCCCGTGCTTCATCATGCGGCTGACTGCCAGAGCAAGGGCAATGGTGACGGTGGCAGGCAGCCCCTCCGGAATGGCAGCAATGGCAATGGTAATGCCGGTCATGAGCATGTCAAAAACCGGCTCGCCCCGCAGCACACCGGCAAGGAACACGGCTCCGCATACGCCAAGGCACAGCAGAGCCACGACTTTTCCCAGTCCGGCAAGGCGTTTCTGAAGCGGTGTCATTTCCTGCCGGACCTCTTGCAGCATGGTGGAGATCTGTCCCATTTGGGTGCGTGTGCCGGTGGCAATGACCACTGCTTCGGCACTGCCCCGCAGAATTGCCGTGCCGGCGTAGACGATGTTGTGTTTATGCAGATCGTTTCGGGTGTCGGCAGGGTCGCCTGCCTGTTTGGAAACTGCTTCGGATTCGCCGGTGAGAATGGACTCGTTCACCGCCAGCCCCGCCGCCTGTATCAGTGCACTGTCCGCCGGAACATTGTCGCCGGCTTCCAGCCGCACCAAGTCACCGCAGACCAGTTCCCGTGCCGGAATGGTCTGCCACTTGCCGTCCCGACACGCCGTGGCGGTGGGAGCCGTCAGATTGCGGAGAGATTCCAGCGTCTGCTCGGTGCGGTATTCCTGCAAAAAGCCCAAAATCGCGTTGAGCAGGACAATGAGGATAATGGTGACCGCATCGGTGATCTCCCCCAGAAACGCAGAAATGCCTGTGGCTGCCAGCAGAATCAATACCATTACATCTCGGAACTGCCCGAGAAACATGCGTAGGGGACGGCGTTTCGCTGCCGCCGCCAGTTCGTTTTCGCCGTCCTGTTTCAGTCGTTCCCGTGCGGTTTTGGTTGTCAGACCGTTCATGTTATGCCTTCTTTCTTTTGCAAGGGAAACACTGAATAAAGCTTTGTTCAGTGCTGTCCAAACTCTTCCCAAATGATGTTTTTGTTTGTGGCTACTATATGCGGAAAAGCTAAAAAGCATGACCACATAGGAAAGCTTTTTGTGAAAATCACAAGAAACCCCTTGACAATTGTGCCGAATCCATGTATAATATAAAATATCGGTTTGAAATCGATAAAAAGAGGGAGCTCTTTTTGAAATTCTCTCTGGGAATGTCTGGATAATTATTATCCTTAAAGTGTTTTTCCAATTTAGAAAAGAGGTTTGAAAATGCATTATCCCAAATGGCTGTCCCTGTTGGCAATGGGTGCTGCGGCAGGCGGCATGCTGTTGTTCGGCGGTGTGACAGCTTCGGCAGAAACGGCTTTGCCGGAGGTTCTGCAAACCGCAGAAACCGCTTCGGCAGTGGTGGCAACGGCAACTGGTCCGGAGTTCCAGCCACAGACAGAAACACCGGAAATTACCGGCGGCTGGATCATAGAGGACGGCTGCCGGAAGTATCAGTACAGCGACGGTTCGTTTGCCGTACATGCCACCGCAGTGGACGGCGTGCTGTACTTGTTCGATTCCAGCGGTACACAGCTGACCGGCTGGCAGAAAATCGACGAAACATGGCACTACTACGACAGCGTGACTTATGAGGCAGCAGTCGGTGCCCAGCAGATCGACGGCACAGCGTATTTGTTCGACTACAGCGGGGCACAGAAAACCGGCTGGCGGACGGTAGACGGTGTGCGGCGGTACTACGATCCGGAAACCGGAAAGCCGGACAGCGGCTGGGTCAGCTACGGCGATTACCGCTACTATGTCAGTGCGGATTCCGGAAAGACAACCGGAGAATTCACCGTAGACGGGGTACGCTATCAAAGCGACAGCGAAACTGGTACCCAGAAGCTGGGATTTTGCAAGTTCTCCGATAATACGATATCGTATTACGATCAGAACGGTGCTCCGGTGTCCGGCTGGGTGGAGGATCATGGCAGCCGCTATTACTTCAATGACAGTTACACCATGCAGACTGGCATGCAGAATATCAGCGGCAAGAACTATTATCTTGGAAACGATGGTATTGCACAGACCGGCATGCAGACGGTAGACGGCAAAAAATACTACTTTGCCACAGACGGTTCCATGCAGACCGGTTTCCAGAATGTCGGCGGCAAGAAGTACTACTTCGGCACAGACGGTGTCATGAAAACCGGCTGGCAGACTTTCGGCGGTCAGAAATATTATTTCAACGCAGACGGCACAATGGTGACCGGCGAAAAAGTCATTGACGGCAAGAAGTATCGGTTCAATGCCGACGGTACACAGAAAAAAATCAAGATTTGTCTGGACGCAGGACACTACGGCAAGTATAACCGCAGTCCGGTAAACGGAGCTTATTATGAGTCTGATATGAGCTGGCGGCTGCATCTGAAGCTGAAATCGGCTCTGGAAGCCAGAGGCATGGAAGTCATTACCACCAGACCGACACAGGCAGGGGATCTGGGACTGGAAACCCGCGGAAAAACCTCCGCAGGCTGTGACCTGTTCCTGAGCCTGCACAGCAACGCCTGCGGCAACAGTTCCGTAGATGCTCCGCTGGCATGCTGTACCGTGACCGGCACCATGGACGTGCTGGGACAGCAGCTGGCAAATACCGTGCATCAGGTAATGAGCACTGCACAGGGTGGTACGATCTGGAAGCGTGTGGGCAACAACGGCGACTACTACGGAGTGCTCCGCGGGGCAACTTCTGTGGGAACACCGGCGATCTTGCTGGAGCACAGTTACCACACCAATTTGCGGGCGACCAACTGGCTGCTCAGTGATACCAACCTACAGCGGCTGGCAGATGCAGAAGCAGCTGTGATCGCAGCATATTTCGGATTGTAAAATCATTTTATCCAAAGGGCACTTCGGGGAAACTTCTCCGGAGTGCTTTTTTGTTTGACATTTTGCCGAAAATATGATACAATTAAGAAACGCTGAATCACGCAGGGAGGTACACAAAACGGATACGCTATACTTGGTCATTCCTTGCTATAATGAGGAAGAAGTGCTGCCGGAAACCGCAAGGCAGCTGCTGGAAAAAATGCAGTCGCTGATGACTGCCGGAAAAATAACGGAAAAGAGCCGGATCGTGTTTGTGAATGACGGCTCCAAAGACCGGACATGGGAACTGATCCAGAAGTTTCACGCGGAAAATCCGATCTATCAGGGAATTTCCCTTTCCCGCAACCGCGGACACCAGAACGCTCTGCTGGCAGGGCTGATGACGGTGAAGAAACACTGCGACATGACCATTTCGCTGGACGCGGATTTGCAGGACGATATTGATGCGATCGATCAGATGATTGCAAAGTATGAAGCCGGAAACGACATTGTCTACGGTGTCCGCAGTGCCCGAAAGACGGACACCCTGTTCAAAAAGTGTACTGCGGAGGGCTTTTATAAAGTGATGAAGCACATGGGAGCAGATCTGGTGTTCAACCATGCTGACTATCGGCTGATGAGCCGGCGGGCACTGGACGGGCTGGAGTCGTTCAAGGAAGTGAATATGTTTCTCCGCGGTGTGGTGCCGCTGATCGGCTACCCCAGCGATAAGGTGTACTATGCCCGCAAGGAACGCCT
This sequence comes from Ruminococcus callidus ATCC 27760, assembly GCF_000468015.1. Lineage (GTDB taxonomy): Bacteria > Bacillota > Clostridia > Oscillospirales > Ruminococcaceae > Ruminococcus_C > Ruminococcus_C callidus. Next base: position 28,089 of record NZ_KI260286.1, on the reverse strand, counting down.
TGCCGGTACGTCCAAGTATCCTTTGAAAAAGATGCTCTCCTTTGCGTGGGAAGGGATCACGTCCCTTTCCACCAAGCCTATTACTTTGATCACCCGTCTGGGCATGCTGATCTTTCTGGTGAGTATCGGCATGCTGATCTATTCTGTAGTGCGGCACTTTATGGGAGCCACTACTACCGGCTGGACTTCGCTGATCGTGTCGATCTGGGCGATCGGCGGGTTACAGCTTCTGGCGATCGGCGTGATCGGGCAGTACATCGGAAAGGTGTATCTGGAAACCAAGGAACGCCCGAAATACATTGTAGAAACCTATCTCTCAGATGAGAACGAGAATTCCAAGGAGGAGTAAAAAATGGCATACATTCCGAATGCAGAACGCTATACCCAAATGGAATACCGCCGGTGCGGCAGAAGCGGTCTGAAACTGCCGCTGCTTTCGATGGGACTGTGGCATAACTTTGGCGATACCAACAGTCTGGAGCACATGGCACAGCTCTGTGAAACCGCATTTGACGGCGGCATCACGCACTTTGATTTGGCAAACAACTACGGTCCGCCGGCAGGTGCTGCGGAACGGAACTTCGGCAAGCTGCTGAAAACGATATTTGCCGGACATCGTGACGAACTGGTCATCAGCACCAAGGCTGGCTATGACATGTGGGAAGGCCCCTATGGTGAATGGGGCAGCCGGAAATATCTGCTGGCAAGTCTGGATCAGAGTTTGCAGCGGCTGGGGCTGGACTATGTGGACATTTTCTATCACCACCGTCCGGATCCGGAAACACCGCTGGAGGAAACCATGGGAGCACTGGCACAGGCAGTGCAAAGCGGCAAGGCATTGTACGTGGGCTTGTCCAACTATGACGGGGAAACCATGAGCCGTGCGGCGGCGATTCTGGAACAGCTGCACTGCCCGTTCATCATCAACCAGAACCGGTACTCCATTCTCGATCGTGTTTCGGAGAAAAACGGCATTTTGTCAGCGAGTGAGCAGCTGCAAAAGGGTGTGATCATCTACAGTCCACTGGCACAGGGCATGCTGACAGACCGGTATCTCCACGGCATTCCGGAGGACAGCCGGATTCGGACTGACGGCAGATTCCTGCAGGAATCCCAGCTGACGGAAGAACGGCTCTCCCAGCTGCGGCAGCTGCAGGCAATTGCACAGGGCAGGGGACAGACGCTGGCACAGCTGGCACTCTGCTGGATTTTGCGGCAAAAGGCAGTGACCAGTGTGCTGGTAGGTGCATCCCGTCCGGAACAGCTTATCGATACGCTCCAGATCGTCGGACAGGAACCGCTGACGGAGGAAGAACTGCGGGCGGTTGATGCGGCAATCGGAATGGAAAGGTAAGAGCGAAAATGACGAGGAAGTAGACGCAATATGTTTTGACATTGACGATGGCAGTTCTATTACTTTTACCGAAAACGATATAAAAAGTTACGAAATACTGGATTAAGGACAGCCGTGTTGAAACCGTCCGGCGGAATTCGCTCGTACCTCGCTGTCCGCCTGTGGCTTGCCAACGCCGGTTGTTGCCCTTGCCTGTATCGGTAATGTTGATATTCAGGTTTAGGGGAGCTGTCACCGCAGGTGACTGAGGGGTTACCTGCTACGGCAGCCAACCGGTTTCACAAAGAGTTACGCTTCTTTTTTTCTTTGCTGAAAAGAAAAAAGAAGCAAAAAAAGAAAAGAGTTCGAGTTTCACTTGTACGGTAAGATTTAAGCATCACTCGAAGATTATACAGGAGATTTCCACCAACAAAAATCCCCCGGCGGGGCATAC
>NZ_KI260286.1:24306-26202 GCF_000468015.1 Ruminococcus callidus ATCC 27760 | reverse complement strand
GGCGTAAGGTCAGCGGCGACCCGCCGCTTCTTTGCTGAAAAGAAAAAAAGTAAAAAAAGAAAAGAGTTCGCATTTCACTTGTACTGTACGGCAATGCATCACCCGAAGGTATAACATTTTTCGACCAACAAAAATCCCCCGGCGGGGCGTACAGGCGGCTCTGCCGCCGTAACACTACCCTTTTCACTCTTGAAATTGGGGCGTAAGGTCAGCGGCGACCCGCCGCTTCTTTGTTGAAAAGAAAGAAGAAGCAAAAAAAGAAAAGAGTTCGCATTTCACTTGTACTATGCGGCAACGCACCACACGAATATGAATCAAAAAAAGCAGCGTCAGTTTCCTGACGCTGTTTTTGTTTTTTCAGATGCAGTTCACGCTTTCCGAATTCCCGGAGTCAAAAGCTTTTTATCCTTATGCTTAATCATTTCCATCATCACGAGAGCCATAATCACCGAGCAGATGTCTGCGATCGGCTGGGCGAAAATCAGACCGTCCAGTCCGACCAACGCATTGGCGATAAACAGCACTGGCAGGAAAACAAACCCCTGACGGCTGACGGAAAGAATCAACGATGCCAGACCGTGTCCCATGCCTTGGAATGCGTTATTATTGACAAAGATAATGCCGAGGAACGGTCCGGAAACCATCAGTGCCCGCAGCATTTTCACGGCATAACCCTGCTGGGCAGTGACATCTGCCACAGAACCGGAAGAACCGGCTGTCATGAAAATGCTGATGATCGGTTCAGTAAACAGGAAATACAGTGCCGTCATTATCGTGCCGATGACCAGTGTGCAAGCCATGCTGAACCGCACGACTTTAGTCATCTTCGCAAAATTCCGTGCCCCGTAGTGGAAGCCGACCAGCGGCTGGATACCAATACCAATGCCCAGCTGGAGGAACACTACCAGCATGTTGGCTTTCATGGCAATGCCCATGCCGCCGGTGGCGAGAACGTCGATGTTGTTCAGCAGGCGATTCAGTACCAGATTGGAAAGGCTCATCAGCACGTTGGTGAAAAACATGGGAATGCCAATGGAGAACACGCCGGTGAAAATGCCGCCTTTCATGGCGAAGTGCTTGGGATTTGCCGTCAGCATGGTGTGGCTGACTTTCAGGTAAATGAAGTAGAACAGCATCGCAACCGTGTTGCCGATACTGGTGGCAATGGCTGCACCTTTGACACCCATGCCCATTGCCAGAATCATAATGGGATCCAGAATGATGTTGGTCACAGCACCGATCATCATGCCGAACATAGATATTTTTGCAGCACCCTCGCCCTTGACCAGATTGCTCATGGCACTGCTCAGCACAGTGGGAATGGCACCGATGCCGATGTAGAACAGATAGTCGCGGGTGTACTGTTCCAGATTCTGATAGTTGCTGACCAGACGATCATAGGCTTCGCCGGAAATGTCCTTGGAAATATTGGCGATGTTGGAAGCTGCATCGGCTCCTACCAGCGGCAGGATCCAGCTGACACCCAGTGTCAGGGCAAATGTTGCCAGCAATCCCACCACAACGGCACCCCAGAAGCTGAAGCTGCTGATCTTTTTTACGCGGTCGTACTCTCTCGCTCCCAGCGAACGGGAGATAAAGGCACAGCCGCCGATGCCGAACAAATTTCCGAATGCCATAAGGATCATAAACACCGGTGTCGCCATGGAAACCGCGTTCATCTGGTAGGGATCGTGGGTCTGTCCCACGAAAACCGTGTCCACCATGTTGTACAGCACGGTGACCAGCATGCTCAGGACAGAGGGGATCGCCAGCGTTGCCACTGCCCTGGGGACAGAGTCAATTTCAAAAACAGAGAGTTTCTTTTCTTTTACCTGCATATATGGACTTCCTTTCTGGAATATATTTTTGGCAATACCGCACAAAGATTGTGCGACA
>NZ_KI260286.1:8353-24206 GCF_000468015.1 Ruminococcus callidus ATCC 27760 | reverse complement strand
ATTGGGGCGTAGGGTCAGCGGCGACTCGCCGCAAAAAGGAGGTATTTCTCATGGCACCTATTCGTTTAACGGAATCCTTCTACCACCGCGACTGTCTGGAGGTCGCTCCCGATCTGGTGGGGAAGCTGCTGATGCGGCGGCTGCCGGACGGCACGATTTTACAGGAACGCATTGCCGAAACCGAAGCCTATCGCGGGCAGGAAGATCTGGCGTGTCACGCCTCCAAAGGGCGAACGCCCCGCACAGAACTGCTCTATCGGGAAAGCGGCGTGATCTACGTCTACCTCTGCTACGGCATGCACTGGCTGATGAATGTGATCACCGGCGAACGGGAACAGCCGCAAGGCGTTCTGCTTCGTGCCGGAGCCGTCTACAACGGCCCTGCCAAGCTGACCAAGTATCTACAGGTGGACAAACAGTTCAACGGGGACAGCTTTCTCACCTGTCCGGAACTGTGGATCGCAGATGACGGCTTTCGTCCGGCTCTGCGTACCGATGTGCGTGTAGGTATCGACTATGCCGGAGAATACTGGAAAAACATGCCATGGCGTTGGATCGCCGATGAAAAATAAACCGCCCCGGTCGTAAACCGATCAGGGCGGTACTCAAAACAAAAAGCGGCAGTACCGGCACAAAACCGATACTGCCGCTTCTATTTTACAAGCTTACGCTTTCGTGTTCGGGGAAATTAGTCCTCGTAGTCAGCGTCGTTGTCCTCCTCCAGCAGTGCACGCATGGAGATAGAGATCCGCTTGTTTTCGATGTCGATGTCAATGATCTTTACCCGTACAACGTCACCAACGGAAACGATGTCCTTGACATTTTCCACACGCTTGTCAGCCAGCTGAGAAATGTGGATCAGACCGTCTACGCCGTCAATGATCTGTGCAAATGCACCGAACGGAGTGATGGAAACGATCGTTGCATCGATCTCGTCGCCAACCTTGTAGTTTGCCTTGAACTTCTCCCACGGATTGTCTTCCTGCTTCTTGTAGCCCAGAGAGATGCGGTTGTTTTCCTTGTCCAGATCCTTGATGTATACTTCGATGTAGTCGCCAACCTTGACAACTTCGCTCGGGTGCTTGATCCGCTTCCAGGACAGCTCGGAGATATGAACCATACCGTCGATGCCGCCCAGATCTACGAATGCACCGTAACTGGTCAGGGACTTGACTTCGCCCTTGTAGGTCTTGCCGACCTCGGCAGTTTCCCAGAAAGCTTCCTTTGCAGCGTCCTTTTCAGCCTTCAGAACAGCCTTGATGGAGCCGACAGCCCGTCTGCGGTGTTCGTTGACTTCCAGAATGACGAAACGCTGGGTGGTCTTTACCAGAGAATCCATCTCTGCACCTCTCGGCAGACCGCTCTGCGATGCCGGAATGAATACGCGAACGCCGGCATAGTTGATGATAACGCCGCCCTTGACAGATGCACTGACAGTGCCTTCCAGAACAGCTTCCTCATCCTTGGCCTTGATGATCTCCTCAAAGCCCTTCATCTCGTCGACCTTCTTCTTGGACAGGGTAACGATACCTTCCTGATCGTTGATCTTGGTAACGATCAGATCCAGAACATCGCCGACAGCGACAACGTCAGACGGCTTCTTGGATGCGTCGTCTGTCAGTTCGCTGCGAGGAACATAACCGGTGTGCTTGGTGCCGACATCGACGATCGCTTCAGAATCGTTGACAGAGCAAACGGTACCCTTTACCTTCTCTCCCGTATGTATTTTTTTGAAGGACTGATCCAGAGCTTCTGCGAAGTTGATATCCTCCTCCACGGCGTTGTTATCCATGATTTCAGTCATAGTTTGTTGAACCTCCTTAATGATATGTGCCGGTGTGGACGCGCCGGCGGTAATGCCGATCTTCTCGGCGTTACCAAGGTCTAAAGTGTAAAGCTCATCCGAATTCTCAATATGATAAGACCTACAGTTTCTGTTGCAGACATGATACAGCTTCACGGTGTTGGAACTGTGTCTGCCGCCCACAATAATCATTAAATCTGACTTGCGAGAGAGTTTGTCTGCGTCGGACTGCCGCACCTGTGTGGCGTGGCAGATTGTATCGTAAACCATAATATTCGGGTTGTCCTTGGGAAGAGCTTCTAAACACTTTTCCCATACTAATATATTATACGTTGTTTGTGCAACAATTGCAAGTCTTTTGCGAGAATTCACTAATTTTTTTTGAAAAAAATTGTTTAACGCTTCTTCACTTTCAAAAACAAAGCAATTGCCTTTACAATGCCCCACAATTGCGGCAACTTCCGGATGATTGGCATCTCCGGCGATCAGAATAAAATCGCCGGCTCGGGTGTGTTCTTCCACGATCCGGTGGATCTTCGCCACAAAGGGACAGGTGGCATCGACATAGGGATTTCCAGCCTGTTCCAGCTGGTCATAGACCGCAGCACTGACGCCGTGGGAACGGATCACCACGCATTCGTCCGGCTGGAGATCTGCGATGCTGTCCACAATGCGTGCTCCGCGGCGGGTGAGATCGTCCACCACGTTCTGATTGTGGATAATGGGCCCCAGCGTTGCCACATGGGGGTGCTGTTCCAGAGCCTGATAGCAAAGCTTGACGGCGCGGTCTACGCCGAAGCAGAAGCCGGCGGATTCCGCCACAGTGATTTCAGCCATACGCGATCATTCCTCCGTAGTGTCGGCAGCTTGTTCTGCCTGTTTTTTCTGTTCCAGAGTCGCCCGTTTTTTGTCCTGAGCGATCTCGATCGAAGTGCGGTGTTTCGGCACATCGTGAAGGATCGGGAACGGCGGGTTCTCCTCCACCATAGATTTGATGCTGTCCATGATGTCTTTTCGCATGGCATGCATTTCGTGGGGGGTGGAGTCGGCGTTCAGTCCATAATCTGCGGCGTACAGGGGCTTGCCCACGCGGACACAGATGCGGCTGCGGAAGTGCAGGTTGTTGGAATCAAAGACCAGCCCGATGGGTACTACCGGCTTGCCGCTGCGGGCAGCCAGTACGCAGACACCGCTTTTTCCTCTGCCGACCTTGCCGTCGGTGTGGCGGGTACCTTCCGGAAAAATGGTCAGATGCCGCCGTTTATCCAGCCGTTTGGTGGCTTCGGAGAGCATGTCATAGTCGGGGTGCTTGGCATCTGCGGTGGGAAAGGCTCCCATGAGCCGGATAAAACCGCCGAAAACGGGGTTCCGGAACAGAGGCTCCTTGGCGATAAAGTTGAACGGGTGCGGGGCAGCCATTGCCACCAGCACCGGATCCAGATAGCTGCGGTGGTTGGAGGCGAAGATGACGGCAGTGCCCTTCGGGACATTTTCCCGCCCCTCGAAAGAAATGCGGTAGTAAAAGAAAAATGCGATCCGCACCAGATAATAGGCGATGCGGTAAAAGAAAAAGACAATGGGATACGGCAAAAAATGACCTCCTTTTTGGCAGCAGAGCCTTTTCAGGCGTTATTCCACGTCCAGACGCTGTTCGATCAGATCCATGATCTCCTCGCAGACTTCGTGAAAGCCCATGGTGGTGCTGTCGATCAGTACGGCATCATCTGCCTGCCGCAGGGGCGAAACGGCACGGTGCATGTCGTTGTAATCCCGCTGCTTGATGTCCTCCAGAATCTGGTCATAGGTAGGCTTGTCGGGCTTGTCCTCCATTTCCAGATACCGGCGGCTGGCACGTTCTTCTGCGGAAGCGGTGAGATAGATCTTCAGGTCTGCGTCCGGCAGAACGACTGTGCCGATGTCCCGTCCGTCCATGATGACGTTGTATTCCCGTGCGATGTCCTTCTGGGTTTCCAGCAGGAACTCCCGCACTTCCGGCAGGGCAGAAACCTCGGAAGCTTTCATGGAAACCTCCGGTGTGCGAATGCTTTCGGTCACATTTTCGCCGTTGAGGAAGATGCACTGGGTGCCGCCGAAGTATTTCAGTTCCAGATGACAGTCGTTCTCCAGATGCTTCAGAAAGTCCTTTTTCGTCGGGTACTCGGTGGAGAACAGGGCAATCGCACGATACAGTGCACCGGTGTCCACGTAGACAAATCCCAGCTGTGATGCCACTTCTCTGGCAATACTGCTTTTACCGGCTCCCGCAGGCCCGTCAATGGCGATGTTGATCTTTTTCATAAAAATGACAAACTCCTTTATGTATCATAGAAATTATCATGCCTGTTCTGCCATTGCCAGACCGGCACTATAGGCAGTTGCAAAGGCAATTTGTAAGTTGAAACCGCCGGTGTATCCGTCCAGATCGAGAATCTCTCCGGCGAAATACAGCCCCTCACAGCACCTGGAAGCCATGGTGCGGGCATCGACTTCTTTGACAGAAACGCCGCCGCGGGTGACAATGGCTTCTTCAATGGGACGGAATGCCCGCACATGCAGGGAAACCGCCTTGATGCAGCTGCCCAGATGCAGCCGCTGTGCCTTGGTGAGGGCGTTGGCTTTGGTGTCCGGCGAGATCCCCGCCAGCCGCAGCACCGGCAAGATCAGCTTTGCCGGCAGCAGGGCGTGGAGAATGTTGCCGAGGTCGCGGTTGGGACTGTCGGCAAGATCCCGCTGGATCCGTTTGTCCAGCTGCTCCGGAGTCAGACCGGATTTCAGGTCGATCTCCAGCCGGTAGTCCTGTGGGCTGCCCTTTCGCATCAGGGCACTGGCACTGAGTACCAGCGGACCGGACACGCCGAAGTGGGTGAACAGCATTTCGCCCAGTTCCTCAAAGATGCACTTGTTTCCCCGATACAGCCGCAGGATCACGTTCCGCAGGGAAAGCCCCATGGCTTCCTGACACCATGTTTCCTGTGTGACCAGCGGGATCAGGGAGGGCATTGGCGGCACAATGGTGTGACCGGCTGTTTCTGCCAGACGATAACCTGAGCCGTCAGAACCGGTCTTGGGGTAGGACATGCCGCCGGTGGCGAGCAGGGTCGTCCCTGCCCGATATTCTCTGCCGTCTGCGGTGCGGACACCGGTACATCTGCCGTTTTCCAGCAGCAGTTCTGCCGCGTCGCCGTGCACCACGGGGATTCCCGCCAGCCGCACTGCCTTTTGCAGAGCCTGTACGATGTCCTCCGCACGGTCGCTGACGGGAAATACCCGATTGCCCCGTTCGGTTTTCAGTGGAACGCCCAGCTTTTCGAAATAAGCCATGACGTCCTGCGGGGTGCAGCGGGAAAACGCACTGTACAGGAATTTCCCGTTGGCGGGGATATTTGCCATCAGGGTATCGCGGTCACAGTTGTTGGTGAGATTGCAGCGACCTTTGCCGGTGATGCGAAGCTTGCGTCCCAGCTGTTTGTTGTGTTCCAGAATGATACAGCGTTTGCCGTGTTCGGCGGCGGTCAGTGCCGCAAAGACACCTGCCGGTCCGCCGCCGATGCATAAATGGTCTGTTTCCATATTACCTCACTTTGTTTGATGCATTTCATGTAAGCAGATACAGCGGCTGCTGCACGCTTATGGATAGTATAGCACATCGTGCTGAAAAATGCAAGGGAAAATCACAGGCAGCCATGAAAATCAACTTTCATGATAGCCTCCCCTGAAAGGGGAGGGGGACCAGCGAAGCTGGTGGAGGGATTTTGATGAAACTTTTTCTTGAACTATAGATTTTACGGCAAAATCCCTCAGTCAGCCTGCGGCTGCCAGCTCCCTTTTCAAGGGAGCCTGAAATAAGCCTCCCTTGAAAAGGGAGGGGGACCAGCGAAGCTGGTGGAGGGATTCTTCTGTGGAATCTTTTGCTTAATGAAAAAGACTTACGAGATAACTCCTCAGTCAAGCCTGCGGCTGCCAGCTCAGCACAAGGCACGCCCTACGGGTGCCTTTTCAAGGGAGTCCAATTATGTTGTAAAATGAAGTGCGAAAACCCCTCTGTCACTTCGTGACATCTCCCCTTTCAGGGGAGATTTTTTTGCTTCATGGTTTTCTTCCCGTCAAAAACTCTTTCTCCACACCGACGGAGCCAGCAGTACCAGAATGGGGAAGATCTCCAGCCGTCCCAGCAGCATGTCCGCGGACAGCACCGCCTTGGAAAAGTCCGACAGGAACGAGAAATTCTCCATGGGGCCTACGCTGTTGATGCCCGGGCCGATGTTGTTGGTGCAGGTGATGACGGCAGAAATTGCCGTGCCGAAGTCCATGTCGTCCAGCGACAGCAGCAGGAACGAAGCCAGCAGCACACCCAGATACAGAATGAGGTAACTCCACACATGGTGGAGTGCCTCCGGACGGAGAATTTTGTTGTCGGATTTGACTTGGTTCACGGAGTTGGGGTGCACCATTTTCCGCATGGCAGCAGAGCCGCTTTTCCAGAGGATCACACACCGCTGCACCTTGAACCCGCCGCCGGTAGAGCCGCCGCAGGCACCGATAAGCATCAGCAGGATCAGCAGCATCTGGGAGAACAGCGGCCACTGGTTATAGTCTGCCGTGGCAAAGCCGGTGGAGGTGATAATGGAAGCCACCTGAAAAACGGCATAGCGGAAGCACTTTCCCACGCTGTGGTAAATGGGGCGGATATTCAGCATAATGAGTGCGGTCGAAATGGCAACAATGCTGAAATATACCCGCAGTTCCGTGTTCTTCCGCACTTCCCGAAACCGCCGTATCAGCATGTAGTAGTACAGGGTAAAGTTCACCCCGAACAGAAGCATGGTCACTGTCACCACGCCATCCAGATAAGGAGAGTTGTAATAGGACAATCCGTCGTTCTTGATGCCGAAGCCGCCGGTGCCTGCAATGCCCATGCCATGGCATACGCTGTCAAACAGGGGCATGCCGCCGGTGAACAGCAGCACAATGGTGATAAATGTCAGGGCTCCGTAGATGAGGTACAGGTACAGGGCGGAGTTTTTGCCCTTGGGCACCAGCTTGCCTACCTGCGGACCGGGGCATTCTGCCTGCATCAGATACAGGGCATTCCCCGAGGAGGGGAGAATGGCAATGGCAAGCACCAGTACGCCCATGCCGCCGACCCAGTGGGTGAAGCTTCGCCAGAACAGGATCCCCCGCGGCAGAGCCTCTATATCAGTCAGAATGGAAGAACCGGTGGTGGTGAAGCCGGATACGCTTTCGAAAAGAGCGTCTATGTAGTGGGGAATGCTGCCGCTGCAATAAAAGGGCAGTGCTCCCACTGCGGAAAAAATGATCCACATCAGGGCAGCAATGACCATGCCCTCCCGTGCAAACATGTACTTGTGCCTGGGACGGTAGAACACCCCCGGCAGCGATGCCAGAGCCATGCCGCCGCCTACGCCCAGAAAGATCAGCATGAAGAAATATTCCCGATAGTACAGGCTCACTAGAGCCGGCACCAGAAACAGTGCTGAGGAGAGCAGCAGTGCCTTGGACAGATAGTGGAATACAATGCCTTTATTCATACTCGTTCACCGCCTAGTCCAGAATGTCTTTCATGCTGGAGAAGTGGTGCTCCTTGGAAACGATCACCACGGAATCCCCCAGTTCGATGACAGCACTGCCGTCCGGAATGATGATCTCCCGCTTCCGGATAATGGCACAGATCAGGATATTCTTTTTCAGCTGCACGTCTTTTAGCGGTACGCCTACCAGATCGGGGATCCGTTCCTTGACGCGGAACTCGATCGCCTCCACCTGATCGCCTACCAGATGATACAGGGATTCGATCTCGCTGCCGGCGGTGCTCTCCAGCGAACGCACGTAACTCAGCACGTTGCCCATGGTCAGGGACTTGGGGGAAACCACGCAGTCCAGCCCCAGTTCGGAGGACAGGTCGATGTAGTTTTCCCGACTGACTTTTGTGACTACCTTGGCGTTGGTGCTGTCCTTGGCGAACAGGGAGATAATCATATTCTCCTCGTCGATGCCGGTCAGAGCCACAAAGCCGTCCACTTCCAGTACGCCCTCCTCGATCAGCAGATCCTGATCGGTGCCGTCGCCGCAGATGACGATGGCCTTGGGGAGCAGATCAGACAGCTTTTCACAGCGTTCCCGATCTTTTTCGATCAGCTTGACTTTCATGCCCACCGCCAGCAGCTGTTTCGACAGGTAATAGCCCACTCTGCCGCCGCCTACGATCATGACGGTACGCACCTTGTCCTTCATGAAGCCGCTGGCACGGAAGAATCGTTCAATGTTCCGGTGCGAAGCCGCCACGTGAATGCGGTCGCCCTCCTGCAGAGCGAAGTCGCCGGAGGGGATAAACACTTTCTCGTCCCGCTGTACGGCACAGATGAGGAATTTCGTCTTGATCTTTTTGTAGAGTTCCACCAGCGTGATGTTTTCCAGCCACGGGAAGTCCGGCAGCCGGTATTCCACCAGCTCCAGCTTGCCCTTGCCAAAGACCTCCACCTTTGCCGCGGAGGGGAACACCAGTACCCGCATGATCTCGTCTGCGGTGGAAAGTTCCGGATTGATGACCATCGACAGCCCCAGATCTTCCCGAATCAGGTGCATCTGCTGGTAATACTCCGGCATACGCACGCGGGAAATGGTCTTTTTCGTGCCCAGCCGCTTGCCGATCAGGCAGCAGAGAACATTCACTTCGTCATAGGGCGTTGCCGCGATGAGCAGGGTGGCTTTGTTTGCTCCGGCTTCCAGCTGGGTTTCCGCCGTTGCCCCGTTGCCCTCGATGCACATAACGTCCAGTGTGTTCTGGCTCTTTCGCAAGTGGGTTTCATCACAGTCTACCACGGTGATGTCGTGTCCCTCCTGCACCAGCAGGGCAGCCAGATTGCTGCCGATCTTGCCGTTCCCAATAATTACGATTTTCATAGTTGATTCACCTGTTGTTCCACCCGTTATTTTCCCATGAGCCGCCGTGTCCGTGCGGCAAGCTTTTCCCGCCGTGCCTGTGTGGCGGCGGTGTCGGTCTGATAGCTGCCGTCCGGATTCTGCCGGAGAATGTCGCCCTCTCTGGCATCGCCCAGAATCTGGCTGCGGGGGATCTCTGTCATACCGTCGTCGGTTTCGATCACGGCAATGGTTTCTTCGAACCGGTCAATGATCCACATCAGAAGCACCTCACTTTTCGGTTGTCACGGTGAGATTGGAGCCGTCGGACGAAATGGTCACCGTGCCGCTTTCGTCTGTCCGCCAGATCTGTTCGCCGCAGTATTGCTGCAAGCGGGATACCGCTTCGCTGTGGGGGTGTCCGTAGCTGTTGCCTGCTCCGCAGGAGATCACCGCATAGCTGGGCTGTAACTGTGCCAGAAATGCATCTGTGGAGGATTCACGGCTGCCGTGGTGTCCCACTTTCAGCACGTCCGCCTGTATGCCGTCCAGTTCGCCTTTTTCCAGCAGGTCTTTTTCCTCCGGCTTGGACGCGTCACCGGTGAAGAAAAAGCTGGTGTCCCCGCAGGTGAGATAGGCACAGATGGAATAGTCGTTCAGAGAACTGTAGTCCTCGGCGGGAGAAGGTATGATCTCCAGCGAAGCCGTTCCCATGTCAATGGTCATGGAGGTGGCAGGTGTCAGGATCAGTCCGTTGGCTTCGATGCCGTCCAGAAACTTTTCGTATGTACGGGTGGTCGGCACCATGCTGTCCGGCAGCTGGGGGCTCATGGCGTTGCAGATCGTCAGGTCACTGTTCTGTGCTGCGTAGTTTAAAATCGTCGGGAACCCGCCGATGTGGTCGGCGTGGGGGTGGGTGCCGATGATCCAGTCCAGCTTGGTGATGCCGTACTGCTGTAAGTCGGCGAGAATGTCGTCCGCGGCACTCTGTTCGCCGGCATCGATGAGCACAGCGGCGGTGTCGGTGACGATCAGTTCGCTGTCGCCCTGTCCCACGTCCAGAAAGTGGACGGTACAGCTTCCGGTGGCAGAGCCGCCGCCGGTTTCGGCTTCCTCACCGCCGAACGCCTGCTGTATGGTGTCGGTGAGATATTGTTCGGCATCGTCCAGCGAACAGCCGCCCAGCAGGGGCAGGGCTGCCGCAGTCAGGATCGCCGCGATTTTTTGGAAGAATGCTTTGGTTTTCGTGGGGATACGCCTCCTTTGGTGTGGGGATTCCGGTTTTTGTCGGCATGGCTGCGTTGGCTGTCGGATCTTTGTTCCGGAGCCACCAGACAGTTCGGCTTGGTGCCGATGAGATCCTGCCGTCCCGCCTGCTTCAGTGCAGACAGCACCAGCTGGCGGTTCTGGGGCAGGTAATATTGCAGCAAAGCCCGCTGCATGGCTTTTTCTTTCGGCGTTTTCGGCACATAGACCGGCTCCATGGTGTAGGGATCCAGTTCCGTGTAATACATGCAGGTGGAGATCGTCCCCGGCGTGGGGTAGAAGTCCTGTACCTGTTCCGGATGCATGCCGTTGTCCCGCAGGAACAGGGAAAGCTTTACGGCTTCCTGCAGAGTGCTGCCGGGGTGAGAGGACATGAGATAGGGCACCAGATACTGTTTCTTGCCGAGGCTCTTGGTGATCTCATAGAACCGCTTCTGGAACGCTTCGTAGCACTCGATATGGGGCTTGCCCATTTTGTCCAGCACCACGTTGCTCACATGCTCCGGAGCTACTTTCAGCTGCCCGCTGACGTGCTCTGCCACCAGTTCCTTGAAGAAGGTGTCGTCCTCGTCCGCCATGACATAGTCGAACCGGATACCGGAACGGATAAACACCCGCTTCACCTTGGGGAGTTTCCGCAGCTTCCGGAGAATGCGGAGATACTCGCTGTGATCCACCTGCAACGCCTTGCAGGGTTCCGGAGCAAGACACTTTTTCCCGACGCACATGCCGGATTTCGCCTGCTTTTTGCAGGAGGGCAGCCGGAAGTTTGCCGTCGGGCCGCCGACGTCATGGATATAGCCCTTGAAGTTGGGCATTTCCGTGATCTTTTTCGCTTCTTCCAGAATGGACTCCTCGCTGCGGCAGGTGATGCGGCGACCCTGATGCAGGGCAATGGAGCAGAAGTTGCAGTAGCCGAAGCAGCCGCGGTTGTGGGCAATGGAGAACTGTACCTCCTCAATGCCCGGCACGCCGCCCTGTGCATCGTACATGGGGTGGGGCTTCCGCTGATAGGGCAGCCGGTATACTGCGTCCAGTTCTTCCTGTGTCAGGCTGACTGCCGGCGGGTTCTGCACCAGCATCTTGTCCCCGTGCCGCTGGAGCACGGTCTTTCCGGTGATCTCGTCCTGCTGGTCGTACTGCTGGCGGGTTGCCTTGGCGTATGCCTTTTTGTCGCGGCAGACCTGTGCATAATCCGGACACTGCACGCCGCCCCACGGGGTGTTTTCCGGCGAGGTGAGATAACAGGTGCCGCGAATGTCCGTGATCTCCTGTATGGGCACACCCTCTGCCAGCAGCTGTGCCAGTTCGGTGATCTGGTGTTCCCCCATGCCGTACATCAGCAGATCTGCTCCGCTGTCTGCCAGAATGGACGGGCGGACGGTGTCGTCCCAGTAGTCATAGTGGGCGAACCGCCTCAGAGAAGCTTCCAGTCCGCCAATGGCAATGGCAGCATCGGGGTAAGCCTCCCGAATTTTCCGGCAGTAGGTGATGACGGCACGGTCGGGACGAAGCCCGGCCCTGCCGCCGGGGGAGTACATGTCAGTGCTGCGTTTCCGCTTGGCGGAAGTGTAGTGGGCAACCATGGAATCGATGTTGCCGCCGGTCACCAGAAACGCCAGTCTGGGCTTGCCGAATCGGGTGAAATCTTTTACCGTGTGCCAGTCCGGCTGGGCGAGAACGGCGACGCTGTAGCCCTGCGACTGTAACAGGCGGGTGATAATGGCTGCCCCGAAGCTGGGGTGATCCACGTAGGCATCACCGGTAATATAGACGAAATCCGGCTGGGATACGCCGGTTTCCAGAAGTTCCTGCATGGTGACAGGGAGAAAATTGGTCATGTATCTGCTCCTTATAGATGAGGTTTTTCCGTTTCGGCTTTCTTGAAAAAGGAGGCTATGAAATCGAATACATCAGGAAAAATTTTTACACAGAATGGTGTAACAGCTAAAACTATAGGAATAAGCCTCCCTTGAAAAGGGTGGCTCCCCACGGGGTGGGGAGATGCCCGCAGGGCAGAGGGGACCGCTCAGTACGAGGGGGACCAGCGAAGCTGGTGGAGGGATTCTGGTGCAATCTTTTTCTTGAATTGCAGATTTCGCGGCAAAATCCCTCAGTCAGCCTACGGCTGCCAGCTCCCTTTTCAAGGGAGCCTAATCTATAAAGCTTTAAAAATTACAATATAATATTACGGTGTGGTTTTTTATTGCAGCCGCCGCATTTTCCGTTCGGCAAACTGCTCCTTGGACATCAGCACTCTGCGGGGCTTGGCACCCTCATAGGGGCCGATGATGCCCTTTTCCTCCAGTTCGTCCATGATGCGTGCGGCACGGGCATAGCCCAGCTTCAGCCGCCGCTGGAGGGAGGAGGTGGAGGCCTGTCCGGCTTCTACGACCACTTCAATGGCACGTTCGAAAATGTCCTCGTCGCTGCCCGGTTCCGGCTCGCCGGAATCTTTTCGCTGTTCCTTTGTCTTTCCCTCTGCCTTGGTGACGGGAATGTTCTGTTCTACCTGCTCCATGATCTCGTTGCTGTATTCGCTCTGAGTCTGGGACTTGATAAAGTCCACCACCTTTTCGATCTCCTTGGTGGAGGTGAAACAGCCCTGTACACGCACCGGCTTGATCTTGCCGTTGGGCAGGTACAGCATATCGCCGTGTCCCAGCAGCTTTTCCGCACCGCCGGTGTCCAGAATGGTGCGGGAGTCCACCTGCGACATGACAGACAGGGCGATACGGCTGGGGATATTTGCCTTGATAAGTCCGGTGATGATGTCCGTGGTAGGCCGCTGTGTCGCAATGATGAGGTGCATGCCTGCCGCACGGGCTTTCTGTGCCAGACGGCAGATCGCATCTTCCACTTCCTTGGACGTGGTCATCATCAGATCGGCAAGCTCGTCGATAATGACTACGATCTGGGGCATAGGCTCCAGCGGACTGTTCGGCTGGGCAGCCGCGGCGTTGTAGTCGCCCAGATCGCGGACGCTGTTTTCGGCGAACAGGTTATACCGCCGCTGCATCTCCTGCACTGCCCAGTTCAACGCACCGGCAGCCTTTTTCGGGTCGGTGACCACTGGGATCAGCAGGTGGGGAATGCCCTCATAGACGGTGAATTCGACGATCTTCGGGTCGATCAGGATCAGCTTGACTTCCTCCGGTGTGGCATGGTACAGGATACTCATGATAATGGAGTTGGTGCAGACCGACTTACCGGAACCGGTGGCTCCGGCGATAATCATATGGGGCAGCCGTGCAATGTCGCCGATGACGGCGTTGCCGGCAATATCCCGCCCCACGGCAAACGCCAGCTTGCTCTTGGAACTGCGGAAGCTGTCGCTCTCCAGAATCTCCCGCAGGGAAACGGTGTCCTTGTGGCTGTTGGGGACTTCGATGCCGATCGCCGGCTTCCCCGGAATGGGGGCTTCGATGCGGACACCCTGTGCCGCCAGCGACAGGGCAATGTCATCTGCCAGTCCGGTGATCTTGGAAACCTTGATGCCGGCGGCAGGCTGTATCTCATACCGCGTGACGGAAGGACCGCGGAAAATACCGGTAATGCGGACAGTCACGCCAAAGCTTTTCAGCGTGTCCACCAGAATGCCCGCTTTTTCTTTCATCTCCTGATCTACCGCGGGGTCGCCGGCACGGCTGACACCGTTCTGCAAAAAGTCGATGCTGGGGATCTGGTAGGGACGTGCCGGAACCGTCGGTGCTGCCGGAGCAGCCGGTTCTGACGGGTTCTCTGTTTCTGCGGCAGGCTCAGCCAGTTCCGGCGGATCCTGCAGCAGTTCATCCGGTGATACGATCGCGGCGTTGTCCGGCTCGCTGTCCGGAAGGGGAATGTCAATGTCCATGTCATACGCCGGCGTATAGGGGGCATCGTCCTGCGGCTGGGAATAGCTGTTCCGGATCATGTCGTCCAGTTCCGACGGCAGCGGCTGGTCGGCAGCCACAAAGTCCGGAATGTCTGCGTCCAGAGCCGGTTCTGCGGCAGCCGGTTCCGGCTGTGGCTGGACAGTGCCTTTGCGGTGTACCTTTGCAATTTTCGGGGCGTGCTGTTCCGGCAGCAGGAATTCCGGTTCTTCCTCTGCGGCGGCATCTTCGGGAATATCGTCTGCCCATTCCGGATCACGGTTCCACAGTTCCCTGAGTTTCCGGAACGGAAAGCCTATGTACCACCACAGCTGCCGGATACTCAGATCCATCAGCCGCATAATGGTGAGAAAGAGCAGGCAGATGATGATGATCTGTGCTCCGGGTGTGCCGATGATCCGCAGGAACGGATAGGCGAGGAACGTACTGATCGCTCCGCCGCTGGCGAAAGCGTTTTCCGTGCCTGCTACAAACAGATATTTGAAGCAGCGGAAAAAGCCCTTTTTGCCGATGTCGCCCACGAATATGATCTGGAAAAAACTGCTCACCAGCACGGTCAGCCCCAGACTCAGCAGCAGCCGTTTGGTGAGGTTCATGCCGGACTGGCGTTCGGTGAAGTAGGCAGCCGCCATGAGCAGGATCGGCACCAGCAGAATGGAAAAGCCGAAAATGCCGCGGATAATGCAGTGCATGAGATACCAGCCGGCGTTGCCGTGGACGAATGCCAGCAGAAAAAATAAAATGGCACTGGTGAAAAGTACCACTGACTGAAATTTGGTGTTGCCATTCTGCTGCTGGTTCAGCTTTGCCAGAGCCTCCTCCTTGGAGGTCTGTGCAGCAGAAGTGCCGGCAGTCTTTTTCTTGGCTGCCGGCTTCTTTTTCGCTGCGGGTTTTGAAGTCTTCTTTTTCGAAGACGCAGATTTTTTTGCCAATGTTACGCCTTTCTGAAAAGAACTGCAATGCCGGAAATTCGCCTGATATTATCTTAGGGCAACACCTTACGTACAAGCTTTGTGCGGTGCTGCCTCAGGCTTTCGCGTTTCCGGACGGTCGCAGTTCCTGTGTTTCTATCCGATGATAGAGTGCATCAATGGCATCGCGGAGAGAACCCAGCCGGTCGATCAGCCCGCATTCCACCGCTTCTGCACCGGAGATGACCGTTCCCATATCGGTTGCCATTTCCTGTGTGTTCAGCATCATGTTTTCCAGACGAGCCTTGGAGATGCGGCTGTGGCTGGTGATGAAGCCTGTGATACGCTCTTGAATTTTTGAAAAGTAAATGGTTGTCTGCGGCACGCCCAGCACCAGCCCGCTGGTACGGACAGGGTGCACAGTCATAGAGGCAGAGGGCACGATGAGGGAAACGTCCGCACTGACGGCGAGAGGGATCCCGATGGAGTGACCGCCGCCCACCACCAGTGAAACCGTGGGGGTCTGCATGCCGGCGATGACTTCCGCAATGGCAAGCCCCGCTTCCACATCGCCGCCCATGGTGTTGAGCAGGATCAGCAGCCCTTCAATGCTGCGGTCCTGTTCGATCGCCACCAGTGCCGGCAGGACGTGTTCGTATTTGGTAGTCTTGGTGTCCTCCGGCAGCACGTTGTGTCCCTCCACCTGACCGATGATGTTCAGGCAGTGGATCAGGTGTTTGGCGTTGGGTGTCCGGACGCTGCCGGTTTCTTCGATCAGCTGTGCCTGATCCAGCTGTTCTTCTGCGGGGGACTTGCTGTCAGATGGTGTCGTGTTAGCCATAGTGCTGCTCCTTTGGGTAAAATATCGGAAACGTTTTCTTTAACGTCCTCTTTATTTTGCCCAAAGAAGCAGCGGTTATGCAGACAACAGACAGGGATTTCTGCAAGATGTTCCTGTACACCTATATTATAGCAGATTTTGTGGAAAAGTCAAGGCGGGGAGATGGTGTGGAGTTTGGTTTGAGAGTTTGTATTGCAGTACTATATGACAGCTAAAATTTATACTATAACGACAATTGTTGAAATAAGCCTCCCCTGAAAGGGGAGGGGAACCGCCGTTA
>NZ_KI260286.1:7386-8253 GCF_000468015.1 Ruminococcus callidus ATCC 27760 | reverse complement strand
CCGCCGTTAGGCGGTGGAGGGGTTCTTTTGTGAAGTCTTTTCTTGGTGTAAAAGAGTTACGAGATAACCCCTCAGTCAAGCCTGCGGCTTGCCAGCTCAGCACAAGGCACGCCCTACGGGTGCCCTTTCAGGGGAGCCTAATTATTAAAGATTTTAGAGTTTACTTCTGCTTCTTGTGTTCGGGGCGTTTTTTCTTCTTTTTCCGGACGGAATCCCCGAAGTTCCCCAGCTTTCTGCCCAGAGCGAAGTATTCGCCGTGGGCGTATGCCATCAGACCGCACTGCTGGAGATTCAGCTTGCCCTTGCTGTCGAGGTACTGTTCCTCGACGTTGACACCGGTGATCTCCGCTTCGAATACCGTATGGGTGCCCAGTTCCTTGGTGGCGGTGACGCGGCATTCCAGACTGACGGGGCACTCTGCGATCAGGGGAGCCTTAACGGTCTGTGCCGGCTCCGGTGTCAGGTGGCACTGGGCGAACTTGTCCACGTCCCTGCCGCTGCGGACACCGCAGAAGTCGGTGGCTTTCATCATGGCAGAGGTGGGGAGATTGATGACGAATTCGCCGGATTCCCGAATCAGATCATAGGAATAGCGGGAGGGACGAACGGAAATATATGTCATGGGCGGGTGCGTTGCCAGTACGCCTGTCCATGCAATGGTCAGCACGTTGGGGTGTTCCATGGTGCCGCAGGTGACCAGCGTGGGCGGAACGGGTGCCAGCAGGACGCTGCCTTTCCAGTGTTGTTTTGCCATAAGTATCTGCTCCTTGCTTTCGGTTATAATAGGCTATTGTATCACGGAGCGGGCGGTGTGTCAAGTGCCGGCGGGAATATTTGGGCAATACCGCACAAAGAGCGTCTGGCGAC
>NZ_KI260286.1:4781-7286 GCF_000468015.1 Ruminococcus callidus ATCC 27760 | reverse complement strand
AATACCGCACAAAGAGCGTCTGGCGACTTTGCAGACACTCCTCGTTGACATCTTCTGCAAAACCTTGTATAATACAGGTAGCATTCGAACAGCACCGTCTGATGCCGTGCTGTCTGAAAAAACAACGAGGTGGAATTCATATGATACATTGTGCAGCCATTTTTACAGACCACATGCTGCTCCAGCGGGGCAAGCCCATTGCCGTTTTCGGGACGGGCACCGCAGGGGAGCCGGTGACTGTTTCCGTTCCCCAGCGGCACTGTACCGTTTCTTCTGCGGTGCGGCAGGACGGAACATGGCGGGTGACGCTGCCGCCGATGCCTGCGGGCACGGGCTGTACCCTGACGGTAAACGAACAGGAATTTTCCGACGTGGCATTCGGGGAAGTCTGGCTTGCCGGCGGGCAGTCCAACATGGAATTTATGCTGAAAGATGCCAGGAACGGAACGGCGGAACTGGAACAGTGCCGGAACTCCAACGTGCGGTATTTTCAGGTGCCGCGGAATACGTTCGCAGACGATGCCTACACTGCTGCATGGAACGCTGCCCGCTGGGAACTGCCGGATCCGGAAACCAGCGGCACATGGTCTGCGGCGGCGTATCTGGCGGCGAAGGAACTGGCACAGACACAGGGCGTTCCTGTGGGAATTATCGGCTGCAACTACGGCGGCTCATCGGTCAGCTGCTGGCTGCCGGAATCCGATCTGCAGGCACACGCTGCCGGTCACCCCTATTTGCAGGACTACGCCGATGCCGCTGCCGGAAAGACGGACGCGGAAATGATCGCCGAGTATGACGAATACGTGGCATATCACACCGCATGGGAGAGCCGCATGCAGAAGTGCTATCAGGAGGACAGCAATATGCCGTGGGACGAGATCATTCGCCGCTGCGGGGAAAACCGTTACCCCGGGCCGCTGGGCATCAAGAGCCCCTACCGTCCTGCCGGCATGTATCACACCATGCTGCAAAGGGTAGTGCCTTATACCATTCGGGGATTTTTCTATTATCAGGGCGAAAACGACGAGATCCGACCGGATACTTATGGTACACTGCTGACAATGCTGATCGCCCGCTGGCGGCAGGATTTTGAAGATGTACAGCTGCCGTTCATTCTGGTGCAGCTGCCCATGCACACCTATGCGGACACGCCGGAAAACGGGGCGTGGAGCCGGCTGCGGGAGGCACAGATGCAGGTATACCAGACGGTAAAGCATACCGGCATTGCCGTGATTCTGGACTGCGGCGAATACTGCAACATTCACCCTGTAGACAAGCACCCTGTGGGACACCGGCTGGCGTTGCAGGCTCGGCAGCTGGTCTACGGGGAACGGGAACTGGAGGCGTTCGGACCGATCTTCCGCAGCTTCGTTGTGGAGGGCAGTACGCTGACGGTGTTCTTTTCCCATGCGGCACAGGGCATGGAGTGGCACGGGGAACCCTGCGGTTTCCAGATCGCCGGTGCAGACGGGGTGTATCACGATGCCAGAGCAGTGCTGGACGGCGACACGGTGCGGCTGACGGCGGCAGAAGTGCCGGCTCCTGCTGCGGCACGGTACAACTGGGTGAACTACGGTGCAGTTACGCTGTTCGGGAAAAACGGGATTCCGGCGGCACCGTTCCGGACGGAAGCTTCTCCGCTGCCGCTGACGGCAGTTTGTGAATAAAGGCAATACGCTTTTTGTTTCATCTGACGGAAAATTTGACGACGCATCTGTCGCACAAGCTTTGTGCGGTATTGCCTAAAATAAAACACTGTTCAAACATTCTCCACCGGATTCCACAATAGGGGACAGATTGGAAAAACCGGACGTTTTCCACAGTTTCCACAGAGTTTTCCACAGAAATTCCTGTCGGAACGGGGGACTTTGTGGAAAAACAGGTTTGTTCTGTTTGAGTGGTTCACAATGTGCACATACTTCCTGTGAAATCATTCGGCAGTACCGGCATGCACCGGCTGCCGCAGGAGGAATGGCTATGGTAAAAGGCGTACAGAAAAAAATCATCGAAGTGAACCGTCCGGACAGTCTGTATTTTGAACGTGCGGTGTTCTATCTCAAGCCCGGCGTGACCAAGCTGCCCCAGCAGCTTTCGCAGGCGGACGCGGACGCACTGCTGCGGGAAGCGGCACCGGAACGGGCAGAAAAACGCTTCTGGCTCCGGACGCTCCTGCTGGTGCTGCTGAGCTGTCTGGGCACGGCGGCGGTTTGTTTGTTGGTGCTGTAGTGGGGGATAGTGATTGTTGAAAGTGTCCCTATAATGTAAAAAGCTTTTCTGAGAGATTCTTTTGTAGAGCCTGATGCGTGAGGAAAAAGATTCCAAAGAACCCCTCCACCAGCTTCGCTGGTCCCCCTCGTACTGAGCGGTCCCCTCTGCCCTGCGGGCATCTCCCCACCCCGTGGGGAGTCACCCCTTTCAGGGGAGGCTAGGGCACCCGAAGGGCGTGTCTTGTGCTGAATCGGTAGCTTATAGGCTCCCCTGAAAGGGCACCCGAAGGGCGTGCCT
>NZ_KI260286.1:819-4681 GCF_000468015.1 Ruminococcus callidus ATCC 27760 | reverse complement strand
TGCCTTGTGCTGAGCTGGCACCGCAGGTGACTGAGGGGTTCCTGTGCAATCTTTCTTGTCAATTTTCCCTCTCACACGAAAAACCTTGTATTTTCTCCGGAGATATGCTATAATGGATAGCATCGTAAAAAAACAGACAGTGTCCTGCAACGGGCGTGGGGAAATGCCATGCCGCAGGAGATACGGAGGAATATATGAGCCAGAGAAAACCACAGTCCCGCCGGCAGAAGCCTGCGGAAATGCCGGAAACGGAAAATGACCGGATCGCCGGCAGAAATCCCGTTATGGAAGCACTCCGCAGCGGTGCCAGGATCGACATGCTCTATGTGGGGCAGGAAAGCGGCGGCTTGCAGGAGATCATCAGCCTTGCCAAGGAGCAGGGCATTCCCGTAAAGGTTGTGACAGAGTCCAAGCTGACCCAGCTGACCGGCGGGGCAGTGCATCAGGGCGTTGCGGCAGAGGGTGCCTGCGGCACATACGTTTCGCTGGAAGAACTGCTGGAGCGTGCTGCCGAAAAGGGCGAACCGCCGCTGCTGGTGCTGTGTGACGGGATTCAGGATCCTCACAATCTGGGTGCCATTATCCGGACGGCAGAAGCTGCCGGTGCACACGGCGTAATTATTCCCAAGCGGCGGAGTGCGTCCCTGACGCTGACCGTGGGCAAGACCTCTGCGGGAGCCGCAAGCTGGCTGCCGGTGGCACGGGTGCCCAATCTGGCTTCCGCCATGGAGATCCTCAAGAAAAACAATGTCTGGATCTACGGCACCGATGCCGCAGGCACCAGCTATACCGATGCGGACTTCACCGGCGGCACGGCGTTTGTCATCGGCTCGGAGGGCTTCGGCATGAGCCGTCTGGTTGGGGAAAAGTGCGATGCCATGCTGAGCCTGCCTATGCGTGGAAAAGTCAACTCGCTGAACGCTTCCGTGGCAGCGGGCATCTTCCTGTACGAGGCAGTGCGGCAGCGGCTGGCAAAGTGACGGACGGGGAGAGTCTGAGGGGTTATCTCGTAAGTCTTTTTCATTGAGGAAAAGATTTCACATGAGAACCCCTCCACCAGCTACGCTGGTTCCCCTCCCCTAAAGGGGCGGCTTTTTTACATTCAGGCTTCTCTATAGGGGCGTGTCTGTGCTGAACCGGTAGCTATAGGCTCCCCTGAAAGGGGAGCTGGCAGTGCGTAGCACTGACTGAGGGGTTATCTCGTAAGTCTTTTTCATCAAGCAAAAGATTTCACATGAGAACCCCTCCACCCCTTCAGGGGCGGCTTGTTTCAGGCAGTTTTAGGGCATCGGCGGCAACAATCATTTTCGGAGAATCACTTCTCAAATTTTCACAGGAGTGTATTATGGCAGACCATAAATTTACATTAGAAGAAATCTTAAACGAATACAGTGCGGACGGCAAACGCTCCGGAATCCGGCACACCTCGGAACAGCCCCTGTCCCGCGGGACACTGGAAACCGAAAAGCTGGTGAATGCGGCAACGTCTGAGCGTCCGCTTTCGCGGGAACGTGCCGGCTATGACACGGTTGCCCCGCCGCCGGAGAACGCGGAAGAACTGGTGGACATCAAGTCTACGATCTCCCACATCAAAGCCAGCAAGGCGGCACAGGCAGCACAGGAAGCAGATGCGGCACCGGTGCTGCGGGAACGCTTTCCCACCCAGCACCTCCGGCGGGAAAACGTGTCCTTTGTCAACGCCGCCGGTGCCGGACGGTATCAGGCTTCTTACACCGAAACCGGCGACAGCGGCTATGACGGTGCAGTCAAGCTGATGGAAGAAGATACCGCCGCACCCCAGCGGCACCGCCCCAATGTGCGGCAGATGGAAGATTCCACCCGTGCACGGGAAAAGAAAAAGAAACGCCGCCGGAATGTGCCGGACAGTGCCTACCTCAAGGAATCTGTCACCGGCGAATTCCAGCGGGCAGAGCCGGTGGGAACGGATGAAGAACCGCCGGTTTCGCGGCGGCACTGGGAGGAAGAACAGGACTATTACTATCAGGGCAGCCAGCAGACCAGCCGGTTTCGCCCTGTCCGCCAGCGGGTGCGGAGCCATACCTTTGGGGCAGACGCGGAAAAGCGGCAGCCCGACAACTTGGAACTGGTGAAGAAAACGCTGGAAAATCTCCGGAATGTGGTATTTTTCCGGTTTATCGCCGTGCTGGTGCTGACTGTGGCAGGGGCGGTGCTGGCGTGCACGGAAGTGCTGGGGAACGGTGCCTTTACGGCACTGGTCACACCCCGCGGCTACGGCATCATTCAGCTGGCACTGGGACTGCTGGGGCTGGGCGTGATGTTCCCCACCGTGAAAAACGGGCTGTGGAACCTGCTCCGGTTTCATGCGGACAGTGACAGCATGGCAGTGCTGCCGCTGGTGCCGGCGTTGCTGGGGGCAGTCTGCGTGGTGATCTCGCCGGACGTTCTGGCAATGGACACGGTGCACCTCTATGTGCCCTGTGCTCTGCTGGCTCTGTTCTGCAATATCATCGGGCGGCTGCTGATGGTACGCCGTGCTCTGCGGAACGTGAACGTCATTTCCCGCGAGGGACAAAAGCGGGTGCTCTCCTATGTTTCGCAGGAGGAAACTGCGGAACTGCTCACACGGGGCGTGCTCCACGATATTCCTATTGTGACGGCAGTGCGGAAAGCGGACGGCTTGTGCGATATTCTCCGGTATTCCTATTCCACGGATATGGCGGACGGGCTGTGCCGGACAATGACACCGATCTGCGGCATTGTCACCCTGCTGATCGCCGTGGGCATGACTTTGATCCGCATGGGAACGGCGGTCGGCATGCCGTGGATCAGTTTCCTGTGCTCCATGCTGGCACTGCTCCAGACGGCAAGCTGCTGTACTGCCAGTGCACTGGTGGTCAATCTGCCGCTGGAACGGGAGTCCCGCAGGGCGGCGGCTTCCAACAGTGCCATGCTGGGCTATCAGAGCGTGGACGACTTTTTCGACACCAACGCCCTGCTGGTAGAGGCGAACGACCTGTTCCCCAAGGGCTCGGTACAGATCGAGGGCATGAAGGTCTTTTCCGGTGCCAAGGTGGACGATGTGCTGCTGGACGCAGCCAGTCTGGTGCACCACGGCGACAGCATGTTACAGGGTGCCTTTGCGGAGATGATCCCCGATGTGGGAACGCTTCTGCCGGTGGACGAGTTCGTCTGCGAGGACGGACAGGGCTTCTGCGGCTGGATCGCCAATCAGCGGGTGCTGTTCGGCAGCCGTGAAATGATGGCGAACCACAACATCGAAGGGCTGCCCACCAAGACCAGAGAAGCCGAACTGGCGGAGGGTAACGGCGATGTGCTGTATCTGTCAGTCAGCGGCATGCTGGCGGCACTGTTCTCCATTCGCATTACGGCAGATCCCCATGTCAAACGGCAGATGCAGGCACTGCGGCAGGAGCGTGTGGCACTGATCCTGCGAAGCGTGGACTGCTCCGTTTCGCTGCGGCGGCTCTCTGCTCTGTTTGACTTTCCGGAGTCCTATCTGAAAATTATCCCCACCTCGATGCACCACCTGTTCCAGCGGGAAACCGGTGGCCTTGGCTGTGTCAGTGCTTCCATGACCGTAGGGGACAGCGGCTTCGGTGCCGGTGCACTCCTGCTGGGAGCAAGACGGGTACGCCGTGCCGCAGTGATCGGCGTGATCCTGCTGGTAGTGGCAGGACTGCTGGGGCTGTCGCTGGCGATGATCCACGTGGTGACCGGTGCCTATGAGAAGATGACGGCATACTTTTTCCTGATCTATCACGTGATCCTCACTGTTGTCACAGCCCTGGCTGTGCGGCTGCGGTAGGTGAGAGCGAAAAGTTTTATGAGATAACCCCTCAGTCAAGCCTACGGCTTGCCA
>NZ_KI260286.1:0-719 GCF_000468015.1 Ruminococcus callidus ATCC 27760 | reverse complement strand
TCAAGCCTACGGCTTGCCAGCTCAGCACAAGGCATGCCCTTCGGGTGCCCTTTCAGGGGAGCCTGAGTAAAGCCTCCCCTGAAAGGGGAGGGGGACCAGCGTAGCTGGTGGAGGGGTTCTTCTGTGGAATCTTTTGCTTGTTGTGTGAGGCTTCACGGAAATACCCTTCAGTCACCTGCGGTGACAGCTCCCCTAAAGGGGAGCCTAAATGTAAAAGAGCCTCCCCTTTAGGGGTGACTCCCCACGGGGTGGGGAGATGCCCGCAGGGCAGAGGGGACCGCTCAGTACGAGGGGAACCGTCATTAGACGGTGGAGGGGTTCTTGTGGAATCTTTTGCTTGTTGTGCGAGGTTTCACGGAAGTACCCTTCAGTCACCTGCGGTGCCAGCTCAGCACAAGGCACGCCCTACGGGTGCCCTTTCAGGGGAGCTTCTCCCGCAGTATCATTCGCCCGCAGATTTTTCGCAAGCAGAAATCCCGCGGAGGGCAACGGGCAACTGTTGCCGCCATTTCCACTGGGCGACGGGCTGACCGCCGCAAGGAGTTGATTATTATGGAACGCAATCATAAACATCAGGACAATACCGACGGCGAAGAAACCATGTTCTTCCGTGCCGCTGAATCCGGCGGTTCGACCGACCAGTATGACACCCAACAGCTGAACGCCCAGCAGGTTCGCCGTCAAGCCCAGAACGGCTACGGCCAGCAGGGATACCCCCA
>NZ_KI260285.1 GCF_000468015.1 Ruminococcus callidus ATCC 27760 | reverse complement strand
ATCTCATTCTCAAATCTGACAGAGCGATACTCCAAAGTTCCCAGCTTATAATCGAAATACGCATCGATTGGACCGGTGTAGATCACCTTTTCAGCGAGCTTGTCCAGTTCTTCTTTGTTTTCCAGATAGTCAACATTCAGCCGAACTTCAATACCTTCCAGCATTTTCTCGATCAGCTTGGTATATCCGCCGATGGGAATGCCTTGATAGAGTGCGTTGAAATAGTTGTTATCGAATGTCAGGCGAACTGGGAGTCGCTTAATGATGAATGCAGGCAGATCCTTGCAGTCACGTCCCCACTGTTTCTCTGTATAACCTTTTACAAGCTTTTCGTAGATGTCTCGTCCAACAAGCGAGATTGCCTGTTCTTCCAGATTTTTCGGCTCACCAGTGATTTCTTTTTTCTGCTCTTCAATTTTGGCTGCGGCTTCTTCGGGAGTCACAACGCCCCACATTTTATTAAATGTGTACATGTTGAATGGCATGGAATAGAGTTCGCCCTTGTAATTGGCCACCGGAGAGTTTGTGAATCGGTTGAAGTCAACAAAGCTTGTGACATAGTCCCATACCTCTTTGTTATTGGTATGGAAAATGTGTGCACCGTACTTGTGTACATTGATGCCCTCGACCTTTTCTGTATAGATATTTCCGCCTACATTGGGGCGTTTATCTATTACGAGCACGCTTTTTCCGGCTTTTTTTGCCTGCTGGGCAATTGTTGCTCCGTATAGACCGGAGCCGACGATAAGGTAGTTGTAGTTCATTTTTATTTTTCTCCTTGTATAAATAATCTTTTTGATAAAGCGTTATTTAAGGGCTGTTCTATAAATCTATTAATCATTATTGACAGCATCACTGAAATTGTGAGACAAATAAATGATAAAACAAAAGTTGCTACCGTTAAATTATCCAAATTGTAAATTAGTCTGCTAAATCCTTTAACAACAAACTCATGGCATAGATATAATGAATAACTTGAAGCAGCTATAATTTTAATAAGTTTAAACTCTACAGCTTTTTTGCTAAGCAATACGTATATAAGCAGTATTACAAGAGGTATTAGTTCAACAAAATACTTAAAATTATTATGTAATAACGAGTATGGATATACAAAAGCAATCATTAAAGCGTATAGGAATAGATTGATTCCCCATGATTTCTTTTTTTCCTCTTTGGGAAAATTGTGCTTGAGGCAATTATAGATATAATATACAACTATACCCAATATCAAGGAAACAACACCAGATTTATATTGTAGGAACAATGGGTTCTTATTAAAAAAGATGGATCCAACAGTAAAGAATATACCCAATAACCCAATGCAGATAATACCTCTATTTTTATTAGATATAATTCTTGATATACCAAATACAATATAAAACCAGAAAACTAAAACCAAAAACCATGTAACATCTAGAATCGGACGTACTATTCCGTTTTCATTCTGATAAGGGATAAATAAAAGAGATTTTACTAAGTGTTCTGCACTAGCTGTTGTTGTATTAAATAAACTTGGCTTTATTAGCACAATAAGAAAGGTAAACAGCGTAAATATATAGTACAATGGTATTAATTTTATAATTTTTCGAGATACATAGACTAATTTTTCTTTGAAATTTATATCTGTATTGGTTGTGTACATACACAAAAAGCTGCTTAACATATAAAAAATTGAAACAGCATAAGCACCCCTCCGTGTTCCTAAAAATTCACTTGTACAATTTATATGAGACATAACAACCAGCATTGCTGATAATGCTCTTAGATCATTTAAAGATGTTATTTTTTCGTTCAACTTGTTTTCCATAAAAAACACTCTCTATACATTTTTTCATAGAAGTCTTGAGATTCACCGGGAATGATATTCTTTTACCATTTCTGGTTGTCAAGACATCACGGAATGACCTTTTTGATGCCGGCTGCAAACTTTGTTTTTGGCACTTCGTTACAATACACTTTTTTCTGTTGTGAAATTAGACCGGAGTTAATGATAGGGTAGTGTTTGAAATTAGAATACCAGCAATGATATTCTAATTTTAAACAACAAATCATGGACTACCTATTATCTATCATATTTAAAAGTTTTTAGGAATACGGATATGAAATTCTTCTCATAAAATGAAAATCGCCATTGCTTACATTGATATAAATGCTTTCATTCAGTATAATATGGTAGCTATAATTTCACCCCATACACCTCAGTGTGTAGATGTTTCCTGCATATAGTACATTTTATTATCTTGTAAGCATTTCGAATATTCTATGTAATTTATTACAAAATCTTAAATCTTATATATGATCAAAATCATTATGTGTTATTGTACATATAGCTTGTATTATATTTCCTCGCAGTATATAATTATTTTTTTATTTTTTCCTTAATTTGAGTTGTTGAAATACCTTGCGTGTAAGGGAAATATTCGATAAATGCTCCATATTTTTTAAACTGCTCTTCTGTTTTTTGATATCTTTCTGATCCTTTCCAATCATCACCTGAAAACAAAACATCAAAATGGAACTTTTCTATAGCCAGTATTTTGTCATTGGTTTCCTCTATAGTTACAAGTTCAGCTCTATCAACAACTTTTAATGCTTCTAATATCCTAACTCTATCTTGTTCACTATATACTGGTTCTTTGTGTTTTATGTTCCTAACGTAATCATCATTGCATACTCCAACAATCAAGTAATCACACATTGATTTGCATTTTTCTAATAAGTTTAGATGCCCTACATGAAACATATCAAAGACACCACATGTATATCCGATTTTATACTTTTTCATAGTTATTCCTCCATATAAGATTTTTCAGAAGACAAAATCAACTCTCCATGGGATGATGGTACATTTTTTATCACCATGTAATCTCCATATTCTGTTTTCAACCTCTCATTATATCCAACAGGTATATCGATTTTTGTAAATTCAAAATCGACCTCCTTTGCTGAATCAAACCATTCTTTATTCCAAATATGCTTTTTCTTTCCATGTGAGTAGGCTATATAGCTAACTCTATTAAATTCACTATTATTATACTGCGAACAAAGTCTTTCATATTTTGCATATAATATTTTATAATCCATCCATAAAGTAAGAGGCTTCACGATTAAATAATGTTTAGCCCAAGAAACAATATTTTTTTTATTATACTTATAATTAACTAAATTATTGAGTAGTTTCCATTTGAATTTTATTTTCAAAGAAAATTTTTTGAGTTGGGGATCTTCTGGAATTACATCTAAGGGAAATATATCAATAAAAATCCCTTTATTATAAGGTCTATTTTTTTCATAGGGCATATAGCCAGTAGTTTTGGAATTTCTAAGCTGAGCATGTGCCCTCATGATATCTTTATCTGTATACACAGTTTGCAGAAAATATGGAAATTCCAGTTCGCTTTTTGCATATTCCATAAATTTATTATAATCGTTTCTCATCATAACAAGATCTATATCATCGTCCCATGGTATATATCCTTTATGCCTAATAGCACCGATTAACGTCCCGGAATCAGCAAAATACTTTAAGCCGTGGTTTTTGCATATTTTTTTTACCTGTTCTAGTAAATCTATTTGAACTGCCCAAACTTTTTTCATTTCACTGCTAATTTTATAACCACAACGAATTTCTTCTTCAAGAAAATTTTTGGGAAGATCAATCTGTATTGGTAACATATACTCACATCCTTTTTGACTTTGTATGTAATAACTTTTCTCCATATTTTTTTATATTATCTAGTAGAAATCTATCTCGCATAATCAATAAGCAAAGAACATATGTAACAATCCCAAGCACTACTTGAACAATAAAAGCTATTAACTGGTGCGAAATAATATTATTTGCGAATAAAATGACAATAAACATAACCATAGCAGCTATAAGACGTTTCCAGCCGAATTTAAATATACATGATATATCGAAATAATCTCGAGACATATATAAGTAAATGCCTGTTATTGTTGATTCTGCTACTACAGATGCTATAACTGCTCCTCGTGATGCAAAAAAAGGAATCAAAATTAGATTTAAGACTAGATTCACCACAGCACCGGTAACAATCCCCTTATTGCTTCTAGCTCTTTGTCCACTTGGCGTAAAATATAGAGATCCCAAACAATTACTAATTCCGATTATAATCATAAGTGGAGACATAAAACATAAAATCGCTATTGTTTCATCATAGCCTTTTCCAAAAAATAATGGAACAAATCTCTTTGCTACACCAATTAAACCAAATGTAATTGGAATCGACAAAAATAGAATGAAATTCATTGTTGTCTCCAATTTTTGCTTGATTTCAACATGTGCTTCTTTTGCAAATAAAAATGATATTCTAGAAGACACTACTGTATTAATTGAAAAAACAAGAGTTTTGCATATATTCAAAATTTTTGTTGCTTGCTCATAATAACCGTTCTCAAAATCGTTTTGAGTAATCCAGCCAATCATAGCTTTGTCTAAGACAGTATATATAGAAGTAGCAATAGTTGGGATAAAATAAACAAATGTTTGCCGGTAATGACGTTTTACCGAAAGTAATTTCCAATCAACCTTTACAAGAAATTTTGGGAGATAACTCCACATTGAAATATTGCCTAAAAGTCCTGTTGCTGCAATTAATGCAATGTAAAGTACTAGGTCAGATCTTTTTCGTACAAAAGCAAAAAGCAGAACTATCCCTAAAATTTTAATAATAGAATTTCGAATAACAATAAATCGATACTGTTCTTGTCCACTCCAAAACCAAGAGATATCAAAAGCAGTAGCTAGTACTGTCATAGTTAAAACAAGATAATAAACAGAATAGTTAGCGCTAAAAATAATTAAAAAAGTCCATACAATTAAAGAAACTGCTGTGGTGGAAATACACATAAGCTCCAGTTCCCAAAAGAGTTTACTACATTCTTGTGGATTTTCTCTATGCTGAGCAATTTCACGTTGTCCATAGGATTTAATTCCCATAGCAGAGAACATTGTAAAATATGCTGTAATGGCACTTGTATAACTGTAAATGCCAACACCATCAGCTCCGAATACTCTAGATACATAGGGCGCTGTGATTAAAGGGGCTATAATTGCTAATATTTCATAAAGCGTGTTGTAAATATAGTTTTTCTTTATACTTGGCTGTGACATGATGAACTTTCCTCACTAATAATTATAAATTAACAAAATATTTTGTTAATTTTCTTCTATTCAACACATAAGCTGAAGAAAAAGAAATAAGCGTAACAATCGGATATATTAAAAACGGTAAATATATACAAGAATAACTAATGTATCTGTTTATAAACTTCAAAACAATCGGGTGTAAAATATAGCACCCCATGCTGTATGGCGCAAGTATCTCCACAATTCTAGATATTTTATTTTTATAATTCACACGCATAAAAAAAGTAAATATCATTGTGTTATTGGCAATAGCCACGAGATCTCCATAGTAGTCATTAAAGTTAATATGATTAACTGCGTATAGCTGATACAATGGAAACCAAAAAAATAATATTGCAGTGAGAACACCATGTGTGGGAAATGATATTTTATCATTTAACCATGGTATTATATGCTTTAGATACCCACCTAATATAAAATACAACAACCATTTCCAAATCATAAATGTTTGAATAAAATTCTGGTCGTTTAATAATTGTGATTTGCTAAGGTAATTAAAGCAAACAATTATTATGCAAGGAAGTAATGTAAGAATTAAAAGTAGCGGATAACTATATCGAAAGCGATTAACTACTTTATGAATCAAAGGTGCAAAAAGGTAAGTAAGTATCATGGCACCTAAAAACCAGAATTGCCAAAAAAAACCTTCTTGAATTAGTGATTCTGCAACTAAAATTATTGGATTTTCTAATTGTTGTTTTATAACTAATTTCAATAAAAAATAAACTAAATTCCACAGTACAATAAGAAACAGGATTTTCAAGATCTTTTTTGCAGTATAAGTATAGGTTACTTCTTTTTTATTTAAAATCAAATATCCATTTACTAAAAAAAAGATGGGTACAGCATATCCACACATATAATGAATATATGTAATAATGGTATTATTATAATTATAGGTAAAAACATGAAGTCCAATTACCGCAAAACATGCTAATAGTTTTAATCCGTCTAAATTTACATTTCGTTTTTTGGTCATATGTTTTTTCTCCCATTCTTTGGAATCTGAAATATTCTTCTATTTCTCCCTCCTTTAAAATAAATTTGAGGGAACAGCAGAAGCAGGCAATTATAGTGTATATTTAACCATGTGTTGTTAACAACGGTAAAAATAGCAAGGGAAACAATCCAAATTGCTAAAACTTTATCGTTGTGCTGACACGCTTTAAATAAAAGAAAACTATACATAAATAAAAGAATAAAAGTCAAAAGAATTCCATATCCCAAAATTGAATATATAAATCCAGAATCAATATAAAAGTAATTGTGTTGTGCAACTACGCCGTTGGTCATATTATTTGTTTCAATATACTGACCAAATAGTTTAACGGAATATAAATCAAAAGCCTTATGCTGAAGACGTAGTCTGCCCGATAAAATATCATCTAACTTTCTCCAAAATAAATTATAATGAGTATATTGAAACGACGACCACACTGTAATAAACAGCATGAGTGGGTACAGTAAAAATGATCCTACATAGAAAGCTTTATGATTTAGTCTGATTCGTTTCATTTTAGCAACAAGTAAATACAGTATGATAATTAAAAATGTTAAATAGTAAGTGAGCCGCAAGGTACTTAGATGATACACGCCTTGATTGATTATTAGCAGAACCGCTATTTCTATCCATGTAATTGACTTCTTTCGAATATACATATAGGATAGCATATTAAACATTAAAATATACGGGTATGCACTATAATAAGAAAAACCCATGCTGTGTGCAATTTCTGTTTCTCTTTCAAATACATAATCTTGCACAATTCCTATTTGCGATGCAATCATTACGATACACGTAGCTGAGAGTGTCGCAATCAGTGAATATTTCACAATTTTTTTAAATTCTGCACAATTAGAAGCAAGGAGAAAAAGAGCATAAATCAATAAATATTTTCTAGTTGTTGTGATTGTGACTAGTAGAAAAGCACTTATAATTATAATTTGGCACAAAAGTTTTTTAACGGAAACTTTATCGTATGTTATCCATAGCACTGCGAGCGTTGCGCAAACAATTATAAATACAACATTTGATAGGAAGTCAATATTCAACAGGGACGTATCCAAAATACGAACAAAAGCAAACAGAAAAAAAGTGATTAGATATAACACTTCATGTGTAAATGTGATTTTATATTCTTTGCATAATGCTATTTTCTTC
Source organism: Ruminococcus callidus ATCC 27760 (assembly GCF_000468015.1). Taxonomy (GTDB): domain Bacteria; phylum Bacillota; class Clostridia; order Oscillospirales; family Ruminococcaceae; genus Ruminococcus_C; species Ruminococcus_C callidus. Next base: position 13,028 of record NZ_KI260285.1, on the reverse strand, counting down.
ATCTTTAACTTTCTTTCGGTTCCAATTGCGAAATACCTTTATCTAATGCTTTATAAAAGTAATATCCATTTCGCAATTTTTCCGCTATTCCCTTTGCGTTTTGACACATTATAACATATTCTTCTTTTGTAACTTGTGAAATTGCTTCTTCCAAGTCAAACAAGCTGCTTACAGTAATACCCACTTTATTTTTTACTACAAAATCAGCAATGGCAGCTTCCGTCCATACAATGACGGGAAGTCCAGAGGAAAGGTATAATGACGTCTTATGTGGATTATTGTACTTAAGATATTCTCCTGTATTTCCTGCACAAGTGTATGCTTCGCTTCCATCCCATACTAATCCAAAATCACCTTCTATACAAGAAGGCAATTTTTCCGGAGGAAAAGAGCCTTTGTAAACGAGTCTATCATTTGTTTGCGATTCATCAAAGTAATTTCCATAAAGATTCACTACAAGGTTTTTGTTGTGAATGTTATCTAAGATCTTATAAATATAACCACTTTTATTAATATGTAATGTTCCAGCAATTGCAACAGATGGCGGTAGTGTTTTTTCTCTTGGTCGGCATACGGCATCGCTTAGATAGTCAAAAATTTCAAGGCAAACAATCTGGTGTTCTTGGAAACCATTATCCAATAGAAATTGTTTCATTTTTTCATTATGACAAATAATCACATCAAATTCTTTAAATAAAGTAAGTTCTACCTCATCATTAATATGCCCATTGTTTTTTATAAATCCTTCGATACCTTTTCGTAGGGATTCAAGGTCATGAATTAAAACAACCAGTTTTACGCCATTTTTCTTTATCTTTGAGATGTATTTAGCAGCAAGATGCTTAACGTATAATGGATGCTGATAAATAAAAACATCGCCTTTTTTCAATGTGTTGCACAAGTTTTCCCAGTACTTTTTCGCAAAATTATACTTCCATATTTTTTGCAAAATGGCTGGAAGATTTGGCGATGGCATCAATATTTTAACAAATGAATACCCTCGCTTTTCACACAATTTTTTTATGTCAGCAGGTGCTTTTCCACCTGCTGTATTTCTTGTTGCTTCCTCATATCCTGTGTAATATACCATTTTTATACGCACCTCCTATAGATTCTCTATCAAAAAACTAACATGTTTTTAAAATTTGTATTGTTTTGCTTGTACCTTCTTGCAATGAAAATAAAGCTTTCCAACCCAATGCTTCTAATTTTGTGCTATCTAACGAAGAATTCATCATTTTGTTGTAGCCCTTTTGTTCTTCTGCGTTTGCTTGTTCAAACAAAACATTTTTCCCTACAGTTGCTGCAAAGGCTTTTGCTAATTGTGCAATTGATACAATCGAATTTGGATTTGATATGTTATAAGCCTGTCCACTTTCTCCAGATAAGAGCACAGTTAAAATTGCAGAAGCACAGTCAAGAACATAACAGTAGGAACGTAACTGCGTTCCTGCAGATTTTATCACAATATCTTTTCCTTCCACCGCACAACGTGTAAACTGTGCGGAAGCACGATCATCAGTATCTGTAATTGTTGGACCATATATATGTCCTGGGCGAACAACCACAGTATCTAATCCATATTCAGATGTATATGCACTACACAGTGTTTCAGAAGCACGTTTAGAACTAGGATAACACGAACGTGGATTTAGTAAATCTACATATCCATAATCAGACTCTTGATAAGGTTGATCTTTCAACTTGCTTCCATAAACTTCACTAGAAGAAATATAAACAACACGATTAGATTTATTTTTTACGGCTGATTTTAACAGACAGTCCAGGCCCATAAAATTGGCCAGCATAGTTTCTACAGGTTCTTTTACGTATTTAGCAGGATTCGCATTACATGCACCGTGAATAATGTAGTCTGCTTGAAAGCAAATTGAATTAAATTGTGTAGCATCATAAAAAGCAAATGTATAGAATTTTTCAAATCCTAAAAAACGTTTTTTGATTTTTTCATTTGATCGTCCAGCTAAAATCAAATGAATACCTGCATTTTTATTGCAATTAAGCCAGAGTATAATATCCGCAATTGCCGAACATATCATACCATTTGCACCAGTAATGCAAATACTTTTATGGAACAACTGCGTTATATCTGGAATGTTTTGCACTGTTTTCTTTACGTCTTTCCAATATAAATCACAGTATCTCATCATTTTAACCAGTTATCCTTTTTTGTATGCAGCAAAGCTTTAAAAATCATGATATCATCAATTGTAGTAAGCTTTAGATTTTCTTCAGATCCCTTGGAAAAATAAACAGTTTCTCCTAATGCTTGCATTAGCGTACACGTAGCAGCCGTGTTTGTAATGTTTTTTTCCTTTGCCTTTTTATGTGCATCTAACAATTTTTCTAATGTATATGTATGTGGTGTTTGAGTACGAAAAAGCTGTTCACGTGGGATTGAATCTACGGAAGATATACCATCATCATCACTACGAAAAACGGCTTCAACGCACGGAATTGCAGTAACTGCACTTCCGTATTTATGAAAAGTAGCAATGCTATCTGATATAATCTCTCCAGAAACCATGCAACGATTTCCATCATGAATCATTACAATTGAGTTAGATGGAATTTCATTCTCCAAAGATTTTAATCCATTATAAATAGACTCTTGTCCAGTTTTACCACCCGCAACTACCCAACGTAGTTTTGAAATGTTAAACTGCTTTGCATATGCTTTTACAACTTCAATCCACGATGGTATTGTTACAACCATAATAGCATCAACACTTGGATGCTTTTGAAACGCTTCCATAGTATGAATAATTACAGGCTTATTGTCTACATGAATAAATTGCTTCGGAATGTCTTGCCCCATTCTTGTACCTGATCCCGCTGCTGTTAATAAGGCTACTGTCATTTTTCATTTCTCCTAACAATCTAAAATTCAAATTTTTATAGTTACTTGTGTTTTTTTTCATCTGGGAATTTTAATTCTACTCGAAAATGTGTTTCTCGATTTTCCTCAGAAGGGATTTCCATATAATTACCATAAAGCTTTGTGAGATAATCGTTATAATTTTTGGCAATTTCCCAATTATGTCCTTCGAACGATACTTTAATGGTATTTTCCATGCCATCTCGTTTGTATAACTCTCCAAAAAAATGTTTTCTACCTGCTGGAATAGTAACATACTTTGATTTGTTGTTTTTACACATACCATAACACTTTTGAGTTATTATCAGACAATGTTTTAATGAAATAAGGCTCAGAAGCCTACCAATGTTAATTTTTATGCGAAAGACTTTCTTCAACGCCTTATCATCATTGGCTAATTCCATCATTAATTTTCTTTTTTCATAAAAATTTCTACAAGAGAGAAGAAAGCCAAATCCCATGCATAAAACTCCATGAAAAAATCTTAATATAGAATTGTCAAATGTGTTTTCAATTCTAAATAGATCTATACCAATACCACATTTTTCATCATTACTATCCTCAAATCCACGTGAGACAGTACCTTTCATTTTTATGGAACCAACAATAGAAAAATACCCAGGTGTTTTAACGGTGTTTACCCAATATTTATCTCCAAAGTCCTTTTCAAATTTTTCTATAAACTCATCGCACTGTGAGCCGAAAATATTAATATCTAGATCATCATCCCACGGAATAAAACCCTTATGGCGAACTGCTCCAAGAGCCGTTCCTCCAGATAATTGATATACAATCTTTTCTTTTTCACATACAGATATAATATCACTTGCTATTTCTAGTAAGATCTGATGATATTTTTTTAATATTTCGCCCTCCATGCACACATACTGAACAGCGTTCTTACTTTGTATTCTTTTTAGAGCATCAAATGTTGATAGCTTCATTTTTCTATTCTCCTTGTATCATCAAGTGCATCAAGATAATATTTCTCTAAATTTTTAGCTTGTTGTTTAATATCAAAATTTGCTTGTTGTAGTAAGGATAGACTACTTTTTCTTTTGATGTTTGAATCAACTACTTCGAGAAAAGCATTCACCCATTCATCTTTTGGTGCTTCTAAAGAATGCGCTTCTATTAGATTTGTGGCGAAAACTTCTTTTGGCATAGCATCTGAAACAACACAGTGTAGCCCAGATGCCTGTGCTTCAATATTTACAATACCTAAGCCTTCATACAATGATGGCAAGAAGAAAGCATCCATTCCTTGATAGAAATCTGATATATCATTTCTACTCCCTAGAAAAATAACGCTCTCTTTAAGATCAAGTGCTTCTACATATGCTTTCAGTTTCTGTTCCAATGGACCGATTCCAATTATCCAGAAAACAGCATTATGTTTTAGTTTTTTGATTTTAGAAAAAATATCAATTGCAAAAAAATAATTTTTTTGTGCACATAGTCTTCCAACGCTGCCGATAACAAATTTATTTTCACAATTCATTTTTTGCCTAATGTTTTTTCGCCTAATCTCAGAATAATTAAATTTTTGAAGATCTATTGCATTAGGAATTACTTGATATTTTTGATTTTTAAACAACCAATCTCCAGCTAAACTGGAGCAAGCGAATCTTAAATTAGAATATTTCAGCCCCATTTTTATTAATGGTATATTTCTGACTACATGCGAAAATTGATCAGCTGCTTTATTTTGATGACTATGTAATATTCTAACGGGTACATTTTCTTCTTTTGCAACTTTTAAATATAAAAAAGCAGCATTTGCCATGTGGCAATGAACAATTTTATATTTTTCCCCGCGATGTAACACTTCTCGAAATATCTTGGTGTTTTCTTGGAGAGAACAAACAGAGATTTTAGGCAATTCAATTATATTACCACCTAAGTTGTAAATTTTATCAACAAAAGATTGGTTTAATGGCTCGCAACTATTGTGATAAGCAAAATCAAAAACGATTTTATTACGATCAATATATTCGAAATAGTTCATAATCCATTTTTGAATTCCACCAATATTGGATAAATCGTTAACAATATGCAAAATACGCATAACCTTGTTCAAAAGCTCCCCTCATACTTCTTATGCCCAAACTTCGCACCTATAAACGACTTTACTTTCCGATTCCAGTCAATTTTTTCAGTGTAAATGCAGGGTATTTCCTTGATATCCTTTTGGCTTATTGTACCCGATTTTACTTGATAGTCGAGCCAGACATTAAATATTATCTCGCTAACTCTTCCGTAAAAGCGACCTTGAAAAAATGATAATTCTTTAGAAGATTCTCCAATTCTTTTTTCTAGCTCAAAAAGAATATTGAAGAGCCATTCGCAGTAGTTCTGGAACAGATCTTTTCTCATGATCATCATATTAAACATATACCCATAGGTCTGCTTGTATACCTTGTTGCAGGAATCTGTGTAATCAGGGTACTTTTCGGCAATAATCTCTTTTGTCACATCAAGATGCTCTGCATAATGTGTATGTGCATAATGAGAATAGAGCGTTTCAATATAATACTTCCGTTTCTTGGGAACAAACACTCTATATTTGCTCAGAAGCGGTGCAAGTTCATCGTATGTGAGAATATTATCAAAGGGATCTTTAGACTTCTTGCTCAGAGAAAAATGGCGTCTGTAATGCGCCAAGCCAACATAGTCTGAGTCAACATTTTTCCACGCCCAGTAAAGACCTGTTAATTCGCAAAACGAAGGGTTCTTAAGGGAAATATTATCTCCGGTATTGTCTTTAACATATCCTAAGTCCAGATCATTTCCATCAGAATCCTTTTTCCCTTCTGCTCCAACATGAACAGGCAAGTACATTTTATCTGCTGGCATTTGATACTTCTTATGCGTAGCTATTATGATTGTAGCTTTATTCTCCAAAATTATGCTCCCCTTTTTCTATTTAACCCATCTACAAAAAACCGGAAGACATCACAAAGATATTTTTGTACCAGGGCCAAAATCTAAATACAAAACGCCTCTAGATTCCAAACTCCAATTGTAGCCTATCATTGTGCAAAGCACCATAAAACACGACAGAATACTACGTTTTTTCAAACCAAAAAGCTTTTTCCAACGCCTCTTACATCTGCCTACACCTATATAAAACAATTATACCACACGCCCCCACAAGTGTCAAGCAAATCCCTCGACAAATACGCTCACAAACCGAAAAAATAACACTGAAAAATTAATTTTTTCTGTTCATATTGTCAATTTCCCGCCGGAACATCTGCCAATTTCGCAGAAATTCACGCTGGGGAACGAAAAAGCAGCATTTTCTGCACCATCAAAAAAGCCCGATGGATCACCTTCCATCGGGTAAAAAATCATTTTAAATTCGGGTGATTTGTGCTTTCGGAGCGGAAACTCAGTCTTCCGCCGCCTGCTCTTCTGTCACCAGTGCTTTTCGCTTGATGCCAAGGTAGCAACGCTTGGGGTTGGCGTCGCTGTCTTTGCGTTTGCGGCCGGATTTCAGCTGTAGCTCCGCTCTGACAGCCTTTGCAAAGGCATCGTAGTTCGGGAAGCAGTACGCGTAGCTCTCATCCAGGGCATATTCCTTGTAATCGGCGTACATATCCTCGGTGAAAATGTAGTCATCGTCGTTCTCGGTGCGTACATAACAAGCCGTAAAGAAGAAGTCCAGAGACTTGCTGGTGCTGCGGCTGACTGCCGTGGGCGGCACATAGCTGTCATAGCTTTCGCCCTCTTCGGAGTCGCTGAATTCGTAGTGGTTGTCCTTGAGTGCCTTGTACGCCAGAATCAGCTTTCTCACAATGGCTGCCTTCTCACGCTCCAACTTGTCCATCAGTACCTCAAAGGGCTCTGCATTGTCGGTCAGTCTGTGTTTGAACGGGATCACAAGCTTACGCATATCAAATGCCGCATCCGGCATCTTCGTGGTAATGTCGTAGTTGGAGGCGTTGATGATGTGTGCACGGCTTTGGAACGGGACACTGCCGTTTTCGCCCTTAGAAAACAAAAAGTTCGTGTAGTTGATAAATTATCTGGTGCTATTGATGATGCACTTAAAACAATCAGTGTATCAGACTGCATTGGGCGGTTTTACTCTTGCGGCTATATACACCTTTTGTCAATCTTTTGTGTAAATGCTATAGATACAAAGTGCCTTTGACTGCAAGCACCAATATCAGCTTCTAATCCTTGAAACGATTTTTGTTTACTTTTTCAATGAATTCACTATATCCAATTGTATATTTGGAATCAATTGTGATTCTTCCATCATCAGATTCAAATACTACTAGATACTTTGCGTGTTTCTTTCGATAGACAATTTTTATATCACTATAATGTATTGTACACTTTCTTCTCCAAAAATTAGAATGCGTAAATGATACATCATCATATATCGTATAAATATTAAAGTATGACATTATTATAATAACTGAAATTAGGATCATTCCGGCTAATACAAACGAACAAAAAATTGGTATATTATAAATTGGCACATTATCAATTAACATTAAAATAATAAAGAAAAGCCAAAATGATAAGCTTAAAATTCCGATGCAAAGATACAATTTAGGATATTTCACTTTATTTGTGCTGGGATCATTCTTACACACAAAATGAAAAACTGCAAAAATAATGATAAGAATTAAAATCTCAATTAACATGAAATTATGTCGCCTTTCTCACTGTGTTTGGACAAAATCTTGATGCTGCAGCGTATTGAAATTTGACATTGCCGGCTGTACTATGTTCTCCTTCCAATACTTTGAATCTGTTATCATTATACCATAAATTACTTGCTCTTTCAAGGGAGTTTGTCATATTCTTATTTTGCAGTTGTACATCATTATCGTGAATCTGTGCCAGGTACTGATGATACGATCATGTCGACCGCATAGAAAAACCGCCTTCGGGCGGAACATAGGGACATAACAAACTGGTAAAAGAGTGCTGCTGACGATTGCTTTCCTTAGGAAACGCTGAACAAAAGCGTAGTTAAGGAAACACTGAATAAAGCCCGCTTGACGACTTTATTCAGTGCTTCTTTATAATAATATCCTTGCTCTCTTCGATCAGCTCGCCCCAGTCTCTGTCGTTTGCCTTGAAGTTCACGAAAAAGGAGAGCGTATCCGCCAGCTGATCTGCCAGATCATACGGGATCTGTTCACTGGTCAGCACCTCATACAGAGATGCCATATCCACATTGCCTTTCTGGATCATATCGCTGATGGCAGCATGCACGGCTGCCTGCTGCTTGCTGCCCATATTGGGGTTGTGAGATTCCACAATGGACTCGATTTTTCGGATGGTATCTTCCCCATTGCCGGAGTCGCCCAGTTTGAGCAGGTCAACGGGGATTCCGTCCTCTTCGATGCGGTGGAAGGTGATATGCTCGGCGATATACGCCTGAACCTCCTTCTCTGCCGTTTCACCGCAGCCTACAGACAGCTTTTCCAGTATCTCCTCTTCTGTAAAGGATTCACTGGTATCAAAGACAATAACGGGACGGTGCAGCTTTTGCAGGCTCACCATTCGTTCGGTGAGACAGTGTGTTTTGCCGGAGCCGCTTTTCCCCAGTGCAAAGAAGTGCATATTATCCTTGCGTTTTTCGTCAAAGACCTGGTAGGAAACACCGCCGATGCGGTTTTCCGTGAGGGGGATAAAATGCTCCGGTGCAGGCGCTGTGCTGTACCATTCTGCATAGCGGCTTTCCTCGATCATGAGTTCCACGTCGGAATCCAGAATCCGGTCGCTTTTCAGGGCGATCAGAGCAGGCCGCAGACTTCTGTGGTGGGAATATACCACCAGAGGATAGCGGTTTTTCTTGGTGGCATGGAGATATTCGCACGCTTTCAGGCATTTCAGAATGCGGCAGGTGTTGTCGGCAGTTCTCATAGACGGGATCAGCACATTCTCCATTGCAGACTCTTCCAGGATCAGCAGCTTGTCCTTGACGATCAGCTGGTTTGTGCCTTCCTGGAAGTCCATTTCCTTGCTGTGCCGGAGGATCTTGAGCTTGCCGCTGCGAATTGCATCATTGAGCGCAGCAATAAACTGTTCTGACACCGCATCTTCTGAAGTGCCGGAAACTGTCTGAGAATCGGATAAAACGGAGCGAATCAACATCGTGATAGGCTGACTGTCGAACTCAAGAAAACAGGCTATCACGCAAAAGTAAACGGTATCCAGTAATGCACCAGCTGCAATCATTTCTTTGCTTTTGCCTTGGAAATAAGAGGTGTATAGATCTATTTGTTCATGGAACTCGTCTCGAAATGCACCTGGAAGTACGGTATAGCTTTTACAAATACAGGATATGATGAAGTTTACGAGATAATTCAAATCATCACACATCTCCGCCTCTTCTTCCGTTGTCATAGCAGGGGCAAAATTTTCCGGCAGCGTCAGACAGATCTTTTTCTCCGGAGGAAGCAGGTATTGTGCATGGGTGGAGAAAATCGCAAGATTATGGGGCTGACAATCCATGTTGTCATTTTCCGTTAGGATGTGCTGCAGCATTTCCGTTCTTTTTTTGTCATCGTCGATAATACTGCGGTCGCTCAGGATAACGGTTTCATCCTTTGCGTGGAGCAGTTCCATTTTCACCGCACTCTTGTTGGAACAGAGGGTCAGCGGCTTTGTGCCTCTGTTGAAGATCTGCATGAGGAGCGTCGCAAATCGTTCCGATGCGGCATCAGGTGCAGATATGGTCAGAATACGTTCCATGCTGTATTTCTCTTCCCGGAAAAAAGAACTCAGCAGACCGCAGAGGGAAAAAACGAAGAGCATCATCTTTTTGTCTGTGTCAAGGTACTTTTCGCAGATTCCCTTTATACCGAGAGGGCGGTCTTTTGTACTGGGAAGAACTTTTTTGGTGAAATAGGGGGAGCAGTGTTTCAGCAATTTCATGTCAAAGCATTTTCTGTTGCAGTCAAATCGAATAGAGGTGCTGTTTTCACTCTGTTCAATGAAAGAAAAGCCGGCATATTCCGGAAAATATTGCGTGCTTTTTGGGGGAAAACAGCGAATGCAGTACGCAATATAATCGTTTGCCATCGCCTTGCTTTTGCACATCCATTGAAAAGATTCAAACAGAGGCAACAGATTCTTGCTTGCCAATTTGTCACGAGGAACGACCGCAGAATGGATGTTGTCGTCTGTACTGGAATATAAGACATATAAAAGTTCTTTTCGGTATCCGTCTTTGACGATATAGCAATGGTGAACACTGCGAATTCTTAACTTGCCGATTCTTTTTATTTTTCTTTTTTCGTAATCTATGCAGCTTCCGACACCCGTTATTTGATCTTCGCCATATACTCTGAGAACCTCCTGAAATGGCATTGCCCCGCTTGGCACAGCATGATTTGCAGCTACCTGCATGTGATTTATGGCGATCAATTGTTCTGCGGTTGACATTCCGTACATTCCGTTCATATAAGTGACCTCCTAAAAACTTTTTATTGAAATACATTTTACCTGGCACACGGCACAGGCGGTTCTGTATTTCCAAAAAGCATTATAGCACATCGGAAAATTTCATGCAGACAAAACGCTCTTATTTTTTTGCAGGCGCTCTGGGGGGGAGGGGTGGAAAACGTAAAACGAACAAAAAACACCTGGCACACGGCACAGAAAAAAATCAAAACCCGTTTGTTTTTGTACTCCTTTTCTGAAATTGCCGTCGGAAAAGTTCCTGTTTGGGCGAAAATCAAACTTCTCCGATGCGTTTTTGGAAAAAGGGGAACAAAAATTGTCCGGACTTTTTTCGGAGGACGCTCTTGTGCCGTGTGCCGGGTAAAAATTATGCGGGTGGGAGAATTGGGGCTGTGCCGTGTGCCAGGTAAAAAAATTTTGGAAAAGAGATTTATAGTGCTGCCAAGCAGCTGAAAAAAGAACAGTTTTTTTCAAATCCTCTTTTCTTTCCCCGGAATATGTGGTATGATATAGATATCTTGTAAAACAAAAGGGGTTGCATCCGTATGGCATCGATGGAAGAACTGTATAACACCATAGCAGACATATGGGATTCTTATGATATGTACCGGCAGGAACACGCTGACAAATACGGCGAGGCAGAGGAAAGTCCAAGCACCATAGAACAGATCAAGCGGCATTTTTATTATGTCGAAAAGAACAAAGCCGGTGGACTGATCCCAAAGATAAAAAATAAGATCAACCTGGATCTGGAACTCAAAGAAACAGACAGCCCGGAGGAAAGGTCGGACAAGCTCTGGCTGCTGGAACAGATCTACGTTGCAGAAAAGATCGGCGTATATTTATATTCGACGAAAAATGCCGAACTGCCGGAACGGGAGTTTTTGAGCCGATGCAAGGTTCTGGATATTATCGCAAACCCGAAAGGGATGTATGTGTACAATAATTATGATGATTACAACAATGAAATTATGGAGGCGTTTGACACAGTATACACGAATGTCCAAGCGTCTGTGAAAAATGCAGATGAAATTGAGTGGACGGTAGATGCGCTATACAGCGGTTGGTTTCATATCAATGCGTTTTTCTGTTTAGGTATTTGTACAGGCAATGTTTTTGGGGATAAACTCTCAGAGATGAAAAAGCAAAGAGATGCTGTTGAAAAGATTGCATTCGATCCGAGTCGCATTCTTTCTACACCAAAGAATGGAAAAGGAGTAAATTCGGATACAGCAGAAACACAAGAGCCGCAAACATACTCCAATTTGAAAGAACGTTTCTTTATTATGCTGGTCACTGCGCAAAAAAGAGCGGAGATCAACGATATGCTCCTCGGCACATTTGACTATACAAAGGAAAAAGTGTTGGCTGACCGTGTGATGGATATAAGAGTTCTGAAGGAGTTTGGAAAGAACGAACTCTATAAAAAAGAGATCTCCTTTGAGGAGTTTACAGAGCTTTTGCGTTTTGGCAGCGACGAAGACAAACTGTGCTTGTGGCGGGGCATTACTTCAAAGTACGCTCCTGAGATTCCGGGAAAGGAATTCTTTCAGAGCCGGGGTGAATTTTCCAAGATCATAAAGTACATGAAAAACATAGAAGAGCCGATTACATCTTCTCATGATGTGAAAAGAGCGGTTACCCAATGGTGTTTATTATTCAAGATCGTTTATGATGGTTTGCAGTTTGAGCAAAAACTGATCTCCTACAACTGGGAGGGAAAAAAGGTTCTAAAAACTATGTCATCGATCTTCAAGAGCTATAATGCGGACAGAAATGTAAAATCATTGTCTGACGATCCCCATTCCAGGCGAAAGGAAAGGGAAGACAGAAAAGAAATGCATTCTGCTGCGATCCTGCATCAGTTTACCTGGGACTGTATTGCGCAAATGCACAGTTCGCCAGAGATCACAGACTGCAAAAATGCCATCAAAAAGAAAATGCTGCTGGTGATGCAGGAGACTTTTTCCTGTAAGCTTCAGACGCTGGACGATATCAGAAAAGCGAACTACACAATGCAGTTTGTTTTTCTGATGGATTGGTTTAGTGATGCGTTTTTGGATGTGTGCGAAAAGATGGTGCAGGAAAATTTTTGGAAGAACTTCAAAAATTCTGTAAATCAGGTGCTGCATCAGAAGAATCCGAGCTTAGAACCATATCGTTCTCCATTGATCGTAAACAGAAAATATGAGATTTTATACTGCAATGATCTGGTAAAAAGAAGATTATTAAGCATTGCAGCAGCACATTGTATCAATCCGAACATAGTACAGCAAATAGGAAAGAGGTTCGATGGCATCGGGCAAATAATTGCACCGCTTTACGATTGTATTACCGAAGAATCAGATTTATCTAAAAGTGTGAAATATGAAAGAGAGATTGATTTTGAACCATTTCCATATATGACAGTGTCCACAAAACTTTACATCACCATAGACCACTTCAACAAAACCATCACCATTGACGACTGCATCTTTGAAGAACCATACGAGCAGGAACTGCGGCAGTATCTGTGAGTTTTTGCCGGGGAGAAAATTTGAATCAATTGGTATTGACAGCTGCGGTGTAATAGATTATAATAAAATTATACATTGGACTGCGGCTATATTCCAACAATTTATTTGTAAATATCCGAAATTTAGTCATTGATACGGATTTCTCATACAAGGAGGCGATGCAAATGCAGAAAAAAACCAGG